>NZ_JAAUVM010000050.1:0-1252 GCF_012030485.1 Pseudomonas sp. B14(2022)
ATGGACTTGTTCCCTCAAAACGTACGCCATGAAGCGAGTGTTAAGCAGTTTGCTTCAGTTGCTTTGCGTAGTCATTAGGTGAGCTGTATCCCAGCGCCGAGTGCAGCCGTACCGCGTTGTAAAACCCATGGATGTAGCTTGCGATTGATGCATGGGCCTGCGCTTTGCTGGGATACACACCGGTGGCTTCTTCCTTCTTGAGTGTGGCAAAAAAGCTCTCTGCCACTGCGTTATCCCAGCAATTTCCCTTACGGCTCATGCTTTGTACGAAGCCTCTTTGCGCGATCATGCTGCGAAAACTGCTACCGGTGTATTGCCGGCCTCGATCAGAGTGAAAAATCACACCATGATCAACTGGCGCTTTAGTCCAGGCGTTCATGAACGCCTGTTGTACCAAGCCCTCGGGCATACGGTCCGACAGGCTGTAACCCAGCACCTGCCGGGTTTGGACACTCAACACCACAGCCAGGTACAACCAACCCTGGCGAGTCGAAATATACGTGATATCCCCCACCCAGGCGGGCGCCGGGCTTGTCACAGAAAAGCGTCGTTTCAACACGTTCTCAGAAATGGGTTGGACATACCGGTTATCCGTCGAGTGTTTGAACCGGGCTTTGATTTTTCCTCGCAGCATCTCCTCTCTCATCAGACGAGCTACTCGCTTGTGCCCTATCGCGTACGACCGGTTATGAAGCGCCTTAACCATACGTGGTCGCCCATAAGTGCCGCGGCTTGCCCGATGAATCGCACGAATTTCCAAGCGAATCGCCGCATCTGGATCAGGACGTTCCTGGCGCTTCAAATAGCCGTGAAAGCCCGACACCGAGACCTCCATCACTCGACATAACAGCCTGACTGGAAAATGAGTCCGTTCACGGGCGACGAAGGCGTATCTCAGTTGGACTCTCTGGCAAAGAACGCCGTCGCTTTTTTTAGGATTTCTCGTTCCATTTTAAGCGTGGCATTTTCAGCTCGAAGCCGGGCCAGCTCGCTTTCCAGGTCAGAAACCGGATGCCGGGCGGGAGAACTGAGAGGACGCCCATTGCGTGCGGCGTCCAGCCAATTGCCTAAGGTTTTGACCGAGATATCTAACTGTCGAGCAGCCTCTCCTCGACCAATGCTTTCGGCGAGTGTCACTGCCTGGGCTTTGAAGTCGTCGGTGTAACTGCGGCGGGTTTGCTGTGCCATAAGTGCCTCCAAGGTTACGATTAAAATATCGCTTCTTGGCGTCCGCTGCGAGGGAGCAAGTCCA
>NZ_JAAUVM010000051.1:0-1231 GCF_012030485.1 Pseudomonas sp. B14(2022)
TGAATCGCCCCGGATTCTGTAGACACCTTGCAAGCTCATTGCGTAACGCTTTTCAAACTCTACCGGTGACAGCTGATTGTTGAAACCATGGCGGCGTTTTACGTTGTAGAACATCTCGATGTAATCGAACACATCACTCCGAGCATCTTCCCGCGTGGTGTAGATTTTTCGCTTGATCCGTTCCCGTTTCAGAAGCTGGAAAAAGCTCTCGGCCACGGCGTTGTCATGACAGTTGCCTCGGCGACTCATGCTGGCAACCAAATTGTTTGCCTTCAAAAAGCTGCGCCAATCGGAGCTGCTGTACTGGCTGCCTTGGTCGGAATGAACCATCACCTCTTGCTTCGGTTTACGCCTCCAAACCGCCATCAACAACGCATCAATAGCCAAATCACTGGTCATCTGCGACTTCATTGACCAGCCAACGACCTGCCGAGAAAACAGATCCAGTACCACCGCCAAATACAACCAGCCTTCATACGTACGAATGTACGTGATGTCGGTTACCCAAACCTTGTTGGGTTCCACAACATCGAACTGGCGCTTCAGCAAATTGGGTGAGACGACCGCTGGCTTACCGCCGTACTTTCCAGGGCGGCGTCGATAACCTGTCTGAGAACGCAGGCCTTCAAGACGCATCAGCCTCGCCACACGATGACGACCACAATCCTCACCGACCTCGCGCAGATCGTCGTGGATTTTGCGATAGCCATAAACGCCACCGCTCTCCAGCCAGGAATGCTTGATCAAACCCAGCAGTCGCTGGTCGTCTTTGGCGCGTACAGATTGCGGCTCAGACAGCCAGGCGTAATAACCGCTGGGATGGACTTTCAGCGTCAGGCAAAGCCGTCGAATCGAATAGTCGCCCGCGCGCTGCTTGATAAAGGCGTACTTCAGCCGCACTCCTTGGCAAAGTACGCGGCGGCCTTTTTTAAGATGTCTCGCTCTTCAGTGACGCGCTTGAGTTCCGCTCGCAGACGACGTAGCTCAGCGTGCTGATCATCATCCTGCTGCCGTTCTTCTTGAGGTTTGCTGTAGCGCTTTATCCAGGCATAGAGGCTATGCGTCGACACGCCGAGACGGGCCGCTACCTCAGCGACAGGCAGCTTCTTTTCGGTCACTTGATTGACTGCTTGGATTTTGAATTCTTCGGGATAACGCGGGTTGCTCATGGCACCTCCTGATTGGCCTCATTTTAAGGCATGGAGGTGTCTACGAAACCCGGGGCGATTCA
>NZ_JAAUVM010000052.1:0-1056 GCF_012030485.1 Pseudomonas sp. B14(2022)
CCGGTACAAACCGGGGACATCGTTTACATTTCTAACCGGGGACATGGTTTACAGGCTAATACGCATGATCAGGAGGTAACTGATCATGCCCTGGAACCAAGAGTCCCCCATGAATCAAAGAATCAAGCTGGTAGCTGATTGGCTTTCTGGCAACTTCACCAAAAGCCAGTTGGCACGCCGCTTTGACGTTAGCCGACCTACCGTCGATAAGTGGATTGCCCGGCACGACGGCGATTTGAGGTCTTTATCCGAACTGTCCCGGCGACCTCACAACAGCCCAAATAAAACCGACGACGAGATTTTGGCCCGTGTAGTAGCGATGAAGGAGGCTCACGATAAATGGGGGCCGAAAAAGCTTCTCGAACTATTACGGCTGGAAGATCCCTGCGTCACCTGGCCCTCTCCAAGTACGGCCGGTCAATGGCTTGACCGACTTGGGCTCGTCAAAAAGCGGCGCTTCAAACGCCGGCACAGCATTTCCCACGCACAAATGCGAAAGGCCGACGAACCTAACAAGACGTGGTGTGCTGACTACAAAGGGCAGTTCAAGATGCTTAATGCTCAGATGTGCTTCCCTTTGACCGTCACAGACCATGCGTCGCGGCTGATTTTAGCGTGCAGGGCCCATCCCAAGATCATGACCCAGCCTGTAAAACAGGCCTTTGAGAGGCTTTTTCAGGAGTACGGCATGCCGGAAGTTATCCGTTCGGACAACGGGGTACCGTTCGCCTCTCCTGGCCTGGCAAGAATATCCACACTGGCAGTTTGGTGGATTCGGCTGGGTATTTATCCCGAGCGAACCATGCCGGGAAGACCCGCCCAGAATGGTCGCCATGAACGAATGCACCGTAGCTTGAAACTTGAGTTGCCCTTAGGGAAAAACTTAGTCGAGCAGCAGCTTTTGCTGGAGCATTTCAGGCATGAGTTTAATTACGTACGCCCTCACGAAGCGCTCGGCATGAAAAGTCCGGGAGACTTGTATGTGCCGTCCACCCGAATTTATCCAGGATGCTTGCCCGATGTGGAGTATCCGGCAGAAATGAAAGTTCGAAGCGT
>NZ_JAAUVM010000053.1:0-973 GCF_012030485.1 Pseudomonas sp. B14(2022)
TTGGCGAAACGACTCCAGGTCCTAAAAAGATCCAGAACGATCTGATGAAACGTTTTCCGGGGCAGGATCCACCGTCGAAAACGACGATTTACAACATCCTTAAGGCCGCTGACTTGATCACGCCTCGATCGTCGCGTCAGCGTGTCGCGGTCTATCCCAAGCCTTTGCGTAAGGCAGAAACGCCTAATCAGCTCTTCAGCGCTGATTACAAGGGCCAATTTCTTACCGGTGCGGGCGTTTGGTGCTATCCGCTGACGATCATGGATCATGCCAGTCGCTTCCTGCTTGCCTGCAAGAGCATGGCCAATACCAATCTCAAGGAGACCCAGCAAACCTTCGAACGCGTTTTTCGTGAGTATGGAATGCCTGAGCGCATCCGCACCGATAACGGCGTGCCGTTTGCGAGTACAGGGCGTGCGGGGCTGTCGCAATTGTCAATCTGGTGGTTACGCCTTGGGATTATTCCTGAGCGAATTGAGCCCGGTCGGCCAGACCAAAATGGACGTCATGAACGCATGCACCGGACATTGAAAAGCACCTTTCCCCAACCGCCGGCAATTGCTTGGGAGGCTCAGCAAAAACACTTTGATCGATTTATGCAGCACTACAATTATGAGCGAGGGCATGAAGCGCTCGGGCAGAAAACACCTGCTTCATGCTACGTGCCGTCAATCCGGGCCTACCCAGAGAAGCTGCCGGAAATGGGATATGCCAGCCATATTGAGTGTTACCTGGCTGACTGTAGTGGAATCATCAATCGAGGTGGCCTGCGCATTTACGTGGGTCACCTGCTCAGGCATCAGAACATTGGAATGGAGCTGATCAAGGACGGGGTATGGAATGTGATTTTCGGTCCGGTGATCTTAGGTCACGTCAATGCCAGGGATGCAAAGAACGGCTATGTTTCAATCAAAGTGTCACCTATGTGAATGCACTTTTTTGTAACCCATGTGGTTGTCCCGTACACGCCCCA
>NZ_JAAUVM010000054.1:0-866 GCF_012030485.1 Pseudomonas sp. B14(2022)
AGGGCTGGGGCACCTTGCGCTATGGCTACGACACCTGCGGCCAGCTTCAACACCTGCGCCTGCCCGATAACAACCGGCTGGTTTTTAGTCATGCGAAAGGCGGCCACCTCGCCACCGTCGAATTAAACGGCGCGCTGCTGACCTCACACCTGTTCAAAGCCGGTCAGGAACACCAACGCCAACAAGGCCAACTCCTCAGCCACTACCACTACGACGACCAGCACCGCCTGCACGCCCATGCAGTCACTCAACAGCAAGACCACCTCTACCAACGTCAATACGACTACGACAAAACCGGCAACCTCACCCGCCTGCTCGACACCCGCAAAGGCGAACACCACTACCACTATGACCCCTTAGGCCGCCTCACTCGCGCCGACCACTCTCAAGACCTGCAGGAACGCTTCGGCCACACCCCGGCCGGCAACCTGCTCATGCAAGACCGCACCGGCCCCGACATCGTCGCCGGCAACCGCCTGATGATCCAGGGCGACCGTCACTACGACTATGACGCCTTCGGCAACCTGATCCGTGAACGACGGGGCAAAGGCCATCAACTCGTCACCGAGTACCGCTACGACTGCCAGCACCGGCTGATCGGCATCACCCAACCCAACGGCCAAACCGCCAGTTACCGCTACGACCCATTTGGGCGACGCATCAGCAAAACCGTGGACGGCATAACCACGGAGTTTTTCTGGCAAGGCGACAAGCTGATTGCTGAGCACCATGCGGACCGCCATCGCAGCTATCTCTACGAACCGAACAGTTTCAGGCCGCTGGTCCTGTTGGAAGGCTTCGGCCCAAAAGACACCAAGCCCTACCACTACCAACTCGACCACCTCGGCACGCCGCAGGAACTGACC
>NZ_JAAUVM010000055.1:0-855 GCF_012030485.1 Pseudomonas sp. B14(2022)
GAGCGGTACGGCGTTAAAAGGTGTTGCCGGGCGTTTGGGGTCAACCGCAGTAGCTTCTACGCCTGGCGCCAGCGCCAAGGCAGAGCAAATCCTGAAAGGGACAAGCTCAAAGCCGCGCTGGTCAGGCACCACAAGGCATCCAGAGAGTCGGCCGGCGCACGTACTTTGTCCAAGGAGCTGCAAGCCAAAGGGCATCGTATCGGGCGTTATATGGCTCGCAGTTTGATGCGCGAAGCTGGCATCGCCAGTCGTCAGCGCAGGCGCCATAAGTACAAGTCGCCGGGCGTAGAGGCCTTGGTGGCGCCGCATATGCTCAAGCGGAAATTTGATGTGACGATGGTTAATCAGGTGTGGTGTGGCGACGTAACCTACATCAAGGTCGGAAAGCGGTGGATGTACTTCGCCGCTGTTCTGGATCTGTACGCTCGCAGGATCGTGGGCTGGTCGTTCTCGATGATTTCTGATGCCAACCTGACCTGCGAAGCGCTGCGCATGGCGATTGAGCTACGCGGCCATCCCCGGGATGTGTTGTTTCATTCTGACCAAGGTTGTCAGTACACCAGTCATAAATTCCGAAACGAGCTGCTGAAACAAGGGTTTAGGCAGAGTATGAGCCGTAAAGGCGAGTGCTGGGACAACGCCCCGATGGAGCGTTTCTTTGGCAGCTTGAAATCAGAGTGGGTGCCTGAAACGGGCTACAAACTGGAACATGAGGCCCGAGCAGACGTGCAGCGCTATGTCTCGCGCTACAACATCAGCAGGCCTCATAGCTACAACGACTACCGGTCGCCGGTCGTGAAGGAAAGGTTGGCGGCGTGAACCTTAATCAGTGTCCAAGATTACTTGACCAGTTCA
>NZ_JAAUVM010000056.1:0-783 GCF_012030485.1 Pseudomonas sp. B14(2022)
GCTCGGTCACCCACTCGAAGGGTTCATACCCCTTGGCGCGCTGAACCTGATAGTCCACCGCCACGATGTGGCCGAACGCATAGCGCAGGAACAGCGAGCGTCCGACGCCGTTATCCAGCCGCTCAATCCGCCCCAAATAATCCCGAGAAATCCGCAGCCGGTTGTCGTACGCATCGCTGATGGAGACCAACACTCCGTCGCGAAAGTGATAAAACCGCGACGCCTGGGACAACACCAACTCATCCGGCGAAGCGCCCCAATAGATCGCCGCTTCGGCCAAACTATTGGTGATGGCCGGTCGAGCAACGGTCGGCATCGGAAACGAAGTACTGCGGTTCTCATGGTCCGTCCACACCACCGAATCGCCCGACACCACAAGCCGATGCGCCAGCGAATGACTCCAGCCAAACCCCAACCCGCAATCCACTTCCACCGCACTGGTGCGATACAACCGTGTCCACTCAAACGGCAAAATCCCGTCCAACGTGCCATCGGTCAGGGTCAGCAGTTCCTCCCCGGTAACCATCGACACGGGGCAGCCGTTGGTGACGGTCTTATCCGAAGAAGCCGCCGCATCGCCCTTCGGATTCGTCGATACAACAGGCACATCATCGACAGGCTCCTGCCTGACCAACACCGTCTGCTGAGTCTTCCTGCGAACCGCCGGCACCGGGTTCGAAACCACGTGCTCCCCAGCCTTCAACGGCGAAACCGATACGGTCTTGATCGCTGTCGCCGGGCCACCGAGCAGCAAAGGCTTCACCGCCTCGGCATGCGCGTCCA
>NZ_JAAUVM010000057.1:0-408 GCF_012030485.1 Pseudomonas sp. B14(2022)
CTGCTCGATGGTGCCGTTGCGGTAGGCCTGTCGCCCGACCATGTGCGCAGACAGCGGAGCCGTCGCGAACTGCATGAGCACGACGGGCGCGACGAGCACGAACCCCAGCAGGATGCCGCCGATCGACCGCTGCGACAGGGCGATCGCGATGCAGATCAGCAGCAGTCCGAGCACCTGCGGCTTGGTCGCCGCGTGCAGCCGGGACGGCACGTCGCGGAAGCGCAGCAGCCCGACCGCCGCCGACAGGCACAGCAGCGCCCCGAGCAGGATCAGCACGAGCACAGCCACGTCGATGACGGGGTCGGGGATCACGAGACCGAGGATGTTCATGAGGTCGTGTTGTCCCTTCTCGCGACGAACCGGGCGACGGAGATCGAGCCGAACACCCCGATCGCGGCGATGATGAGG
>NZ_JAAUVM010000058.1:0-340 GCF_012030485.1 Pseudomonas sp. B14(2022)
GACCATAGAGCATTGGAACCACCTGATCCCATCCCGAACTCAGCAGTGAAACGATGCATCGCCGATGGTAGTGTGGGGTTTCCCCATGTGAGAGTAGGTCATCGTCAAGATTAAATTCCGAAACCCCTGTTTGCTAACGCAGACAGGGGTTTCGTTTATGTAGAAGTCCATGAATTTCATCGGTACGTTGCTAAAGCAACGCTCCGATACACAGAATTTCTTGACGACCATAGAGCATTGGAACCACCTGATCCCATCCCGAACTCAGTAGTGAAACGATGCATCGCCGATGGTAGTGTGGGGTTTCCCCATGTGAGAGTAGGTCATCGTCAAGATTAAA
>NZ_JAAUVM010000059.1:0-317 GCF_012030485.1 Pseudomonas sp. B14(2022)
GCGAAAAGCTGTTGGCCTACATCTCCCAGGCCGAACTCGATGAACTGTTGAAGCTCGGCAAAGACACCATTGCCAACGGTTTGCTGGTGCTCAGCGATGAGCCGCTGCTGTTTATCTACGTGTCGGCCATGGTCAGTTGGGTGCGCCTGCTACCTCCGCCCGAGATGTATGAAGTGCTGGGCGAGATCAGCGGCGAGGTGTTGATCAATCTATTTCTGATCTGGGCGAGCCGTGGCATGGGCGTGCAGATTCGCCTGGGCGCTCAGGTGCTGGGGCATATCAAATCCGGGCGAGCGCGCCAGTGGCTGGAGAGGCTG
>NZ_JAAUVM010000005.1:0-340186 GCF_012030485.1 Pseudomonas sp. B14(2022)
TTTTCGGTCCGGTGATCTTAGGTCACGTCAATGCCAGGGATGCAAAGAACGGCTATGTTTCAATCAAAGTGTCACCTATGTGAATGCACTTTTTTGTAACCCATGTGGTTGTCCCGTACACGCCCCAACACTCGGCACCTCGCCTAGGCTCGGTGTGCCCTCACTCCGGCTTTGGAGCGTGGGCCGCCGCGATGGGCCATCCATGGCCCAGCGCGGCTAACCCGGCGTCCTGCCGGGTTACCCACGGATTCAAGCCTGCGTTCGGGCATACCGAGCCTAGGCGAGGTACCGAGTGGTGGGGCAAGAGCCCTTTGGTTACTTTGGGGCTTTTCCAAAGTGACCCGCTGTAAGAGCGGAACCCTAAGCAGCCGTTACCGCAGCAACGGATATGTACTCATTCCAACCCCAGCAAATGGTCGGCCCAGAGGCCGCCATCGGGGGCAAGTCGAATCGTCGCACCGCCCCTCCCACATTTCCAACCGAGTACACCGGGCACAACTCCGCTCAGCTCTAGGGCCGCCAAAGCAGCCCCCCGAAAAATTGCCCCCCTCACAATCCCAAATGAAGCTTTCATGACAAAAGTTCGGTAGCTCATCGCCACTTCCGTCTTGCCTATGTAACGCGCTGGAGGCCGCCACGAGCCGCCTCCCCAGCCGTCAGCGGGACGCCAGGAGTGGGGCAATGGGAACTATGGAACGTTACTCGAAAGTCGGCATGCAAGAGCTCGACCAGCGCCTGTCGAAGATCGTCGAGGCCGCGCGCAAGAAGCCGGTTTCGGTGTACCGCTACGGCGCGCCGTGGGTGTGGATCGTCTCTCAGGACGACTGGCAGGGCGCCTTGAAGGAAGTGTCCAGCTACATCCCGGTAGGGCATTCGCTGGTGTTGTTGCGCCCGCAGATCGACGAGGTGCTCGAGCAGCATCGCTACCTGCTCCAGGCCGAGCCGGGCATGTTGATCGCGCCGCAGACCGTGGTGCAGATCCTGCTGTTGCAACTGCTGTATTCGGTGCCCAGCGAACAGCAGCTGCACGAGCAACTGAACTACAACCTGCTGTTCCGCTGGTTCGTCGGCCTGGAGCTGAACCAGAAGGTGTGGAGCATCCACGTCCTGCAGCGCGACATCGCCAGCCTGTTGAACAACCCGCAGGCCGTGCAGTTGATCCAGACCATCATCGGTGAAGTGTTCTGCGGCGCCTTGCTGCACATGCCGGAGTTCTCCCTGAACTTCGCCTTGCTGCACACCTGGCTGGCGCGGCACAGCCATCTTTCGACCAGCAGTAATTGAGCAGGCCAGACGCCGTGCAATCGGCGACGGCGAAAAATCTTAGACAGTTAGGGGGCGGTGTGGAGCATCTGTTCAAATCAACGCTGGCGTTGTGCTGCCTGACGCTGGGCGTCCTGGCGCAACCGGTGTGGGCCGAGGAGGGCGATGAGGCCCCGGCGCGCAAGGTGGACGTCAACGAGTACTTCGTGCGCGGCAATACCGTGCTCGATGCGGCGACGATCGAGGAGGCGGTGTACCCGTTTCTCGGCCCGCAAAAGACCCTGGACGATATCGAAGGCGCGCGCGATGCGTTGCAGAAGATCTACCAGGCGCGTGGCTATCAGTCGGTGTTTGTCGAGCTGCCGGAGCAGAAGGTCGATGACGGCATCGTCTATCTGCAGGTCAGCGAGACCAAGGTGGGCCGCGTGCGTGTGGTCGGCGCCAAGCACTACTCGCCGGTGGAGATCCGCGACGAAGTGCCGGGGCTCAAGGAAGGCGCGGTGCCGGATTTCACCACGGTGCAAACCCAACTGGCCGGGCTCAACCGCAGTGCCGGTCGGCAGGTTACGCCACTGGTACGCGAAGGCCAGCGCCCCGGCACCATGGACGTGGACCTGCAGGTCGAAGACCAGAACCCCTGGCACGCCAGCCTCGGCTTGAACAACGACTACAGCGCCGACACCGAAAAGCTGCGCTCGGTCGCCACCCTGGGCTACGACAACCTCTGGCAACTGGGCCACAGCATTTCCCTGACCTACTTCACCGCGCCTCAGGACACCGAGAATGCCAAGGTCTGGTCGGGCTCCTACAGTGCGCCGTTGAACGAACGCTGGACCTTGCAGTTCTCCGGTTACCAGTCCGACAGCAACATCGCCACCATCGGCGGCAGCAACGTGTTGGGCAAGGGCCACTCCTATGGCGTGTCCGCCATTTACAGCTTGCCGGCGGCGGGCAATTGGGCCAATTCGTTTTCGTTCGGCATCGACTTCAAGGATTTTGACGAGCAGTTGAAGTTCGGTTCCAGCAGCGACCAGGTGCCGCTCAAGTACGCACCGTTCACCCTGGGCTACAACGGCTATCGCTACACCGAGCAATCCCAGCTGGGGCTGGGCTTGAACCTGGTGGTCGGCACCCGCGCATTCTTTGGCTACGGCAGCGACGCCGAAGAGTTTGATTACAAGCGCTACAAGGCCAGTGCCAGTTTTGCCGTGCTCAAGGGTGACCTGAATTACACCTACACCTTCGCCAACGATTGGCAGTCGGCCTCCAAGGGCGCTTTCCAGTTGGCCTCCGGGCCGCTGGTGTCCAACGAGCAGTATTCCGCCGGCGGCGCCACCTCGGTGCGCGGCTACCTGGCGGCCGAGCGCACCGGGGACGAGGGGTATTTGCTCTCCCAGGAACTGCGCACGCCGTCCCTGGCCAAGTTCCTCGGCAGTTATGTGCAGGAGTGGCGCTTCTACGCGTTCGCCGAAGGCGCGCGCATGCGCCTGCACGACCCGCTGCCCGAGCAGGAAGACGAATACAGCCTGGCCAGTGTCGGCCTGGGCACCCGCGCCAGTTTGAGCAAGTGGTTGTCCGGCAGCCTGGATTGGGGTTACCCGCTGCTCGATGGACCGAACACCCAGAAACAGGACTCGCGACTGCACTTCAGTGTGCAGGCGACTTTCTGACTTTTTCTTCCGGAGACTTCACCCATGCAACGCCTATTCCTGAGCCTGTTGATCTGCCTGGGCTTCGCGCTCCCGGCCACCGCCCATGCCTGGTGGCAGGACGATTGGCACTACCGCAAACAGATTTCGGTGGACACCACCGCCCAAGGCGCCGCGATCAATCAGGCCCTGGGCCGCACCGCGTTGCTGGTGCGCCTGCACACCGGCAACTTCACCTTTGACGGGGTCAAGGACGACGGCGCCGACCTGCGCTTTGTGAGTGCCGATGACAAGACCGTATTCAATCACCAGATCGAAAGCTTCGACCCATTGATGGGCATGGCGTTGATCTGGGTCGATGTGCCCAAGGTCGAGGGCGGCCAGCGCCAGGACATCTGGATGTACTACGGCAACCAGAAGGCCCCGGCCACCGCTAACGGCCAACTGACTTTCGACCCGAATTACACCGCGCTCTATCACTTCGATGGCGCCAACGCGACGCCGCCACGGGACACCACGGCCTACGCCAACACCGCGTTGAACGCCACCGGCGCGAGCATCGACGGCGTGATCGGCCGTGCCTTGCAGTTCGCCGGCCAGCCGCTGATGTTGCCGGCCAGCCCGTCGCTGCAACACGCCGCCGGCGCTGCCTTCACCTTCAGCGCCTGGCTGCGCCTGGACCAGGCCAGTGGCGAGCAAATCGTGCTGGCCCGGCGTGACGGCGCCCACAGCCTGTTGCTGGGCCTGAACCAGGGCTCGCCGTTTGTGGAGATCGACGGCCAGCGCGCGGTGTCGACCCAACCGCTGAACCCTGGTCAATGGCAGCACCTGGCGTTCACCGCCGAGGGTGACAAGGTCACGCTGTACGTGAATGGCCGTGAAAGCGCCACCCTCGCCGTGGCCATGCCCGCGTTCAACACTCAACTGGCGATCGGCGCCGATCTGCCGGAAGCCGGCAGCACGCACCTGCCGTTCGCCGGGGCCATGGATGAGCTGCGCCTGTCCAAGGTGGCGCGCCCGGCCGCGCTGTTGCTGGCTGACGCGAGCGCCCAGGGCGCCGAGTCGAAACTGGTGGCCTACGGCGTGGATGAAGAACAGTCCGGTTTCGGTTTCGGCAGCCTGGGCTTTTTGCTCAACGCCGTGCCGGTGGACGCCTGGGTGATCATCCTGGTGCTGGTGGCGATGATGTTCCAGTCGTGGGTGATCATGTTGCGCAAGAACCGCCAGGTCAGCCGTTTGAGCAGTGCCAACGAAGTGTTCCGCGAGCACTTCGCCCAGATCGGCACGCGCCTGGAGATGTATGCCGACGACGCGCAGTTGGCTGAGCGCCTGAGCCATTCTTCGCTGTGGCGCCTGTACCTGGTGGCGGTCAAGGAGATCCGCACCCGCCGTGCCCAGGGCGCCGATACCTCGTCGGTGTCGGCGGCGACCATCGAAGCGATCCGCTGCTCCATGGACGGCGTGCGTACCCGTGAGAACCAGGCCCTGAGTTCCAAGTTGTCGACCCTGTCCAACGCCATCGCCGGCGGCCCGTACATCGGCCTGCTCGGTACGGTGCTGGGGATCATGGTGGTGTTCCTCGGCACGGCCATGGCCGGCGACGTGAACATCAACGCCATCGCCCCAGGCATGGCGGCGGCCTTGCTGGCCACGGCCATGGGCCTGTTCGTCGCGATCCCCGCGTTGTTTGGCTACAACCGCCTGATCACGCGTAACAAGGAAGTCAGCGCCGACATGCGGGTATTCGTCGACGAGTTCATCACCCGCCTGGCGGAGATGCACGGCGAGAGCCAGCACAGTGAAACCGCGCACCGTCGCGACCATCACGCATCGGTTCCGGCCTGAGGAGAATCGCCATGGCTTCCGTAAATGCCTCCCACGACGATGACGATGATGCCGCCGTTGACAGCATCAACATCACGCCCCTGGTGGACGTGCTGATGGTGGTGCTGGTGATGTTTATCCTCACCGCCACCGCCCAGGTTTCGGGGATCCAGATTCACCTGCCCAAGGCCAGCGCCTCGGTGTCGCTGTCGGAGGCCAAGACCAAGGCCATTTCCGTGAACGACGGCGGCCAGGTGTTCCTCGACGCTTACCCGGTGACCCTCGGCGAACTCGAGGAACGCCTGCGCGTCGAGAAAGCGCTGAACCCGGACTTCCCGGTGATCGTGCGCGGCGATGCGATGGTGCAGTACCAGAAGGTCATCGAGGTGCTCGACCTGCTGCGTCGGCTGGAGCTGTCCCAGGTCGGGCTGGTCACCGGCAAACCGAGCCAGGGCTGAGTCATGACCGCACAGATCCCGATCGCGCCATTGCCGGTGAAGAACAAACCGCCGTTGCGCCCGTTGAAGTGGGGCGCCGGCCTGTTGCTGAGTGCCGTGGCGGCCTGGTTTCTCTGGCAGTGGGCCAATGACATGAGTGGCGTACGCCGTGAAGCGCCGAAGGTGCCGACGATTATCCCGTTGCCGCCACTGCCGCCGCCGCCCCCGGAGAAGCCCAAGGAGCCCGAGCCCCAGGTTGAAGAGAAAGTCCCGGAGCCGGTGCCGAGCCCCGAGCCCGAAGAGGTCAAGCCGGCCGAGGAAGCACCGCCTTCACCGAATGAAGACCTGGCCAACCCGATGCAGATCGACGGCGATGCGCAGTCCGGCAACGACGGCTTCAACATCGGCGCCGGCAAGGGCGGCGGCATGGCCGGCAGTGGCGGCGGTGGGCTGGGGACCGGCACGTACAAGCAGTACCTGGCCGGTACGTATCAGCGCCTGATGCGCGAAGACCCTGAGCTGCGCAAGAAGGCGTTCTCGATACAGATAGACCTGTGGTTGGGCGCCGATGGCCAGGTGACGAAGGCCGTGGTGGCCAAGTCCAGCGGGGATGCCGAGACCGACGCGCAGATGCTCGCGTTGATCCGAGCGCCGCGTGCCACACAGAAACCTCCGGCGTCGCTGACGCTGCCCATGCGCCTGTCCCTCAAGGGCCGGCGCCCGGATTGATTGCACGAAACCTCTTATCTACGGTTTTTACAGGAGTTGCGTACACATGATTTCCCCCGTGAATCGACTGACCCTGGCGGTTGGCATGGTCATCGCGACCCTGGTCGGGCAAGCGGCGGCAGCCCCGGTTGCGCCTTCGGAAAACGTCACCATCAACCTGATCCGCCTGCTGGTGCAGCAAGGTGTGCTGACCCAGGACACCGCCAATGGGCTGATCGCCCAGGCCGAAAAAGAAGCCCAGCAGGCCCGCCAGGCCAATGCCGCGCCGGTGGTCGCCAGCGGCCCGGCGACCGCGCCTGGCGATGTGCGCGTGCAGTACGTGCCGCAGGCGGTGCGCGACCAGATCCGCGACCAGGTCAAAGCCGAAGTCATGTCCACCGCCAAGAAGGAAAATTGGGCGCAGCCTAATACCTTCCCCGACTGGATCTCGCGCATCAGCTTCGATGGCGATATTCGTCTGCGCGACGAGTCGCGCTATTTCTCCGGCCGCAACGACAACACCATCACCGACTACGCCAAGCTGAACGACACCGGCCCCTACGACGTCAACAAAAACTCCAACACCAAGTTCCCACCGCTGATCAACACCCGCGAGGACCGCGAAAACCTGTTCCGCCTGCGGGCACGCCTGGGCATGAAAGCGGTGATCTCGCCCGAATGGACCGCCGGCATTCGTATCGCCACCGGCTCCGACAATAACCCGGTGTCCACCACCCAGACCCTGGGCGGCGGCTTTGGCAAAAAGGACATCTGGCTCGACCAGGGTTACCTGAGCTGGAAAACCACCGACTACATGACGTTGACCGCCGGGCGCATTGGCAACCCGTTCTACGCCACCGACATGATGTATTCCAACGACCTCAACTTCGACGGCGTGGCGGCGATCTTCAACCACAGCCTCAACAGCGAGTGGGGCCTGTTCGGTACCCTCGGCGCCTTCCCGGTCGAGTACACCTCCGACACCGCCAGCAGCAATGGCATCGACAAGGAAGACAGCGAAACCAAATGGTTGTTTGGCGGGCAGATTGGCGCCGACTGGAAGATCAACCGCAGCAACCGCCTCAAACTCGCGGCCGCTTACTACCAGTTCCAGGACATCGAAGGCGAGCGCTCCAGTCCTTGTTCCACCTGGCAGGGCGCGGCGGGTTGCGACACCGACGGCACACGTGTGGCCTTCATGCAAAAAGGCAACACCGTGTTCAACCTGCGCAACAACACCACCAACCCGGCGGATCCAGCGCGAACACCTGACCCGCAGTACGTAGGCCTGGCGTCCAAGTTCGATGTGCTGGACCTCAACCTGGTCTGGGACAGCGAACTGCCCAGCGACTTCAAGCTGCGCAGCCAGGCGAACTTCATCCACAACCTGGCCTACGACAAGGGCGAGATGCTCAAGCGCAGCGAAGGCGAGATCGTCAACAACCTCAACAGCAATGGCCAGTTTGAAAGTGGCGGCAATGCGCTGATGGTCTCGTTCACCCTCGGCAGCGCCCTGGAGATGCGCAAGCGCGGCGACTGGAACGTGTTGGCCGGCTACAAGTACATCCAGCCCGACGCCTTGCCCGACGGCTTCAACGACTCGTCGTTCCACCTGGGCGGCACCAACGCCAAGGGGTATTTCATCGGCGGCAACTACGGTATCGACAAGAACATCTACGCCAGTGCGCGTTGGTTGAGCGCCTCCGAAGTATATGGCCAGCCGTTCGAAGTCGATGTGATGCAACTGGAACTCAACACGCGCTTTTGATGCGCAGGGAGATGCCACATGAACACTCGAATCTGCGCGCTGCTACTGCTGCTGGTGTCCACCGGCGCGTCGGCCGAAGGCATGGAGGAACGCCTGCGGACGCAATTGCGCAGCACCACCCAGCAATTGCAGGCGCTGCAAAGCGAACAGGCCCAGGCCAGTGCCGCACGGCTGGCCGCCGAAAACCAGGCCAAGCAGGCCCAGGCGCAAATCAAGCAACTGACGGCCGAGCTGGAAAAGGCCCGTGGCACGGCTGAGCAACTGGCCGGCCAGCAACAGAGCCTGCACAGCCAGGCGCAGGCCCAGGTGGCGGCGAGCAACGAGCAGATCGGCAAGTTCAAGAAGGCCTATGACGAACTGCTGGTGCTGGCCAAGGGCAAGGAAGCCGAGCGCGCGCGCTTGCAGGCGGCCTTAAGTGAACGTGACACACAAGTGCAGCAATGTTCAGTCAAGAATCAACAGATGTACGGCGTGGCCCAGCAACTGCTCGCGGCCTACGAAAAAATCGATGTGGCCGAGGTGATGAGCATTCGCCAGCCGTTCGCCAGCAGCGCCCGGGTGAAGTTCGAGGAACTGGCCCAGGGTTTTGGCGATGATCTGTACAAGAGCCGTTTTGATGCGCCCCAGGCAACTGCCAATCACTGACAGACAAGGAAGAAATCACCATGAGCGAATTGATCACCAGCGTCACCGTCCAGAGCCTTACCGAACTGTTGCAGGACGCCGGCTACCGGGTTAACCAGAGCGAACAGAACGGCATCGTGCAACTGCTCAGCGCCAGCCAGGGCATTGGCTTTGCCGTGCGCTTTGGTAACCCGGCGGCGGAGCAGGGCAGCTATGTGGATTTCACCTACAGCTGCGCGCTGCGGGTGCAGGGTGAGTTGCCCGAAGGCCTGGCCCCGGTATGGAACGCCTCGCGGCGCTTTGCGCGGTTGTCGGTGCAGGGTGAGTTCCTGCTGATGGAAATGGACGTGGTGGTGGCTGGCGTTGGCGCCACGCACCTGCGCAGCCAGCTGGAATTGTGGGACCGCCTGTTGCAGGAATTTATCGTCTACCTGCGTGAGTACAGCCAGCAGGCCGCGCAGTTGCAGGCCGCCGCGGTGGGTGAAGGGGCGGCGGTCCTGTGAAAAAGCCGACCCTGATGGTCGGCGCGGGTGCGCTGGCCTTGCTGGTGGTGGCGGTGGGCTTGAGCCTGCGACCGGGCAGTGACCCCGTGGCGGCGCAGCAACCGGCGCCGGTGATCAATCCGGCAGCGAGTGGGCCGGCGGTGGCGCGCCTGGGCAATCAGCAGATCGACCTGCCGGAGCTGAAAAGCGTGCTGGCCAGCCTGCCGGCCGAATCCCGCGAGCAACTGCGCGGCAACCGTGGCGCCCTGGAAACCTGGATTCGCTCGAGGCTGGCGCAAAAGGCTGTGCTCGAACAGGCCGACGCCCAGGGTTGGCGCCAGCGCCCGGAGGTGGAGCAGCAGACCCGCGCCGCCACCGAGCAGATTGTGTTTCGCGACTACATGCTCTCGGTCAGCCAGGTACCGGCGGACTACCCCAGCGCCGCCGAACTGCAACAGGCCTACGACAGTGGCAAGGCGCAGTGGGTGACGCCGCCGTTGTACCGGGTGAGCCAGATTTTCCTCGCGGTGAATGACCCGCAAAACCTCGATGCCGTACGGCGCCAGGCCCAGGAACTGAGCCGCAAGGCGCAGGCCGCGCCGGCTGATTTTGCCGCCCTGGCCACGCAGTTTTCCCAGGACCCCGACAGCGCCGCGCGCGGTGGTGACTCGGGGATGCAGCCGTTGCAGCAACTGGTGCCGGAAGTGCGCGGCGCGGTGGCGCGGCTCAAGGTCGGTGCGGTCTCGGACGTGGTGCAAAGTCCTGCCGGGTTCCATGTGCTCAAGCTCATCGGCCAGCAGCCGGCGCGTACCGCCACCCTGGACGAGCTGCGTGAACGCCTGACCCAGGCCCTGCGCGCCCAGCGCCAGGAACAGATCGCCAAGGCCTACCTGGAAGGCATGCTCAACACCGCGACCTTGAGTATCGACGGCGCCGAGTTGAACAAAGTGCTGGAGTAACACGCCTCAACCCGCATTGGATGCACAGACCAACCAGACAGGGAGTCTCCCATGGCATTTCTCGAACCGTCTGCCCCACAGGGGCCCACTGCTTATCGCGCACCCTCCGAGCCACGCAGTGCCTGGTTGGCCCTGGCCAGTGAGATCGATCCGGAGGTGGCACGCTACTTTCTGGTGAGTGCGCGCTGCGGCTGTTTCATGCAGGCCGCGCGCAGCCTGAATATCAAGGCAACCCTGTTGCGCAAGCGCCTGGCCCAGCTGGAGGAACACCTGCGCCATGCGCTGTTCAGCTACCAGGGCAACGGCCTGGTGCTCAGCCGTGACGGCCAGCAATTGCAGGCCCAACTGATCGCCCTGGCCCACGAACGGCACCTGCCGGTACTGGAACAGCCGCTGATTCGCCTGGCGGTGGCCGAGCCGATCCTGCACGACATCCTCGGCCGCGACCTGATCGCCTTGCTGCGCCGCAATGCCAGCGTGCGCCTGGAGATCATCTCCCTCGACAGCCACTTGTCACTGCAAGCGGTGGACGTGGACGTAGTGCTGTGGCTGGCCGACACCGACGGCCCGATGCCCGGCCCGAGCTTCGTCACCGAACCGCCGCGGGCGCTGGCGCGATTGCAGTACCTGCCGCATATCGCCAAGCGCTATTCACGGCTGATCACGCGCCCGGACAGCGTGGAAGACCTGGCCGACTACATGCTGGTGCAATGGCAGCCGGACGCCCAGGTCGAGGCTCTGCAGCCGTGGAACCAGGTGGTGCAACAGCGCCTGGCGGCGGTGGTGCAGGTGCATGCCTATTCGCTGATGCTGGAGATGATCCGCTGCGGCGCCTGCATCGGTTTGCTGCCCCATTATATGAGCAGCTTCGACCGGGGGCTGGTGGCGTTACCAGGGCTGTTGGCCGAGCGCATGCAGCGTCAGGTGTGGCTGGCGGTGAACGCGCAGGTGCGCCACCCCGAAGCGGTGCAGATGATCGTCGAGCTGATCGTGAGTACGTTCGAGGGGCGGCGGGAGTGGTTTGATTAACGCGCGTTGGCCGGCAAAAGGGTGTTGCTAGCCGGTCTTGGTATCAACCTTCAGTGTTTCGAGGTATTCCAGCTTGGTTTTTCCGCCCTCTACCTTGTAGGTAAAGACAGGGTATGACTTCCCATCGAACTCAGGGCCGGCTCGGTTAATGGCTTTCTGAAACTGTGGCTTGGCGGCCTCCCAGGTCTGACCGTTTGAACCATAGAAAACCAGGCCGACCAGTGCATCGGGTGGCACGCCTACCGTCTGTATTTCGCTGTTTTCAAGCGCGCTGCCGGGGTGCTCGCCTTGTTGGTTCTTCAGGTCATTCAATAAGCCTTGCATGCCTTCACGGGCCTTCTCCCGCCCCAGGTATCGCGTGTCGGCCTGGATGTTCCCAGAGAAGGCGTCTTTTTCATGTATGGCCGTGATGTTGTCCTGGAGTTTTTCCGGCAGCGCCAGGATGGCCATGTTTCGCGGCAGGGCTCCAGCGTTGTCACCCATTTTGTAGTAGTTGGGCAACAAGTCTGCTTGAGCCAGGCTCCATTTGCGCAGCCCGCCGTGTCCTCTATTGGCCTCGCCCTGCGCACGAATGCTGTCAAGGTTCTCACCGGTGTTATGAAACTCCAGATGCGCGTTCCTGAGCTGAAGGGTTCTGATCAGTAATCCGTCTTTTTGGAAGGCTTCAATGATGGGGCGATATTGTGTTCCATCTGTTGCAGTCGAGGTTGTTACTTCTGTGGTGGGCAAATGATTGTTTTCAACGACCGTTATGGGTGGTTTGGGCGGCACTTGCCTCGGTGGGGCAACGCTTGCCGGTCTGGATTGTCGCCGCACACTGGAATGAAGCACCAACGATGCCAGGTTGGCCAACAGATCCGCCATGGCCGCGTCCTTGTTGCCCTCCTTTTCACTGGCCAAGGTTTTAAGATCGCCGAGGATGCCCTGGGTCTGCAGTGCCAGGCCCACAACGGCCGCCGGCCCGCGAAGGGCCGGCAGTATTGCGTTGAGCAGCAGGAAGCCGCCTTCTTTGAAGGTCGCCCAACGGCTTTGCGAATTGGACACCGATTGGCGCTCGGCCAATGTTGCCAGGGCGTTGGCGTTGGCATCGTAGAGGTAGTCCATCAGTTGCCCGGATTGCACCTTCTCTGCAAGTGTGTCGATGGCATCGCCGTTGGTCGCCAACGTTGGGGCGGCAGGCCTGCGCGGTAACGTGAATTCATCGATAAACACTCTGTTTCTCGGTAGATGGGGCTCGCTGAAACCACCGTGATCATAAATGGAGCGGGTCGCTTCATCAGGTAGCCAGGCAACTGCGTCATCTTGGAGCGACTTTGTTTTACGCAGTGCCTCCATTAAAGCCTGGCGCGAAGGAAACTGTAGCAAGGGCTCTTCTGCTATCAAGGGGCGATAGAGAATATGCGGGCCTACCGAGCTGTCCTTGGGTTCGATCAGGAACATGTTTTCGACGACATCGGGTGTGGCGCCCGGCTCGCGTTCGAACGCCAAGGGACGCATCGTGATCTCGTTGCCATTGACATACTTTTTCCCTGGCATGGGGTCAAGTATTGCCTGGAGGTACCGGTAACCCATGGCGTTATCAAAACCCTCAGCGCCTTTACTGGTCAGCTCCAAGGCTTTCATCTTCAACTCGATTGGCACTTGTTGCGCAAAGCGTAATTGACGTTCTGTCTTTTTGGCGGGGTCGTTGAGCAACTCGCGTTTAAGCAGCTCGGGATAGTTTTTGCCGGCATCTATTTTTTGAATCAGTTCTTTGAGAGCACCCTCTTGCCCCAAGGCAGGTATCAATGCCCCGGTTGGTTTGTGACGAACCTCTATGCGACCGCCCGGTAGTCCTGCAAGGTTTTGAATGAAGGCGTCGCTGAGGGGCATCCTGGTGGTTTGGATGGCTCCGAAGCCGCTGACAGGCACGGCATACGGCGTGTGGAATACCACTTCCACATCATTGATGTCATAGGGGACGGGAGGCGGTGAGAGTGCGTTTAATTGGCTCTGGATAAAAGTACGGATGTCCGGGATACCGCTGTTATAGGTTTGCTCTTTGTGGCGGTACATATAACCCGCCAGTTCCAGGACGAGGTCGTGCAAGATGAAGCGGTTGGCATCGGAGGTATTTTTTATCCAATCGGACACCTTGTGCTGAGAGCGATCCGGTCGCTGCGTGTCGAGCAGTGTTGGCTCGGTGGCCACTGCTTTTGCTTCATGCCCGTTGATAATGATGTTCGCTTGGATATAGAACGCATCGACGTCTACCTTGGTCAAGTGGGTGCTGAATGTTTCGTGTGGTCTTGCCTGTTCGAGGTGTTGGTCCCATTTATCTTTGACGGCAGCCAGGGAGGCATAAGGGGTTACCTTGCCGCTCGGTTCGCAGACCAATACGATCGTGCGCCCTGCGACCTTGCGTTCGATAACCAGGTTGGGGGTTTGAAACTCCGGGGTGCCTGAATGGTTATTTTCGGTGCTGGCCAGCATGTGCACGGCTACTTCAGAATCATCCGCCAGTTTGGGGCGTGTCGAGCCCTGGGGACACCTCACGAGCATGTCCAGGGTTTCGCGTTGCTCGTCATCCAGCCCCGGTTGCTTGATGCTGGCCAGGCGCAGGTTGTTACGTACCAGGTCACTGAGCATCAACCGGCGGTCTCCGGCGAAAATGGGCGTGACACCCACTGACGTGTCGGTGCCTGAACCAGGAATGGGGTCATTGAACGGTGGCCTGCCCCAATAATCGAGCCTGGCTGTCTGAAGTGCTTCGTTCAATTTACCTGGCAACTGGCTGATAGCCTGTTGGACAGCCGCTTTATCGATGTCGAGCGCGGTGCCCGCAGGGTCGCCGGTACGTGCCTGTACGTCCGCGCGGGTGTCGAAAAACTTGCCGTCACTGCTGAACACCGGAGCATCAGCGCCTTCTACGTGGTTAATGGCCAACTCCATCAGCGGTGTTTCCAGGAATTGACCGGGATTTGCCGGGTCGGGGACGGCGAAGGCCAACTGCTGGACATCCACATTCAGTGCGGGCAATGCCTTGCTGATGGCGTCCTTGAGCAATCCGGCTACCACTGTTTGCCTGTTCGGTTCCCCTTCAAACAGACGCTGGCCGATGATGTCCACGGACCCAACGGGCGGTGGCGTGGGTATAGCCGCGTCGACCAGGTTGCGTCTGAACGGTGGCGTGGGCGTCTGGACGCTTGGAGATGGCAGGCCTTGGAGGCGCGCCAGGCGCTGCTTGGCTGTCTGTTGGCGTTCGCGAACCGCAAGGGAGGGGGCGTCGTTCGGAGGATTGTTTTTGAGCAGGGCGGGGAAACCGTCGCGAATGAGCCCCGCGTTTTGTTCGAGCCACTGCGGTGAGCCGTAATGCTCGCGGACTCCGTAAAACTCCATGATGCCCGCCATCGGGTAGCGATCCTCTACGAAGTTGTAGTTCGGTAAGCCCATCGGCCCGCTACCTCCTATCTCGCGGGCCGCTTTCAAGATGTCAGGTTGAACGGCTGCCCACGGTGCATATTCAGCGGGGAATGTGAGCCATTTGAGGCTGCCGTCTGAGTCTGGTCCCAAGGCCAACAGACTTCCATCCAAATTGATATGTACGCTTCGGGGATCTAGATTTTGTGCGTGCATGAAGCGCTTAAACGCGTCGCCGGAGAGGGCCTCTTTATAGGCTTGCACTGCCTGTCCATAGGATGAGTCTTCAGGCGTGCCGATGATGCCCCCACTAGCGCTGGTGCCGGGGTTTATGGCTTTGTGTGTCACTATTCTGCTGACCAGGCGAGCAACTTCGCGGTCGGCTTCCTCGACACGTTCCGAAGGTGTCGGCGTGCGGTTAGCGTCCGCTATCCCCCTGGTATGGCTATAGGTTGCCGTGGCGATGGCGTTTTCTACTTCGGCTTGTGCCGCCCTGACGCGCGTGATTTGCGGCGTAAGTGGGCCGTTGAAGGGCATCAGGGATTTGAATTTATCGCTGTGCTGTAAGTCGCTGATCGAACTGAGCAGTTCGCCTCGATGGTTCACGGGATCTTCGCCATAGAAGTTACCCACCACGTCAATGGGCGCGTTGTGTTCGCCGGTGTACTGGAACGATTCAAGTCGACCGGCGGCCACTTCTTTTGCCGCAGCCGCAACAGCAGCGGAGGCTTCTTTCCAACCGGGCTTATTGCTCGAGAAGAGTTGAATTTTGCCGTTGATGCTGCACTCTATTGAATCCGCAGAAGGGAACCACCTCAGGCTTGAGATATCGATGTTGTTGTCTTTGGCATAGCGTGCAAATGGCTCTTGTTTGAGCGCCTGCGTGAAGAGTGCCCACGCCTGGCCGAAGGTGGAAAACGCTGGTATGTCAGTGACCGTTGGAGGTTGATCAGCGTTTTTTCTCACTGACGTCTTGTGACGATCCAGCAACATCAATGCAGCGCAATACTGGCTTGCCATTTCACTGTCGCTTTTCTGCACAAGGTGTTTGCTTTGTTCCTGAATGCGTTGAAAACGTGCATCCGTAGGGGAGGGCTGTAGCGGATTCACAGGCCACTGTGTGATTGTCTGAGTCAGTGATCGTTTGGCTCTCGAATGTTCTGACGCATCGCTGTTCTGACCGGACTGCTGCGCGACCGGATGCGGCTGTACGGCAAACGTCTGGGGCGCGATTTTCATAAGGCTTTCTCGTAATAATGAGGGAAAAGGCGACACCGTGATCGCGCTTTGATGCGTGTACCGTGTGGCTTGTAGGGAGTGGTGTGTTTAAACTCGGCGGTTCCGCACATGTGTATCAGGTGTATACAGAGCGCTATCCCGATGCAGAGTGAGCAGTGATGCAGGCCACCCGCTTGACCCTCATTTGCCATGCCGCCACACCCGCTCAAAAGTACGGGCGTTTTCCCGATAACGAGTCCGTGATGATGGATTGGCAAGCCGCAGCGCTATCCCTGGCCGGGCGCTATAAGAAAAACCTGCGTCTGGTGTGCGCGCCCGAGGCACGTGCCTGGCAGACGGCAGGGTTGTTCGGCGGTCAAGCAGTGATTGAAGACGCCTTGCGCGATGGCGACGTTGGCGACTGGAGGGGCCGAGCCATCAGCGAGTTGGACAGCGATGCGTTGCTGGACTGGATGACCCACAGCGCCAGTGCGCCCCACGGTGGCGAGTCGGTTGAGCAAATTTGCGCGCGGGTCGCAGCGTGGATGAAAACCCTGGAGGCCCAGCCCGGGCACGTAGTGGCCATCACCCATCCCTTTGTTATTCGCGCGGCGATGCTGTATGTCATGCAGTGTCCGGTCTCGATGTTCTACCAGATCGACGTCGAGCCCCTGTCCGCTACCGAGCTGCGCTTCAACACGGTGTGGCGCCTGCGCCTGGAAACTCACGCCTGAGTGCTTGAACATGGCAAAATCCATGCCCCGCAATGAGAGCAACCCATGAAACGCATCCTCATCATCGGCATTGGCGCCGGCAACCCTGACTACATCACGATGCAGGCCGTGAAAGCGCTGAACCGCACCGACGTGTTTTTCCTGATGGACAAGGGCCAGAGCAAGGACAAGCTGATCGACCTGCGCCGCGAGATCTGCGAGACCTATATCACCGAACCCGGTTACCGCTTTGTCGAGGCCGACTGCCCCGAGCGCGTACGCGGTGAGATCGACTACACCACCGCCGTACAGGACCTCAACCGCGACAAGCAGGCCACCTTCGAGCGCATGATCAACGAGGAAATGGCCGATGGTGAAGTGGGCGCTTTCCTGGCCTGGGGCGACCCGGCGCTGTACGACAGCACCATTCGCATCCTGCAGGCGATCCTGGCCAGTGGCCGCTGCGCCTTTGAATTCGAGGTGATTCCCGGCATCACCAGCGTGCAAGCCCTGGCGGCCCAGCATAAGGTGGCGTTGAACCGTATCGGCAAGTCCATCGAGATCACCACCGGGCGTCGATTGGCGGCGGGGCAGGCCAGCGATGCCGATACCCTGGTGGTCATGCTCGACGCGGAAGATTCCTACCGTACGGTGGCCGATCAGGACCTGGATATTTACTGGGGTGCCTACCTGGGCACACCGGATGAAATCCTGATCAGCGGCAAGGTCGGTGAAGTGGCAGAACAGATCGAACGGGTGCGCAAGGCGGCGCGCCTTGAGAATGGCTGGATCATGGACACTTACTTGTTACGCAAACCCTGAGGTAACGTCCCATGTTCAAACTGCTTGCCCTCGCGCTGACCCTGATGGCCAGCGTTGCCCACGCTGATTCCGAGTTGCACACCGATTTGCCGCTGGCGTACCTGGAACAGACCCAGGCCGATGCGCGCAACGAGCCGCTGGTGATTTTCCTGCACGGGTTCGGTAGCAATGAGCAAGACCTGTTCGGCATCAAGGACGCGCTGCCGTCCACCTGGACCTACCTGTCGGCCCGCGCGCCGACGCCGGTGCAGCCGAATGGCTTTCGCTGGTTTACCAAGACACCGGGTGACGGCGATTACGATGGTGTGACCGCCGATTTGCACAGCAGCGCCAAGCTGATCAAGGATTTTGTCGGCAAAGCCACCGCCAAGTATCACACCCAGCCTGACCGGGTGTTCCTGGTGGGGTTCAGCCAGGGTGCGATCATGTCGTATGAGGTGGCTCTACGTGACCCGCAGCTGGTGCGCGGCATTGCGGCGTTGAGTGGCAGCGTGCTGCCGGTGCTCAAGGCTGAGCTCAAGCCGGATGAGCGTTTAAACAAACTGGCGATCTTTATTGGCCACGGCACCCTGGACCAGGCACTGCCGTATGCGTCGGCGACGCGGGCCAATGAGGTGTTGGTGGGGCTTGGGTTGAAGCCGGAGTTTCATGGCTATCCGGGGATGAACCACACGGTCAGTGAGGCGGAAGTGCAGGACTTGAAAGCGTGGCTGGAAACGAGTTTGAAGTGAGCGCGCTGAACAAAGGTGGGAGGGGGCTTGCTCCCGATAGCGCAGTGACAGTGAACAGATTCATTAGCTGATCCACCGCCATCGGGGGCAAGCCCCCTCCCACATTTGATGGGTGTTGTCAGGACTCTTTGTTATTTGCCGCCGGTAATCTGCTTCACCAGCTCTGCATGCCCCTTCGCATCATCGGCCCGCGAGATCGCCTGGATTACCAGCAAGTGGTTGCCGGAGCCGCCGAGGAACGTGGAGTTCAACGTCTTGCCGCCGCCTTGGGTGGCGGTGCTGTCCACCTGGCGCAGGCCCAGGCCCTTGAAGGTCAGTTTCTTTTCGCTCAGCTTCTTGAAGTCGGGCAGGGCGGCGCTCTGGTCCTTGATGAAACCGGCCACGGCGCCGTCGAGGAACTGCGGGTCGTTGTCCTTGATGGTTACACCGTCGTTACGCACGGTTTCGGCGACGATCACCACGCTTTTCGTGGTCTGGTTGGCGTACATCGTGCCTTGGGTATCGGCGGTGCCGTCCTCGGCCTTGCCGGCTGGCAGGGCGTCGGCGGCGTAAGCCTTGGGCAGGTTGAAGTTGAACTTACCGCCCAGGGTGGAGATGGTTTGCGTGGCCGGCTTGGCGGCGGCGAACACGCTGCCGGCGGTAAGCGCGAGGGCCAACAGGACTGCGGTCTTGGTGAAATTGACCATGAAGCGCTCCAAGGATGAACGAAATTGCGGCGTATTCTGTCAGAAAATTCGCAATATCGTTCATCCTTAGCCTCACACCTTGTCGGACTCTTCCTCAAGTCGATCCATCTCAAACAGTCGCGCCAGTTCCGCCCGTGCTTCCTGGGCGGTTTGCATCACCTTGGCTGCATCGTCGTACACCGCGTGCTGTGCGGCGAGCACTTGCAGGTCGTGGTTCTTGAAGCGGGTGATGCGGGCATCGGCCTGGGCCTGGCTCAACCCCAGGCCCACCAGGGTACGGCGGCTCATTTCCAGGCTGGAGTAGAAGGTCTCGCGAACCGGTGACGCGTCGAGGTCCACCAGGCGGTGCACGTGCTGGCGGTTACGGGCGCGGGCGATGATCTTCATGTGCGGGTAGAGATTGCGCACCAGTTCGGCGGTCTTGATGTTGATCTCCGGGTCGTCCATGGCGATCACGAAGAATTCCGCCTGGTCGACCTTGGCCGCGTGGAGAATCTCGGGGCGTTGTGGGTCACCGTAGAACACCGGCATGCCGCCGAAACTGCGGGTCAGCTCGATGGTTTCCACCGAGGTGTCGAGGGCGATGAAGGAGATGTTCTGTGCACGCAGGATCCGCGCGACGATCTGGCCCATACGGCCCATGCCGGCGATCACCACCCGCGGCGCATCGCTTTCGATGGTGCGGTATTCCTCCGGTACTTCCACCGGCTTGACCTTGGGCTTGAACAGCTTCGGGCACACCAGCAGCAACAGCGGCGTGACGGCCATGGACAGGGTGATGGTCAGCACCAGCACGTCGTAGAGGTGCGGTTCGAACAGGCCCTGGTCGCGGCCGATCTTGAACACCACAAAGGCGAACTCACCGCCCGCGGCCAGCACCACACCCAGGCGCAGGGCGCTTTCGCGGTTGAGATCACCCACCATACGCCCCACGGCGTACAGCAGCGGCAGCTTCAAACCGATCAACAGCAGGGTAAGGCCGATCACCACCAGCGGCGAGCTGAGCAGCAGGCTGAGGTTGGCGCCCATGCCCACGCTGATAAAGAACAGCCCCAGCAGCAGGCCCTTGAACGGCTCGATCTGGGATTCCAGTTCGTGGCGGTACTCCGAGTCCGCCAGCAGCAGGCCGGCGAGGAAGGCACCGAGGGCCATGGACACGCCCACCAGTTCCATCAACCAGGCGGTGCCGATGACCACCAGCAAGGCGGTGGCGGTGGACACTTCGCGCAGGCCGGTCTTGGCGACGATGCGAAACACCGGCCGCAGCAGGTAGCGCCCGCCGATGATCACCACGGCAATACTGCCGAGGATCTGCAGGACGTGTTGCAGGCCTTGGGCTTCGGTGGTCGGATGATCGCTGCCGGCCAGCAGCGGCACCATGGCAATCAACGGGATCGCGGCGATGTCCTGGAACAGCAGGATCGCAAACGCCAGGCGTCCGTGGGGCTGGTTCAGCTCCTTGCGCTCGGCCAGGCTTTGCAGGCCAAATGCGGTGGACGACAGCGCCAGGCCTAGGCCCAGCACAATCGCGCTGTTCCACGACTGGCCAAACAGCCACAACGCCACCACGCCCATGACCAGGCCGGTGAGCAGCACCTGGGCCAGGCCGACGCCAAATACAGCCTTGCGCATCACCCATAAACGCTTGGGCGACAGTTCCAGGCCGATGATAAACAGCAGCAACACCACGCCTAATTCGGAGAACTGCGCGACGCTTTGCGGGTTCCCGATCAGGCCCAATACCGATGGGCCGATGATCACACCGGCAAACAGATAGCCCAACACCGCGCCCAATTGCAGGCGCTTGGCCAGGGGCACGGTCAGCACGGCCGCGAGCAGGAACACCACGGCTGCTTGTAGCAGGTTGCCTTCATGGGGCATTTCGAACTCCAGGATCTTTAAAACCAATCGACAGGAGGGTATTAGAGCGCTTTTTACCTTTCGAAAATTGTGTTTTTGCTGCGTTTGAAGGGACAACACGCCAGTGCGTGTTTGGCGGCGGGCGGTTCACGCCGGCTTGCGGTACAAACCCACGGCCAGGCCGACGATGATGATCGCAATCGAGATCAGGTCCGGCGTGGAAACACGCTCGCCAATCAGCAGCATCGAACTGCTGATCCCGAACACCGGAATCAACAACGACAGTGGCGCCACCGTGGACACCGGGTACAGCCTGAGCAGCGAGTTCCAGCCCCAGTAGGCAAAGTGCGTCGCCAGGTACACCTGAAACAGAATGGACAGGATCGCCATGATGTCGAGGCTCGACTGCAAGCCTTCGAACGGCGCGCTGCCATGCATCAGCCAGGCCATAAGAAATAACGGGATCGGCGGAAACAGGCTGGCCCACACCATGAACGAGAAGACCTCAGTGACCCCCGACTTCTTGATGATGACGTTGCCCACGCTCCAGGCCAGCGCGCTGAATACGATCAGCATCACGCCCAGCACTGCGTGGCTGCCTTCCCGGGTGGAGATGATAGCTGCCAGGCCGATCAGGGCCAGAAATGCACCTGCCATTTGCGTCCCGCGGAGTTTTTCCCTGAACAACACGCAACCCCAGCCCATGGTGAAAAATACGCTGAGTTGAATGATCAATGACGCGATGCCGGGGCTCACACCCCTCTCGATGCCATAGTTGATCACGCCCCACATGCCCAACCCGAAGATGACGCCGTAGGCGGCCACGTAGCTGAATTTGACGGCGGGGCGCTTGATGAAGAACACCAGTGGCAGGGCGGCGAGGGCAAAGCGGATGCCCGTGAGGACGAAGGGGTCGACCGAGCGCAGGCCCAGTTTGGTAATGGGGAAATTCACCCCCCATACCAAGGTGACGAGCACGGCGAGCGCCAGATGTTTTTTCAGCATGGAATGTTCCCTTGGTCATTACAGTTATCCAAGGGCGTGGATGTTAGGGGGTGGTTGGCTGGCCCGCTTGCTATGTAAGGTCATCTTTTGACAGAATCGGGCCATGATTCCGACCTTTGACTCCGCCAGCCCTGAAGCCGTGGTAACACTGCGCGAATACCCTTGCGGCACCGTCTTTGAGCGGCACACGCATTCACGTGGGCAGTTCGCCTATGCCTCCACCGGCGCGCTGAAAATGTTCACCGATCTCGGCAACTGGGTGGTACCGCCGCAACGGGCGATCTGGGTGCCGGGTGGTGTGCCCCACGCTATGCATATGCGCGGGGATGTGGTGATGCTCAATACCTACTTGAACGCCGAGGCGGCTGAGCGGGCGGGGTTGCAGGAGCGCTGCCAAGTGTTTGAAGTGTCGCCCCTGCTCAGGCATTTGCTTGAGGCGGCGTTGGCTATCGACTCCTCGACATTACCCAGCGTGAGGCATCACTGCGTGCTGACGCTGTTGATTGATGAAATCGGAGCCATGCCCGAGCTGCCACTCAGCGCGCCATTGCCGTGCGAGTCGCGGCTGGCGCGAGCCTGTCAGCGCTTCCTGGATGCGCCCACGCAGAAAATCACCCTTGATGAGATGGCTGATTGGTCGAACATGAGCCGGCGCACCTTCACCCGCCATTTCTACGAGGGCACGGGGATGACGTTCGTGTCCTGGCGCCAGCAGGTGTGCCTATTGGAAGCCACCGCACGGCTAAGCCACGGCGCGTCCATCACCGAGGTAGCGCTCGAATTGGGGTTCAGCAGTTCCAGTGCATTCACCTCCGTGTTCCGGCGCAACCTGGGGGATTCGCCGGCGCGCTACCTGGCCAAATCAAAGGCTGCGGCGCAGTTCTGATCCTTCGCGACCGCCACGCCGGTCAGGATTCACCGTCCTACAAGCCTCCCTTTGGTATTATCGCCGTCCCTCGTCACCAGGAGTCACCGGCCCATGCAGCACCAGTGGGATGAAATGCACCGCACCCGCAAGCCCACGTTCGTATTGTGCGGCGAGCCTCAGGGGGATGTGCTCAATCTCTATGTGCACGGTTACTCGGCGTTCTTCAACCGGCAACAACTGGGCAATTTCAAGGCGCAGCTCGCGGGTATCGAAGGGTCGACCAACCTGATGCTGTTCTGGCCGGCGGGGCATTTCCTGGAAAACCTGTTTGCGCCCTTCAAGGATGTGATCGCCGCGATGCTGGGTGGTGGTGGCATCGGTGCTGCGACCGTAGGCGTGGGCAAGGCGATTGCGTATTTTCTCGACCACTATAAAAGCGTCGAGGCGCGGGTGGACGAAGTGGCCAGGAGCTTGCTGCCGGAGCTGGCCAGCTACCTGCATGGCGAGTCGCTGGAGGTGCGGCGTATCAACCTGATCGGTCATTCCCTGGGGGCGCGGATTCTGGTCAAGAGCCTGCTGGCCAGCCCGGACACCGCGCGCGAGCTGCCATTGGACAACCTGCTGTTGATGGGCGGCGCGATCTGTACGTCTAGCCCTTGGGAAGAGGTGTGCGCGCCGCTCAAGGGGCGGGTGATCAATTGCCATTCCAGCAAGGACTGGGCCCTGGCGATGAAGCCGGACACCGAGCGGTGCATCGGCCGGTACGCGATCCCGGTGACGCCGGCGCTCAAGGCCAAGGTCACCAATGTGCACTTGGCCACCTTCGATCACGCCGCCTACTGGCCGCAGTTGCAGACCGTGGTGCAGTACACCGACCTGTTGCAGGAGCGGCGCGGCCTGATTCGTTCCGACCAGCGCAGCAGCGAGGTACGCTTTGCCGAAGAGGACGTCGACTTGTTTCCGGCCCTGGTGCAGGCGCGGCCGGAAGAGCTGAAGTTTCTCGCCGAATTGATGGCGCAAAAGCGCAGTGCATCGATCGACGCCACGGTGCGCGAGCCGCTCAAGCTGGCCATCGAGTTGCAGCGCATGGGCGGCGATAGTTTTATGAACCTGGCCCGTGGCCACGGCGTGAACTATCGCCAGATTGCCGAAGATGTGGCGCAGCGGCTGGGGATCAAGTTTTCCGAGCCCGTCGCAACCGTTGCGCTGGCTGACCTTGAAGCCCTGGTCGCGGAAAAACTGATTGAGCAGTACAAGGACAAACTCAGCAACGCCGACCGCCAGGTATTCGACGCAGAGCTCAAGGCGGCTGCACAGAAAGAGCAGGGGCTGTTCAGCCGTTTCGATGTCGGCCGCTCGGCCACTACGGCATTGAGTGGCACGGCGCTGGCCGGGTTGACCGGGTTTATCCTGCGTCGTGGTGCGGCCACGGCGATCCCGGTGGTGGGCCAGGCGCTGGCGGCGGCGATGCTGCTGGTGAGCGGTGTACGGGCGTTTTCCGGCCCGGCCTATTCGATTACCACCCTGGCGGTGTTGGTGGTCGGGGTGATTCGCCAGCGCATGGAGCGTGAAGCCTTGAACCAGGAGATGGACCTGGTGGTGCAGGTGGTGGAGGCGTTTGACCTGCCTCGGGAGACGGTGATGCGCACCGTTGCGTCTGACTGATAAGCTGAGCCCCTGTCGAGTGTGTTTGCCTGGGATACCGCGTGAAATTCAGCCTGCCGAAAATCGCTACCGCTCCATTCTGCCCGCCGGAAGTGGCGGGCTCCGTCGCCGTTGACCCCACGGCGTCGTTCTTCAAACGCATTCTTATGTTTGCCGGCCCCGGCCTGCTGATCTCCATCGGCTACATGGACCCGGGCAACTGGGCCACGGCCATCGAAGCCGGGTCGCGCTACGGCTACAGCCTGTTGTTCGTGGTGTTGCTCGCCAGTCTGGCGGGGATGGCGGTGCAGTGCCTGTGCTCACGCCTTGGCATCGCTACCGGCAAGGACCTCGCACAACTGTGCCGTGAGCGCTACAGCAAACGCTCCGCACGCACCCAGTGGGTGTTGGCGGAAATCTCCATTATCGCCACGGACCTTGCCGAAGTGCTCGGCTGCGCCCTGGCGTTTCACCTGCTGCTGGGCGTTTCCCTGACCACCGGCATTGTCATCACCGCCTTCGATACGCTGTTGGTCCTGGCCCTGCAAAACCGTGGTTTTCGCCGCCTGGAAGCGATCATGCTGGCGCTGGTGGCGACCATCGGCGTGTGTTTCTTTATTGAGCTGGTGCTGATCAAACCTTATTGGCCGGATGTGTTCAGTGGTTTCACCCCATCCCTTTCGGCCATCAGCGATGCCGCGCCGTTGTACCTGGCTATCGGTATTCTCGGCGCCACGGTGATGCCCCATAACCTCTACCTGCACAGCTCGATCGTGCAAACCCGCCTGATCGGCAAAGACCTCGCGAGCAAACAGGACGCGGTCAAGCTGGCCCGGATCGACACCATTGGCTCCCTGGCCCTGGCACTGCTGGTCAACGCAGCCATCCTGATACTCGCCGCCTCCGCCTTCTACAAGACGGGGCACACTGAGGTGGTCGAGATCCAGGACGCCTACCGCTTGCTCGACCCGCTGGTGGGCGGCGCCTTTGCCAGCATCCTGTTCGGCATCGCCTTGCTGGCGTCCGGGCAAAGCTCGACCTTTACCGGCACCATCGCCGGGCAAGTGATCATGGAGGGCTACCTCAACCTGCGCATTCCCTGCTGGCAACGCCGCCTGATCACCCGTGGGCTGGCGCTGATCCCGGCGTTTCTCGGGGTGTGGTTGATGGGTGACCAGGCCATTGGCAAGCTGCTGATCCTCAGCCAGGTAGTGCTCAGCCTGCAGTTGCCGTTCGCGTTGTACCCCTTGATCCGCATGACCGGCGACAAGCAACTGATGGGGCCGTTCGTCAATCGCCTGCATACCCGCGTGTTGGCGTGGTTTCTGTTTGCGGTCATCAGTGGGGCCAATGCGTGGTTGATTGGGCAGTGGGTGTTCTGAGTTCCGGGCAGTGGGTGTGGACTACACCAGAATGGCCAGGGATGTGTATTGGGCAATCTGCGCGTCCGCGGTCATTAGCCTCATCGGTTCACTGATGGCTGTCGCTACGATGAGCCGATCAAAAGGGTCTTTGTGATGATGCTCAAGATCCTTTACGGCAATCGCGTGTTCTGAGGTGATGGGCAGTTCGACGAAACCGCTTTCAAGGCAATATTCCCGGATTTCGTCCAGGTCGGCATCGAGTTTTCCAAGGCCGACCTTGATCGCCATTTCCCAGAAGGTTGCCGCGCTGACGTAAATCTCTGCGGCATTCTCGATCAGTCGTCGGGCTTTGCTGGATAGCTTCGGGTCATCACTCAGTGCCCAGAGCAGAACATGGGTATCCAGCAGCACCCTCATGGATGGCTGCCTGCAAACGTATCCAGCAGGTCATCTGGCAGGGGCGCTTCAAAATCCTCGGGGACAACCAGCTTTCCTTTCATCACGCCAATTCGCTGACCTTTGGATTTCCCCACGGGGACGAGTTGCGCCATCGCACGTCCATGCTTGGCAATGGTGATAATTTTGCCGGCGGCGGCGTCATCCACCAGTTTTGACAGGTTATTTTTTGCTTCGCCCAAGGGTACGGTAATCATGAGGTGCTCCGCGTATTTTGGCCAAATATAGCCAAAACTGGGCGAGCTATCCAAGACGGGCCGACCGCTGGTTGCCGCCGCGCGTTCATCGCGCGATGGCTTTGGGTACATGAAAACCATGGCATCTCTCCAAAAAAGACATCGCCAAAGTCTGCCGCAATGCACCCAGTCCAAAATATAGTGGCTCGTTAAATCAGACCGAGCCTACTTTTACTACGCGGAAAATTCCTCAACCGCTCATCGATCCCAATACGGCACCGTCCCAAAACACTCCACAAAGTAATCAATCACCGTGCGCACTTTCAGCGACAGGCGCCGGCTCCCCGGCCACAACGCCGCAATCTGCTGGGGCTCGAGGGTTGTCGCCACATCGTAGTCCGTCAGCACCGCCTGCAAGGTGCCGGCGCGCAGGCCTTCGCCGATCAGCCAGGACGGAAACACCACCAGCCCCAGGCCTTGTTCGGCGGCGTGGGTGAGGGTGTCGGCATGGTTGCCGGTGATCGGGCCCTTAACGCTATAGGGTGTCCAGTCGTCCTGGCCCTTGCGGAAAAACCAGCGTTGCTGGCCGGTGATGCCCTTGTAGGCCAGGCACTGGTGGTGGATCAGTTCTTCAGGGTGTCGGGGCGTGCCATGCCGGGCCAGGTAGGCGGGGCTGGCCGCGAGGCGAAAGCGCTGGGGTGCGAAGATGCGTGCCTGCATGCTGGAATCGTTGAGCACGCCGATACGAAACAGCAGGTCGGTGCCGTCTTGCAGCGGGTCGACGAAGGTGTCGGTTTGCTGGATGTCCAGTTGCAGTTTCGGGTAGCGCCGGCATAACTCACCCAGCCACGGTGACAGGTGACGCTGGCCGAACACCATCGGTGCGTTGATGCGTACCAGGCCGCTGGGTTCGCTTTCCTGCTCCTGCAGGGCCTGGCCGGCGGCTTCCAGTTGTTCGAGCATCACGCGCGCGTGCCGCCCCAGCAGGCGCCCGGCCTCGGTGGGGCTTACCGCGCGGGTGTGACGATAGAGCAACTGCTGGCCGAGGGCTTGTTCCATCAGTTGGATCTGCCGGGAAATCGAGGAGGGCGCCAAGCCTTCACGGCGGGCTACTTCAGAAAAACTACCGTGATCCAGCACGGCGACGAACAGGCGCAGCGCCTTGAAACTCAATTCATTCAAACCCTGCATCGTGGCTCCGTGCTGTGCGTTCTGCGCAAAGGTGTTGTCCGCATACTCCCATTTATCGCACAGAACGACCACCGGATAATGCGCGTCATCCAATCCTTTGTTGACGTGCAGGTGATGTATGCAAGCAAGTTCCATCGAGGCTGTGGCGCAAGCCACGCCGAAGAAAAACCTCCTACGGCTGCTGCTGTTGCCGCTGGTGATCCTGGCCGGCATGGGCTTGTCGGTCGAGGCAGGATTGCTCGGGCCGCTCGGCGTGCAAGTGGGGCACCTGTGGGCAACCTTGAGCATCTTCGGCGTGGGCTCGGCGATTCTGTTTTTGCTGCTGCTGTTCAGCGGCCCGCAGAAGGGGCCGGCGCTGTCCGAGCTGCCGCGCTGGCAATTGATCGGTGGGTTCCTGGGGCCGATGTATGTGGTGGTGCTGACCCTGGCCACGCCGCACATCGGTATTGCCATGACCATGATCGCGATTTTGTCCGGTCAGGTGGGCAAGAGCGTGCTGATCGATCATTTTGGTTGGTTCGGCACCGCACGCAAACGGGTCAATGGCGAGCGCTGGATAGCCCTGGCGTTGATTGTGGCGGCACTTGTTCTGATAGCACGAGGGTAAGGCGATGAATCTGATTCTGTTATTGGTGCTGGTGATTGCTGCAGGTGCGGTGCTGAGTGTGCAGGCGGCGATCAATGGGCGCCTCGGCCAGTCGGTAGGCGTGTTGCGCAGCAGTCTGCTGACGTTTGCGGTGGGCGCGCTCACCACCGCACTGCTGATTTTCTTCTTCGAACCGGCCCAGGCCTTCAGCCTGCTGGACGTCCCCAAATGGCAACTGACGGGCGCATTGTTTGGCGTGGTGTACATGATGGTGATGGTCGGGGCGGTGCCGGTGGTCGGTACTGCGGTGGCAACCGTGGCCGTGATCACCGGGCAATTGGGCATGGGCATGCTGATCGATAACTTCGGGTGGCTGGGCAACCCGGCTGTCGAACTGTCGAGCAGCCGCATCCTGGCGATGGTGTGTCTGGCGCTGGCCTTGGTGTTCATGTACCGCAGCAATACGCGTACCGACTGATGGTTTGAACCATCGCCGACGGCGGGCAGTCACTGCTTAAGGTGCTGGCAACCGCCGCACCGGACGACCATGAAGAAGGAGTCTGGCCATGCCTGATCAAACCTGTGCCTGCCCACATTGCAAGTGTGTGCTGGGCGTCGATGCGGTAATGAAGGACGGTAAGGGCTATTGCTGCCAGGGCTGTGCCGAGCACCATGCCCATGGCGAGCCTTGTTCGGCTGCAACGGGGTGCGAGTGCGCCAAGTCGGCCAAAGGCTGAATACGTTCGCAGGGAGCCTGAAATAGTGGGCTCCCTGCGTATCGATTATTGGGGTTCCAGCTCCAGGCGCAGGCTGTGGTCGGACAAATGCCGGCTGTCTTTTACCACGCCGCTGGTTCGCCGACCTTCGAGTGCCAGCACCAGGGTTTGCGCATCATGCAAATCGTCCGGCAACGGCTGGAACACCTTCAGCACCAGCCAGCCGGGTTTGTGCTGCACGCTCACCTGGCACTCGACATGCTTGGCCAATGGCCCGAACAACGTGTCCCGGGTGTAATCGATGCGCGCTTTGCCGTTGATTGAATCCATGCTCATTTCTCCTTGATCAAGCCTGGGCGCGCACATCCGAGCGGCGCCATTGCACGTTTTTTATGCCGAATTTCTCGGCCTGTTCCTGGCTGGTCTTCTTCACCTGCTCGCGGGCGAAACGGCCGATACGGCCCACGCCAGCGTCACAGCTTGCCCAATGCCAGGCCTCCAAGGTATCCAGCTTTTCCAGACGGATAATGAATGACTTGGCTTCGCCATGGAGGGTGTAGTCGATCACAAACAGTTTTGCGTTATTCATTGGCCCATCAACCCTGGTGGTGTAAACAAGTGATCGCCCCAGGCGGCAAAAATTCACTCGGATTGTCGAGCGGTGGTCATTACCATGACGGCTTACCCATCGATAGACGTGCACCTCATGGCCCTGGCCGCGCCCCCCGACCTCAGTGATCACGCTGTCCCCGTGCAACCCCTGGCACGCACGTACCCGCGTGGCTTGTATGTGGAGCCCCATCGGCACGACTGGGGCCAATTGCTCTATGCCATGAGCGGCGTGATGTGGGTCGAGACGCCTCGTGAAGCCCTGGTGGTGCCGCCCCAGCGTGCGGTCTGGCTGCCGCCGGGGGTTGAGCACGGCATCCGGGTGGTGTCGGATTTGCAGATGCGCAATATCTACTTGCGCCCGGCCTTGGCGGCGACATTGGACAGCCAGGTGCAGGTGATTGAAGTCGGTGGGCTGCTGCGTGAGTTGATCGTCACGCTGGTGGAACAGGGCGACAGCGGTGATGCGGGGTATTACGCCGCGGTGGTCGGCCTGGCCCTGCTGGAGTTGCAACGGGCGCGGCGCTCGCAGATCCGTATCGCCATGCCGGTGGAGGCCGATCGCCGGCTGATCAGCGCTTGCCAGGCGGTCATGGCGGCGCCGTCCCTGGAGATACCTTTCGAGCAGCATGCTGAGGCGGCAGGTGCCAGCGTGCGCACCTTGGCGCGGTTGTTCCAGCACCACCTGGGCATGGGCTTTGCCGAATGGCGTCGCCAGGTGCAATTGGCCACGGCGGTGGCCGAGTTGATCCAGGGCCAGTCGGTCAGCGCTATTGCGCGGTCCCTGGGCTATTCGCCGAGCAGTTTCAGCGACATGTTCCGGCGTGAACTGGGGATGGCGCCTTCTCAGTATGTGAGTTGGCCGAAATCCTGAAGCGTTTGGCCGATGCTGCCGGGATGGGCTTCCTACACTAAGCCCATCAAATCACCAGGCGCTGCCCCCATGAGTTACCTGATCTCCCTTGTCATTGGCCTCTTTGTCGGCGTGATCTACGGCGCACTGGACTTCCGCTCGCCCGCACCACCCGCCATTGCGCTGGTGGGCCTGATGGGCATGCTGCTCGGCGAAAAACTCTGGCCCATGGGCCGGCAGTTGGTCAGCGGTTGGTTGTCCTGATTCCTTTTCTCCCTTCGATGGATACTGGCAATGAAAGCACTGCAATTTTCCGCCACTGGCGACCTCACCGCCCTGAGCTTCGTCGACGTCGCCACGCCGGTGCCGGCCGCCGATGAAGTGCTGGTACAGATCAAGGCCGCCGGCCTCAATCCCAGCGATGTGAAGAACGTACTCGGGCGTTTCCCCTACACCAGCGTGCCATGCATACCGGGCCGCGACTTTGCCGGCGTGGTTGTGCAAGGTCCGCAGGCGCTGGTGGGGCAGGAGGTCTGGGGCACCGGTCGCGACCTGGGCTTTTTCGCCGACGGTTCCCACGCCCAGTACCTCACCGTCTCGGCCAAAGGCGTGGCGCATAAACCCGCCCACCTGAGTTTTGCCCAGGCCGCCAGCCTGGGTGTGCCGTACACCACCGCCTGGGATGCGCTGGCGCGCAGTGGCGTGGGCAAAGGCACGCGGTTGCTGGTGATCGGCGCCAATGGGGCGGTGGGCAGTGCGGCATTGGCCTTGGCAAGGGTACTTGGTGCGCAGGTGTTGGCAGCGGTGCGCAAGGCTGACCAGGTCGAGGTGTTGCAGGCGCAAGGGTTCGACGCGATTGCGTTGGGCAAGCCCGAAGCGCTGGGCGCGCAGGTCAATGCGGTATTCAAGGGTGGCGCCGATGTGATCTTCGACACCACCGGTTTCTGGCTGCCGGCGGCCGTGGCAGGCCTGGCGCCGTTCGGCCGCATCGCGATCATTGCCGCGCCGGTGGACGGCCATGTACAACTGCCGGCCCTGGCCCTGTATCGCAAGGGCGGCTCGGTGGTGGGGATCAATTCATTGCTCTACAACTGTGAACAGTGCGCGGTGATGCTGGAGCAGTTCGGGCGTTTCTTCGATGAGGGCCTGCTGCCGCTGCCGACCGGCCTGCGCGAAGTGGCGCTGGCCGATGGCGTGCAGTGCTATGAGGACGTGAATCAAGGCAGTGCGGACAAGATCATTTTGCTGCCTTGACACATTCTGATGTGCACTAGGCTTCTGGGACGCCTTTTTCCCATGCCGACCAGTTCTTGAGGATCGCCTGTACCAGCGGGTTACCCGTGCGGTAGAGGTTTTCCAACGCCGGTACGAACCCTCCCTGGTCGGCGTATTTGAGCAGGTTGTCCACTTCGCTGTAGCCAGGGTAGGGGCGGTCGAAGTCCGATCCGGCACGTACGACGGCCAGGCGCTGGATGTCCACCAACCCCTCGCGGCTGGCGCGCAGCAAGGCCTCGTACGTTGAGTTGTCCTCCTGTTGGGTGGTGCAGTACTCGCCTTTGTTATCCGTGAGCAACTTGGTCCACACCTCGGCGCGTTCGCTCAGGCGCGTGCCGGAGAACCAGGTATTGCCCGCCAGGGTGTCGCAGCGGGTGACTTGCGGCGGCTGGTTGGCGGGTGCGGCGGGGTAGTGTTTGCGCCAGGCGGCGGACTCTTTGCTTTCCGTAAGTTCGACTGTGTGCGACAGGGCGAACGCCTTGGCCTGCAACTTGGGGTTCAGCTCAAACACTTCGGTCTTATAGTCCAGCGGCGGCTTTTCGTTGGGGCCCTTGGTGTTGATGCCAAGGTAGCCGGTCGGCCAATCCTTGGGTGCATCCCGCGAATCCAGTTCCCACTGGGTGCCGAATTCCACCAGGTAGTGGGCCCAGGCGGCTGTGCCGATGGTGCCGTGTTTCGGGCTGATGCCGGCAATCCCGGCGATCAGGAAATAGCTCTGGCGCAGGTCGAACTTGGGCGACAAGGCCAGGGCCAGGGTGGACGCGGCAGCGTTGGTCTGGCCCATGCCGGTCACCAGCAGGCACACGTCCCGGGTGTTGCAGCGGATCACCGGGTATTCGGCGGACAGGCCCGGCACGCGCACTTCCTGCTTGAGTTCCAGGCGGTCGATCCAGGTTTGCGCCTCGGGGGCGAACATGGTGATCAGCATCACCTTGGGCTTGATGGGGGCAGCAGAATCAGCCAGCACCACGTGGGGCAGCAGCGCCAGGCCGACGGCCAGCGAAAGACGGGTAAACGTATTCATCTAATAATCCTTGATCAGAATTGGTAGCCCACGCCGGCGTAATAACCCCAGCCGTCGGAGCGGGCGCGAAAGTTACCCTCGCCGAAGTTCAACTCACTGCCATCTTCCCAGTTGCCGCCGTTATGAAAATAACGACCGACCAGGGTAAAGCGCAGGTGGGTGAACGAATACAGCAGCACGTTGGTCGCCACCAGGGCGTTGGCGGTGCGCGCCGGGTTGTCCTTGTGCAGGTCCGAGCCGAAATCGTAGTTGGTGAAACCGATGTAGGTCAGCGAGGCGCCGTTGTCGAACTTGCCGATGGGCACGATGTATTTCATCTGCGCGCGGTAGCCGTCCCAGGAATACTCATTGCTGGCGCCGTAGTTTTCCCATTGGTAACGCCCGTAGAAGTTCGCCGACAGGTTGACACGCGAGTGGGTGTCGATGTCGGTGCCGAGGCCGCTGTACAGGGTGTTGGCTCGGTTGGCCTTATTGCTGCCGTGGTCGTAGATCCAGTCGAACGCCACATACCATTCCTTGAACGGGCCGATGGCCAGGCTGCGTCCGGCCAGGTAGTCGATGGAGATACGCGGCTCGTGCTCCATGAAGACCGGCGAGCCATGGTCCCACGCGCCTTTGTCGTTACTGTTGCCGATGCCGAGGATCTTCGGCACGTCGATGTAGCCGTACAACTCGAAGGGCCCCTTGCGGCCGAAGTACTCGTATTCCAGGTAGACATCATCCTGGGGCTTGGGGCCGAAGCTGATGTCTTTGCTGCCGATCAGCGTCAGGTCCTGGTTGAACCATTCCGATAGATAGACGCCTTTTTTCGCCGGGCTGGCCTCAGGGCTCAGGGTTTCGCCCTGTGCTGAGTCATCGACGGGTTTTTCCTGCGCCAAAATGGGCGCGCTGAGTACTCCCGTTACGGCGGCCAGTAGCAAGGAAACACCAAAGCAGGCACGGGGCCTTGAGGTTGGGTGCATTGAAAGTCCCTATTCGTACGCGGTTTGAACCCGATTCATCGGGTCGTGGGGAACTTGGCGGTCAAGTTCGTACCGCAAACGGTTGCACAGGCTGTACCAACTTTACTTAATGGCTTGAATGCCATGGAAAAAAACAGAATTACTCGACCTTTTGATCAGAAATGACTGGGTGTCATTTTCTCGATGGGGTTGAACAGGTGCATCGCCGTTTCACGGCGGTATTCACTGGGCGTCTGGTGCATCTCGATTCGAAAGTGCCGGTTGAAGTTGGACAGGTTGGCGTAGCCCACTTCAAAACAAATATCCGCCACCGACATCTCGCTTTGCAGCAACAACCGGCAGGCGCGTTGCACGCGGAATTTGCGCATCAGGTCGATAAATCCATGGCCCGTGTTGCGCTTGAAGAAGCGTGAGAAGCCCGGTTCGCTCATGTCCAACTGTTGGGCGATCACTGACAGGCGCACGTCGCCGGTGAGTTCGCGCATCAGGTAGTCGAAGGCCTTGTTGATGCGCTCGGCGCTGCGGGCGTCCAGGGTCGGAGCGTAACAGGGGCTGGCCAGGGCCTTTACCTGCTGCGCCGGGGCGTTTTTCAGGTAGTCGAGCAGTTGCAGGAACAGGGTCAGCCGTTGCAGGCCGTGGGCGCTGCCGATGGCTTCCATCAACCGTGCGGCCTGCACGGCGGTGTCGCCACTGAATTCCAGGCCGCGCCGGGCCTGTTCGAACAACGGCTGCAAGTCGCCGAGTTCGGGCAGGGTCTGGCGCAGGGCAAGCAGGGCGGCGCCGTCGAATTGCAGCACCACGTCGCGACCGCTCAAATGTTCGCCGGGGGCCAGTTCGCCGATCCAGTCATGGGGCAGGTCGGGGCCGATCAGGGCCACATGCCCGGCACTGAACGCACCGATATAGTCGCCCGCCACCAACTTGCCGCTGCCCTGGCGAATCAGGTGGATTTCGAATTCAGGGTGGTGGTTCCAGCGCGCCAGATCGTAAGGGTAGTCGTGTTCGAACCAGCGAAAGCAGTGCTGCGGCTCGGGCAGGATCACCTCAAGCTCGGCGGGGCGGTGTTCGAACAGCGTGGCGCGACTGACGGGCATGGTGATGCCTCTTCTATGGGTGCAGTCGCCTCAAAATACGCGGGTTGGCGCTACCTTCGCTACCCCCGGTTTCGCCTGGCACTGATACTTTTTTGCGCCCTATGCAGCGGTTAAAAAAGTATCAGCCAGGCATGCGTCAGGCGTTTGTGAGGGCCTGGCCCAAGCTGCTGTAATCGGCCCTCAACAACAAAAACAACAGGTGGAAACCGCTATGTTCAAGCTCCCGCAAGCGTTGTTCCTGCTTTCCGGCCTGGCCTTGGCCATGCCCAGCCAGGCTGCCGACACTGTGACCATCGCTACCGTCAATAACAGCGACATGATCCGCATGCAGCGTCTGTCCAAGGTGTTCGAGCAGCAGCACCCGGACATCCAGCTCAACTGGGTGGTGCTCGAAGAAAACGTGCTGCGCCAGCGCCTCACCACCGATATCGCCACCCAGGGCGGCCAGTTTGACGTGCTCACCATCGGCACCTACGAAACCCCGCTGTGGGGCGCCAAGCACTGGCTGGAACCGCTGACCCAACTGCCAGCCGATTACGACGCCGACGATATCTTCCCCTCGGTGCGCCAGGGCCTGTCGGTCAACGGCACCTTGTATGCCTTGCCGTTCTACGGGGAAAGCACCGTCACCTACTACCGCACCGACCTGTTCAAGCAAGCCGGCCTGAGCATGCCGGCGCACCCGACCTGGACGCAGCTCGGTGAATTCGCCGCCCAGCTCACCGCCAAGGACAAAGGCCAGTACGGCATGTGCCTGCGCGGCAAGGCCGGTTGGGGCGAGAACATCGCGCTGCTGAGCACCATGGCCAACGCTTTTGGTGCGCGCTGGTTCGATGAGCAGTGGAAGCCTGAGTTGACCAGCCCCGAGTGGACCGCCGCCGCCAACTTCTACGTCAACACCCTCAAGCAATATGGGCCGCCCGGCGTGTCCAGCAACGGTTTCAACGAAACCCTGGCGCTGTTCAACAGCGGCAAGTGCGCGATCTGGGTCGATGCCAGCGTCGCCGGCTCCTTCACCACCGACAAGAGTCAAAGCAAAGTCGCCGACAGCGTAGGCTTCGCCGCGGCCCCCACCGAAGTCACCGACAAAGGCTCCTCCTGGCTGTACGCCTGGTCGCTGGCGATCCCGGCCACTTCCCAGCACAAGGACGCCGCCAAGGCCTTTATCGCCTGGGCCACGTCCAAGGACTACATCCAGTTGGTCGCCGATAAAGAAGGCATCACCAACGTACCGCCCGGTACCCGCCAGTCCACCTACAACGCGGCGTACCTCAAGGCCGCACCGTTTGCCCAGGTGACCCTGGAGATGATGCAGCACGCCGACCCCGCACACCCGTCGGCCAAACCCGTGCCGTACGTGGGTATCCAGTACGTGACCATCCCGGAGTTCCAGGCCATCGGCACGTCCGTCGGCAAGCTGTTCTCGGCGGCGCTGACGGGGGGCATGTCGGTTGAGCAGGCGTTGCTCCAGGCGCAGTCCACCACCGAGCGCGAAATGAAACGCGCCGGCTATCCCAAATAATGTTCAAAGGACAGATGCCTTATGAAACGACTCGAAGGTAAGAGCGCGCTGATCACCGGATCGGCACGCGGGATTGGCCGCGCGTTTGCCCAGGCCTATATCCATGAAGGCGCGACCGTCGCCATCGCCGATATCAACCTGCAGCGGGCCCAGGCCACCGCCGCCGAGCTTGGCCCACAAGCCTACGCGGTAGCGATGGACGTCACCGACCAGGCTTCCATCGACAGCGCGATTACCGCCGTGGTTGCCCAGGCCGGCAAGCTCGACATCCTGATCAACAACGCGGCGCTGTTCGACCTGGCCCCCATCGTCGACATCAGCCGCGACAGCTTTGATCGACTGTTCTCGATCAACGTCTCCGGCACGCTGTTCACCCTGCAAGCCGCTGCCCGGCAGATGATCAGCCAGGGGCACGGCGGCAAGATCATCAACATGGCCAGCCAGGCCGGGCGACGCGGTGAGGCGTTGGTGGCGGTGTATTGCGCGACCAAGGCGGCGGTGATCAGCCTCACGCAATCGGCGGGGCTGAACCTGATCAAGCAAGGGATCAACGTCAACGCCATCGCCCCCGGTGTGGTCGATGGTGAGCATTGGGATGGGGTGGATGCGCTGTTTGCCAGGCATGAAGGCCTGGCGCCTGGCGAGAAGAAGCGGCGCGTGGGGGCAGAGGTGCCGTTCGGGCGGATGGGTACGGCTGAAGACCTCACCGGAATGGCGATCTTCCTGGCGTCGAAGGAGGCGGATTATGTGGTGGCCCAGACCTATAACGTCGACGGCGGCAACTGGATGAGCTAAAGCAATTCCCCAATCAAAACTGGGGGAGGGGGCTTGCTCCCGATAGCGGTGGATCAGTCACTTTATTTGCTGACTGTCACACTGCTATCGGGAGCAAGCCTCCTCCCACATTTGAACGTCATCGTTCTTGAAAAGGCGGCTTAGTCGGCAAAACTGCGATCAAAGAAGTAAACCGCCCCAGGCTTCAGATTCTCCACCGTCGCCTGAGGCCTGCCGCCTTCACCCTGCTTCTTGCGCCCCGTCTCGCGCAAATATCCCGCCTCCGTCAGCTTCAACAAGCGCTGGCGAATACTGGTCTTGAGCACCGGTCGCTCCAGCACCAGGGAAAAGATCGTGGTCGCCTCCGGCGCGCTGAACTCATTGCCCAGGAACATCAGCGGCAAGCTGCTGTACAGCGACTTGGAAAACAGCCGGTCCTGCACCGCCGCGACGATGCTGTTGTGGTCGAACGGTAACTTGATACTGCCATCGGCCACCGCCTTCAGCGGGAACCAGCCTTGATGCTCACTCGGCGCCACCTCATCCGCGATGATCGCCAGGTAGTAGGTTGACGACGACCAGCAACGCGGATCGCGAAACGCATCGCCCACCGTGCCCACTTGCTCGCTCCAGGCCAGCTCCAGGCCGACCTTGCTGCTGGCGCGCAAGCGTTCCACCGCATCCTGGAGGCTCAGATCTTGCACGCCGCCATTCACCACCACGCCCGGCAGCGCCCAATGCCCGGCGAAGGGCTCGGCTTCGCGCTTGTTCAGCAACAACTTGAGTTCCCCGGCGGCGCGGCAGTAGCACAGCACGCACAGGTCGACGGTATGGAGGTAGGGGCTAAGGGGCATGTGACGTCCTTCTGAACAGCGGTGGGGCACAGTCTAACGGATCGGACAGATATGTCATGTACTGGCTCCCGGGTAGATAACCAAATGTTTCTTGCAATGAAAGTACATGACGTGTACTTTTGTTTCCAGGCCACAGGAGAACCGCCATGACCCTTGCGAAAACTGCCATTGCTTCATTCGACGTCGATGCCCAGAAGAGCTTCACGCCGCTGTGCCCCAACGAGTTGCCGGTGGTCGGCGGTGACCAGATCGGTGCCGAACTCAACTACATGGCCAGCCTCGCCGGCTACCGCGTCGGCAGCAAGGACGCCCACACCCCGCACGCACCCTGGGTGGTCGCGCAGCACAGCGAGATGCTCCAGCCCACCGGCCTGGCCCATGCCGATGTAACCTGGGTCAGCCACTGCGTACCGGGCACCGAAGGCTTTACCTTGCTCGACGAGTTGCCCACGCCCTATGACTACGACTACTTCATCTGGAAGGGCGTCGAACCCGACCTGCACCCCTATGGCGCCTGCTACCACGACCTGCACGACAAACTCTCCACCGGCGTGATCGAGTACCTCAAGGCCCAGGGCGTCAGCCTCGTGATCGTCGGCGGCCTGGCCCTGGACTACTGCGTCAAGACCACCGCCTTGCAACTGCTCAAGGCCGGCCTGGAGGTGGTCCTGCACCTGCCGGCGTGCCGGGGGATCAGCGAGGAGGGCGGTGTACAGGCCGTCAATGAGTTGCTCAAGGCCGGTGCTGTCATCAGCAGCACCCGCGAAGAACTGGCCGCGATGGCCACGCGTTAAGGAGATACACCATGGAAAGTGCCTACGACTACGAAGCCCCGGTGATCCAGGGTTTGCTCGACACCGACTACTACACCTTCACCATGATGCAGGCGGTGTTGCACCAGCACCCGAATGTCGATGTGGAATACAACTTCATCGTGCGCTCCAAGGAAAAACTCGGCCACCTGATCCCCGAACTGCGCGCCGAGCTTGAGAACATGGCCGGCCTGCAGATGCGTGAGGGCGAGCTGCGCTTTCTGTTCAACCCACGCTTTCGCGAATACCTGACCCCCGACTACGAACGCTTCCTCGGCCTGTTCCGCTTCAACCTGCGCTATATCCACGTCAGCGAAGTCGACGGCCAACTGAACATCCGTGTGGTCGGGCCGATGCTGCACTGCATCATGTTCGAGCAACCGGTACTGGCACTGGTCAGCGAGCTGCGCAACCGCGCCAAATACCCCGACGTGACCCTGGAAGACGTCACCCGCAAGCTCTACCAGAAGTTCGACTGGCTGGAGAAAAACCTCAGCCGCGACGAGTTGGCCGACCTGCGCGTCTCCGACTTCTCCACGCGCCGGCGCCTGTCGTTCAAGGCCCAGCGCGAAGTGGTGGACATCATGCGCCGCGACTTCCCCGGCCAGTTCGTCGGTACCAGCAATGCGCACCTGGCTTACGAATTCGACCTGCCGCTGATCGGCACCATGGCGCACCAGTGGATGATGGTGCACCAGCAACTGGGGCGGTTGCGCGAAAGCCAGAACGCCGGCCTGGAAAACTGGGTGCGTGAATACCGCGGCCGCCTGGGCATTGCCTTGACCGACACCATCAGCACCGATTTTTTCCTCAAGGATTTCGACCTGTACTTCGCCAAGCTCTACGACGGCCTGCGCCAGGACTCCGGTGATCCCATCGCCTGGGCCGACAAGGTGCTGGCCCGCTACAAACAGCTGGGCATCGACCCGATGACCAAGGACCTGATGTTCTCCGACGGCCTGAACTTCGAAAAGTGCCTGCCGATCCTGCGGCACATCCGTGGCAAGGCCAAGTTCGGTTTCGGCATGGGCACCAGCCTGGCCTGTGATGTGGAGGGCGTGGAGCCGCTGAGCATCGTCATGAAGCTGGTGCGCGTGCACGGCGAACCGGTGGTGAAGTTCTCCGATGACCCGGTGAAGAACGTCTGCGAAGACCCCTCGTTTTTGCAGTACGCAGCGAAGGTATTCAATGTCGGCAACGTGGAGGTGTGACATGCAGGAACGTATCGCGCAGGAACTCAATATCGATCGCACATTGGTCAAGGGCGGTGAAGCCCAGGAAATCCAGCGGCGCATTGACTTCATCAAGACCACCTTGCGCCATTCAGGCTGCAAGGCCCTGGTACTGGGGATCAGCGGCGGCGTCGATTCCCTCACCGCCGGCCGCCTGTGCCAGCTGGCGGTGGAGCAATTGCGTACCGAGGACTACGCCGCGCGCTTTATCGCCATGCGCCTGCCCTACAAGACCCAGGCCGATGAGAGCGACGCCCAGGCCTCGCTGGATTTCATCACCCCGGACCACATCGACACCCTGAACATCGGCGCCAGCGTCGACGGCCTGATGGCCAGCCTGACCGCCACCGACGCCAGCGCCGCCCAGGTCGACTTCATCAAAGGCAACGTCAAGGCCCGCACCCGCATGATCGCCCAGTACGCCGTGGCCAACCTGCACAACGGCCTGGTGGTCGGCACCGACCATGGCGCCGAAGCATTGATGGGTTTTTTCACCAAATTCGGCGACGGCGCCTGCGACCTGGCACCGCTGTCGGGCCTGACCAAGACCCAGGTGCGCCTGTTGGCCAGTGCCCTTGGCGCGCCGGCGAACCTGGTGCACAAGCAACCCACCGCCGACCTCGAGGAACTGGCGCCGGGCAAGCTGGATGAACAGGCCTATGGCTGCACGTACGAAGAGATCGATGCGTACCTGATGGGCGAGCCGGTGAGTGAGCGGGTGCGGGACATCGTGGAACGCGCCTACCTGAAGACCGCCCACAAACGCGCGCAACCCATCGTTCCATGATCGTTCCCATGCTCAACGCTCAATCGACCGACTCCACCGCACCTTCCTTGGGCCGCGCATATTCCATCGGCACGCCGAGCAGTTTCTGGGTAGCGACCTGGGTCGGGGTGAGGGGCAAGAGTGCGGCTTCGTCGGCTTGCACCCCCCTCGGAGATCTTCGCCGAGCTGGCGATGTATTCCAGCACGTTGGGGCCGACGGTTTTTGGCCAGGCCTTGAAGCCGGGCTCCACGTTGGTTTCGTCGCCGCCCTGCAGGCGGTTGAACATCAGGAAACCATGGTGCCGCCGTTCATGCCCAGGTACAGCGTGGGTGCTGGAAGGCATGGCGGGCTTGGCGGTGCCGATCCTCAATCGCGATGGGCATGCGGTGGCAGCGTTGAGCGTAGCGACCATCAGTGATCGCCTGGGGCCTCACACACATTCAGATCGCTGCCAGGGCCACTGATGTGGCCGCTGTCCGAGTCTCCACACCCAACTTTACGTACACATGCTCCAGGTGTTTGTTCACCGTGCGCGGACTCAACCCCAGAATATCGCCAATATCCCGATTGGTTTTCCCGCACGCCACCCAGCGCAGCACCTCCACCTCGCGCTCGGTCAGTTGAAACCTGGCCGATAGCAGTTTTTGCGCCGGCTCGTCTTCCAGTGTCAACACGTTCGACTGCTGCGCCTTTCGCGCCGATAACAAAATCCGTGACGTGCGCAAATGCGCCGCCACCCGCGCCAAGACTTCGTCGGTCTGGATCGGCTTGGTCACGTAATCACTGCCGCCCACCTCAAAACCGCGTACCACGTGTTTGCTGTCGGTCAGCCCGGTCATGAACACCACCGGGATATCCGCGCTGGCCGGTTGGGCCTTGAGCCGGCGGCAGGTCTCGAAACCGTCCAGGCCGGGCATCATCGCGTCCAGCAGGATCAGGTCCGGACGCCGGCGTTGCACGCGGTTCAGGGCGCTCAGGCCGTCGAGGGCCACCAGCACCATGTAGCCGGCGTCGTCGAGGGCATCGGAGAGCATCGCCAGGTTGTCGGGCGTATCGTCGACGATCAGCACCACGCCGGGTTCAGTGCTGCGGGTGAGTGCATTCATCTTCGGCCTCCTTGAGGGTTCGGTTGAGTTCATCCAGGCGGAAACCCTTGAGCAGCCCGCGAACCTTGGTAATAAAGGGTTTGGTATCGGGGCGCTGTTCAAGGATCGTGTCGAGCTTTTCGTGCAGGCCGCGCACATAGCCGATGGCGCTGAGTTCGGCAAGTGCGGCAAGGTCGTCAGGGCTGGGCAACACACTGGGTCGCGTCGGCGGTGTCAAGCTTCTGGTGCGCCGCAGCCAGTGCAGATCCAGATGCTGTTGCAGGCGTCCGAGCAGTTCCGGGGTGCGCACCGGCTTGGCCAGGTAGTCGTTGCAGGCGGCGGCGATGCAGCGTTCGCGGTCGTCGGTAAAGGCGTTGGCGGAGATCACGATGATCGGCGCGTTCGACAGCGCATTGCGGCGGATCAGGCGGCTGGTTTCCCAGCCATCCAGGGTCGGCATCGACAGGTCCATCAGGATCAGGTCCGGCGCCAGCAACGCCACCTGGCGGATCGCATCCTGGCCATTGCTGGCCTGGATCACTTCAAACCCCAGCGGCGTCAGCATGCCGCTGAGCACTTTGCGATGGTCCACATGGTCATCCACCACCAGGATGCGTCGGCGTACTCCGTGATAACCGATGATGTCGTGCTCCACATGCACCACGGCTTGCGGCGCGCGTACTTGGGACAGGAACAAACGCACCTGGAAGCACGTGCCCTTGTCCAGCTCACTGGTCACACGCAACTCGCCGCCCATCAACGAGGTGAGCATGCGCGTGATGGTCAGGCCCAGGCCCACGCCCTTGTCCTGGCGCATCAGGTCACCACGTTCGAATGGCTGGAAAATCCGCTCCAACTGTCCCGGATCGATGCCGATACCGGTGTCGATGATTTCAAAATTGGCGGTCTCGCGCCGGTAACTGACTCGCAGGCACACCTCGCCGCTGTCGGTGAAATTCACCGCATTGCCGAGCAGGTTGATCAGGATCTGGCGCACGCGTTTTTCATCGCCGCGCACCACTGCCGGGATCTTGCCCACGCAGTCCAGGCGAAAGCGCAGGCCCTTGTCACGGGCCTGGGGCGTGAACATTTGTTCCAGGTCATGGATCAGCTCGGGAAAGGGGATTTCGGTGAGTTCCAGGCGCAGCTTGCCGGCCTCGATCTTGGCCACGTCGAGCAGGCCGTCGATCAGCGACAGCAGGTGCGAGCCACTGCGCAGTATGGTCGCCAGTGCGTCCTGATGCTGCTCGGGCATGGCGCTGTCGCGCTGCAGTATCTGGGTGAAGCCGAGAATGCTGTTGAGCGGCGTGCGCAGTTCATGGGACAACCCGGTGACATAGCGGCTCTTGGCGGCGTTGGCGGCTTCGGAGGCTTCCTTGGCCTGTTGCAGGGCTTGGTCGGTGAGGCTGTGGGCATCGATTTCCTGCATCAGCAGCAGGGTCTGGCGGTCGGACTCTTCCTGGGCGACGCGCCGGCTTTCGCGGGTCAGCACCACCCACCACGCGAGCACGGCGGCCAATACCGAGAGGGTGAGAAAAGCCTTGAAGAACGCCTGGTAGAGGGTTTCCGAATGGGGCAAGCCTTGGGCAGCCTGGACATAGATCAACGCCAATGCCCCCGCAAGCATCAGCACCAGTGCGAGCAATAAACCCAGGTAATGCGCCAGGCGCGTATGCAAGCGCGGCATCAAGGTGTTGGGCAGCAACCAGCGCAACACGCCTTCGAATTGGCTGACCAGTCGCCCGTGGGGTTTGCAACGGTCGCCGCAGCGCGCATCCAGCGAGCAACACAACGAACAGATCGGCGTGCTGTAGGCTGGGCAGAACGCCATGTCGGCGGTCTCGAACGGGTTGCTGCACAGCCCGCAGACCGCGTGGGTCGCGGGCGCCACCGGATGAATCAAGTGCACTTCGCTGGTGCGCGCGATGTAGTACTTGCCCTGGGTCAGCCACGCCAACAGCGGCGCCATGATCAGTGCCGTGCCCAGCGCAACGAAGGGCGGCGCGGCCTGGGCAAGGGCGCCGAACAGGCCGAAGTGGGCGAGGATCGATAGCAATGAGGCAATCAGCATCGAGCCGACCCCCACCGGGTTGATATCGTAAAGGTGTGCGCGCTTGAACTCTATATGCCTGGGCGACAACCCCAGGGGCTTGTTGATCACCAGGTCGGCCACCAGCGTGCCGATCCAGGCAATCGCGATATTCGCGTACAGCCCCAGCACCTGGTCGATCACATCGAATACGCCCAGCTCCATCAGCATCAGCGCGATCGCCACGTTGAACACCAGCCATACCACGCGCCCGGGATGGCTGTGAGTCACGCGGGCGAAGAAGTTCGACCAGGCCAGGGAACCGGCGTAGGCGTTGGTCAGGTTGATCTTCATCTGCGAGATGAACACAAACAGCACCATGGCGCCGAGTGCCCATTCCGGTGAGCTGAACACGTAGCGGAATGCGACGAGGTACATCTGGGTCGGCTCGGCGGCGCGCTCCATGGGGATTTCGTGTTGCAGGGCCAGAAACGCGAGGAACGCGCCGGCAAACATTTTCAACGCCCCGGGGATGATCCAGCCGGGGCCGGCACAGAGCAGGGCGGCCCACCAGCGTGTGCGGTTGGCGGCGGTTTTTTCCGGCAGGAAGCGCAGGTAATCGACTTGCTCGCCGATCTGCGTGACCAGTGACAGGGCCACGGTACAGGCGGCGCTGAACGCCAACAGGTTAAAGCCGCCACCATCGCCAGTGCGCCCGACGAAGCTGGTCCAGTCGCTGAAGGCGTCGGGGTTTTTCCACCCCACAAAGCCGTAGGGCAACACCAGCAACAGCAGCCAGATGGGTTGCGTCCACAGTTGCAAGCGGCTGATCAGGGTCACACCGTACGCCACCAGCGGGATCACCAGCAGTGAGCAGATCACATAGGCGATGCCCAGCGGGATATGGAAATACAGCTCCAGTGCCAAGGCCATGATCGCCGCTTCCAGGGCGAAAAACAGGAAGGTGAAGCTGGCGTAGATCAGCGAGGTGATGGTGGAACCGATATAGCCGAAGCCGGCGCCACGGGTGAGCAGGTCCATGTCCACGCCGTAGCGCGCGGCGTAATAACTGATGGGCAGGCCGGTGAGGAAGATCACCAGGCTGATGGTCAGAATCGCCCAGAAGGTGTTGGTGAAGCCGTAACTCAAGGCCAGTACGCCACCGATGGCTTCCAGCGCCAGGAACGACACCGCGCCCAAGGCGGTGTTCGCGATACGCCACTCCGACCATTTGCGAAAGGACTTGGGGGTGTAGCGCAGGGCGTAGTCTTCCATCGTCTCGTCGGCGACCCAGGTGTTGTAGTCGCGGCGGATCTTGACGATGCGCTGGGTGCCGGGAGGGGATTGCACGGTGGGTAGGCTCCGGGAAGTTGGCGTGATTACTGAGCAAGTTCTATGCCTCAGCAGACGCTGAGGACCCACATGTGAAGTCGCTCGCCACAACCTGCCTTGAAACCGTGCGCAACGGCATACGTCAAATGACGTATGCCGTTACGTCAGGCTGCGTATACCCGCTCTGGCCGGCTGCCGCCATGCTGACCTCCTCATTGCAGAGGAGTCGCCCCATGGCATCACGATTGATTCGCTCCAAACCGCTGTTGGCCCTGTCATTACTGGCGGCCGCTTTGTTCAGTCAGGGCGTGCTGGCCGATAACGAAGGCCTGGCTGTGACCCCCACCGAAGTCACCGTCGGCCAGTTGCACTCGGCCACCGGCACCATGGCGATCTCCGAGACCGGCTCGATCCAGGCCGAGCGCCTGGCCATCGAGCAGATCAACGCCTCGGGCGGGATTCTGGGACGGCAGATCAAGGTGATCCAGGAAGACGGCGCCTCCGACTGGCCGACCTTCGCCGAAAAAGCCAAGAAGCTGCTGGTCAACGACAAAGTCGCCGCCGTGTTCGGCTGCTGGACCTCGGCCTCGCGCAAAGCCGTACTGCCGATTTTCGAGAAAGAAAATGGCCTGCTCTACTACCCAACCTTCTACGAAGGCCTGGAACAGTCGAAAAACGTCATCTACACAGGGCAGGAAGCGACCCAGCAGATCCTCGCCAGCCTCGATTGGATCGCCAAGACCAAAGGCGCCAAGACCTTCTATCTGGTCGGCTCCGACTACATCTGGCCGCGCACGTCGATGAAGATCGCGCGCAAGCACATTGAAAACGTGCTGCACGGCACCGTGGTGGGCGAAGACTACTACCCACTGGGCAACACTCAGTTCGGGTCGCTGATCAACAAGGTCAAGCTGAAGAAGCCGGACGTGGTGTTCGCCGCAGTGGTCGGCGGTTCCAACGTGGCGTTCTATAAACAGCTCAATGCGGCAGGTGTGAATGCGTCCAAGCAGACGCTGTTGACGCTCTCGGTGACCGAAGACGAACTGCTCGGCATCGGCGGCGAAAACATGGCCGGCTTCTACGCCTCGATGAAGTACTTCCAGAGCCTGGACAACCCCAACAACAAAGCCTTCGTCGATGCGTTCAAGGCCAAGTACGGCAAGGATTCGGTGATCGGCGATGTGACCCAGGCGGCCTACCTCGGGCCATGGTTGTGGAAAGCGGCGGTGGAGAAGGCCGGCAGTTTCGACGTGGATAAAGTCGTCGCCGCGTCTCCAGGCATCGAGCTGAAAACCGCGCCGGAAGGCTACGTGAAGATCCACGAGAACCACCATCTGTGGAGCAAGTCGCGCATCGGTGAAGTACTGCCCAACGGCCAGTTCAAGGTGATCTACGAGTCGGATCTGATCGAGCCGAACCCGTTCCCCAAAGGCTACCAATAAGTAACAGGCGAACCCAGATCCACATGTGGGAGGGCAAGCCCCCTCCCGCATACAGCAAAGCCAAAGCAGACTGCATTTTATCTCTTTGTAGGAGACCATCATCATGGAATGGCTATCGGAATTTGGAGCCATCGCGGCGATGCAGGGGTTCAACGGCTTGTCCGTATTCTGCGTGCTGTTGCTGATGGCCTTGGGGCTGGCGATCATCTTCGGCCAGATGGGCATGATCAATATGGCCCACGGTGAGTTCCTGACCATCGGCGCCTACACCACCTACGTATGTTCCAGCCTTACCGCGCACTTTGCGCCGAGCTTCCAACCCTATTACTTCTTCTTCGCCATCGCCCTGTCATTCCTGGTGGCCGGTGCCGTTGGCTGGCTGGTGGAGTGGGCGATGATCAGTCGTTTGTACAAGCGCCCGCTGGACACCTTGCTCGCCACGTGGGGCTTGTCGCTGATGATGCAGCAAACCTTCCGCTCGGTATTCGGTGCCCGCGAAGTCAGCGCCGAACCGCCGACCTGGCTGATGGGCTCGGTCAACTTCACCGACGCCATCGAAATCCCGCGCAACGGCCTGTTCATGATGGCCCTGACCCTGCTGCTGACCGCTGTGATCTTCCTGATGCTGTACCGCTCGCGCTGGGGCTTGCAAGTGCGCGCTACCGTACAGAACCGCCTGATGAGCCGCGCGGTGGGCATCAATACGCGCAAGGTCGACCGCATGACCTTTGCCCTCGGCTGCGGCGTGGCGGGCGTGGCGGGTGCGGCGTTCACCACCATCGGCTCCACGGGACCCACGGCAGGTTCGCAGTACATTGTCGACACCTTCCTGGTGGTGGTGTTCGGTGGTGCGCAAAGTCTGTTTGGCACCATTGCCTCGGCGTTCGTGATCGCGCAGACCCAATCGCTGTCGGAGTTTTTCCTCAGTGGTTCGATGGCCAAGGTACTTACGTTGTCCTCGGTGATTCTGATCCTGATGCTGCGCCCGCAAGGGCTGTTCTCCATCAAAGTGCGCAAGTAGAGGCGAGCAGATGAAGGCTTTAGACAAGCTGCTGGGCGGCCAGCAAAACATGATCGGCCTCGTGCTGTTGGCGCTGCTGATCCTGGTGATATTCCCCCTGACCCTGGACGCTTTTCGCCTGAATATGGTCGGCAAGTACCTGACCTACGCGTTTGTCGCCGTGGGCCTGGTGCTGTGCTGGGGGTATGGCGGCATCCTCAGTTTGGGGCAGGGCGTGTTTTTTGGGGTTGGCGGCTACTGCATGGCGATGTTTCTCAAGCTTGAGGCATCGGACCCGCAGAGCACCAGGATCCAATCCACACCGGGTATCCCTGACTTCATGGACTGGAACCAGATCACTGAGTTGCCCTGGCTGTGGCAGCCGTTCCACAGTTTCAGCTTTACCCTGGCGGCGGTGATCGCCGTGCCGGTGCTGCTGGCGTTTGTCATCGGCATGGCGCTGTTCAAGCGGCGCGTAGGCGATGTGTATTTTTCCATCGTCACCCAGGCGATTGCGCTGATCCTCACGGTGCTGATCGTCGGCCAGCAAGGCCTGACGGGTGGCGTCAATGGCGTCACCGACCTCAAGACGCTGCTCGGCTGGGACCTGCGTACCGACAGCGCGAAGATGATGTTGTACTTCATCAACGCCGGCTTGTTGTTCGGCTGCATCTTTATCGGCCGTTTCATCCTCGCGTCCAAGCTCGGCCGGCTGTTGATGGCCATGCGCGACAAGGAAGAACGCGTGCGCTTTTCCGGGTATGACGTGGCCAGCTTCAAGATCTTCGTGTTCTGCGTGGCCGCCGCGTTTTCGGCGATTGGCGGGGCGATGTTCGCCTTGCAGGTGGGCTTTATGTCGCCGTCGTTCGTGGGCATTGTGCCGTCGATCGAGATGGTTATTTTTGCGGCGGTGGGCGGGCGCATGTCGTTGCTCGGCGCGGTGTATGGCGCGCTGCTGGTGAACTACGGCAAGACCTACTTTTCCGAATCCTTCCCCGAACTGTGGCTTTACCTGATGGGCGGGCTGTTTATCGCCGTGGTCATGTACTTCCCCAACGGTTTGGCCGGCTTGTGGGACAGTCATGGGCGCCAGGCGTTGGCGAAACTGCTGCGGCGCACACCTGTGGCGAACACCCCGGTTAAAGCCAAGGCCAACACAAAGATCCTGGAGACCCAGCCATGACCGCCGTCGGCTTTGAAATGAATAAACCGGTGCTGGCCATCGAAGGCCTCACTGTCTCGTTCGACGGCTTCAAAGCCGTCGACAACCTCAACCTGTATATCGACCGCAACGAAGTGCGCGTGGTGATCGGCCCCAACGGCGCCGGCAAGACCACGGTGCTCGACCTGATCTGCGGCAAGACCCGCGCCACCAGCGGCAGTATCCAGTTCGACGGCCAGGAACTGACCAAGATGCGCGAGTACAACATCGTGCGCGCTGGGGTGGGACGCAAGTTCCAGAACCCGTCGATCTACGAAAACCTCACGGTGTTCGAGAACCTGGAGATGTCTTATCCGGCAGGTCGCAAGGTGTGGGGGGCGCTGTTTTTCAAGCGTAACCCCCAGGTGATTGCCCGGGTGGAAGAGGTGGCGCGGGAGATCTTCCTTGGCGATTTGCTGCAGCAACAGGCCGACCTGCTGTCCCATGGGCAAAAGCAGTGGCTTGAGATCGGCATGCTGCTGATGCAAGACCCCGAGCTGCTGATGCTCGACGAACCGGTGGCCGGTATGAGCGTCAACGAACGCGCGCAAACCGCCGAGCTGCTCAACCGCATCAGCCAGGGCCGTTCGGTGCTGGTGATCGAGCACGACATGGAATTTGTCAAAAGCATCGCCCACAAAGTCACGGTGCTGCACCAGGGCAAGGTGCTGGCCGAGGGCAGCATGGAGTCGGTGCAAAGCAATCCGAAAGTCATCGAAGTGTATTTGGGCCACTGAGGAACCGCGCATGTTCAAGATCGACCAGTTGTCCTGCGGCTACGGGCAGAGCCAGATCCTCCACGACCTGGACCTGAGCGTGGCCAAGCGCGAGATTGTCGCGGTGATGGGCCGCAATGGCATGGGCAAGACCACCTTGTTCAAGAGCCTGATGGGCATCCTGCCGCAGTGGAAGGGCCAGGTCAGCGTTGACGGGCAGGATGTGTCGGCGCTGGAAACCCATGAACGGGTAGCGCGCGGGATTGCCTATGTGCCCCAGGGCCGCATGATTTTCCCGAGCATGAGCGTGCTGGAAAATATCCAGACCGGCCTGTCGGCGTCCGCGCGGGGGAAAGTGCCGGAGGATTTGTATGCACTGTTCCCGGTGCTCTACGACATGCAATCGCGCAAGGGTGGCAACCTGTCCGGCGGCCAGCAACAGCAACTGGCGATTGCCCGGGCGTTGGCAACCAACCCCAAGGTGCTGCTGCTGGATGAGCCGACAGAGGGTATTCAGCCGTCGATCATCAAGGACATCGCGCGCACGTTGAAGGAGATTCGCAACCTGCGGGATCTGACCATTGTGGTGTCGGAGCAGGTGTTGTCGTTTACCTTGGAGATCGCCGACCGCTTCCTGGTGATCGAGAAGGGGCGGTTCGTGATTGAAGAGACCCGGGATCGGGTGGATGAGGCGACGATCAGTCGGTACTTGTCGGTGTGAGCAGGGCGGCAAAGGCTGCGAGGATACAGGTTTATTCCAGGCGCTCTCCGACAGCCATGGCAGGTTTTATCGTATTGCTGCTCGGGGCGCATGCAGAGTATGTCCAAGTAGTTTTCCCGCGCTTAGTTGTACATTTAATTGGTTTTTTGGAACCGGCTTATTATCAGTCACCACAGAGAGGGGCGTTGATCCAGCAAGCAGTTTTATTGGATTGGCATTTATCGACCCCCATAACACTGAGGTGTAGCTATGGAACTGTATTGTCGTCAACAACCCCACTGTCAGCCAGTTGCCGGCACTGGCTTTAATCCAGTCACTGATGGCGCTGGAAGGGGTCATGGTTATAGCGGTTATGAGGGCGCTCAGAGCTCTAGAATCGCGCGAGACTTTTCAGGTAATTTTGATTACTTCAGAACCCCGGGAACGGCTTTTGTGTCGCGTGATTCGCTTCAGCTCGCTGCCGGTCGTCCGCCGACGGGAAACCCCTATCATGATCAGATGACCCTGTTGGCCCGCGCGATTCTCAACAATCCGAAAATGGAACACCTGCTTGACGCAATCAACCACGGCGGCCAGGAGGATGGCGTTATCAGCCATGGGGACGTATCCGCCGTCGTTGACCATTATGAAGCGCAGGAGGCACCCTTCAAGCAGTCGCCGCGCTCGGGGCCTTATAACGGCGCCATGCAGCAGCAAAGGGTCAACCAGCAGTTTCCCCAGCCGCACTTCGGGCAATCGCCGAGGTATGACAATTCAAACTTCGCCGCGCAGCAACCCTACTACGGTGGGGGCCAGGTCTTGCGCATGCCTGATGCCGAGAGTAAGTCCTATACCCACCTCAGCAAGGAAGACTTTTCCAATCAGGTACTCTCCCATTTCAGTTCCCTGGAAGACCCGAATACCCCTGGCGCCATAACCGACAGGTCGCTGAATGCAGTGGCCTCGGGTTACCGTCTGGACGGTACACCTGCCACTCAGGATGAGATAAATATTGCCAAGGAACTGCTGGCGCGGGGGAGTTTGTTCAAGGAACTTGATGAAGGTAAAACAGGCACGCTGGATGGGAGTTTTACCCGGGACGACCTCGGTAATACCTCCAATAGATTTAAAGGCATGAGTGATGAAGAGCTGCTTAGAACAATTAAAGCGAACTTTGTCGAGTACGGTGATGGTGATGACTATGTCAACTTCAAGGAGTTGAAACAAGCAGCAGGGTTGTTGCCTTCGGATAAAGCCTACAGTCCGGAAGCGCGCCAAGCGGCGGCAGAACTTCTCAAGCGCAAACAGCTTCTGGAAGATACGGATGTTGGCGTTAATGACAAAGGCGGCCCTGGGTACAAGGACGGGCGGTTTGATCTGGCGAACCTGGATCACGTGATCGATAAAAAGCGTGCAACTGCCGCTGGATGAACCGAGGGTGCCGCCGACCGTCTCGGTGGCACCTCGCTTCGTAGCGACGCGTTCATAGCCCAGTACGGGGTTGAGTGCTGTGGTCATAAACAGTGAATGCTCTACGTTGTGGATCAGCACCGGCTTGGCCACATTCAACTCGAACGTACTCGATAGTGCGTTGGCCCGGCGACTGGGGCTGGAACCGGGGGGCATTACTTCTGTGTGTCGAGCATCAAGGTCGACGCCAGCGCCGGTGATGCACTGCTTCAAAGCGCAAAGTGGCGCACTGGGCCTGGCCATCATTCGTCAATATCGCGATGAGCCCGGTGGGCTGATCGCCGTGTCGGAATCGGTCTACCCCACCGATCGTTTCACCCTGACCATGCAGATGAAACGCGACAAGGTCTGACCTCATACGTCATCCAACGTATTCCCCGATTTACCTGGCTCCCCGAGACTGGATCGAACGCCCTACGTCATCCGTCCAGGAGCCAGTCCATGACCGAAACGCTGATCAAAGTCGACCTCAACCAGCCTGTTACCGAGAACGAGCAAATCCATAACCGCTGGCACCCGGATATCCCGATGGCGTGCTGGGTGAAGCCGGGCGACGACTTCATCCTGGAAACCTACGACTGGACCGCCGGCGCAATCAAGAACAACGACGACGCCAGCGATGTGCGCGATGTGGACCTGTCCACCGTGCATTACCTGTCGGGCCCGGTGGGTGTGCACGGCGCCGAGCCGGGAGACCTGCTGGTGGTGGACTTGCTCGATATCGGTGCCAAGGCCGATTCACAGTGGGGTTTCAACGGGTTTTTCTCCCGGCAGAATGGCGGTGGTTTTCTCACTGATCACTTCCCCAGCGCACAAAAAGCCATCTGGGATTTCAAGGGCATGTTCACCCGCTCGCGGCATATTCCGGGGGTGAATTTCGCCGGCCTGATCCACCCTGGTCTGATTGGCTGCTTGCCCGATCCGGTGATGCTCGCCGACTGGAACCGCCGTGAACAGGAGCTGATCGACACCAACCCAACCCGTGTACCGCCACTGGCCAACGCACCGCTGGCCGCCACCGCGCATATGGGCAAGCTCAAGGGGCAGGCCCGCGACGATGCCGCCGCCACCGGCGCGCGCACCGTGCCGCCGCGTGAACATGGCGGTAACTGCGACATCAAGGATTTGTCCCGGGGTTCGAAGATCTTCTTCCCGGTCTACGTCAACGGCGCCGGGCTGTCGGTGGGCGACCTGCACTTCAGTCAGGGCGACGGTGAAATCACCTTTTGCGGCGCCATTGAAATGGCTGGCTGGGTGCATATGAAAGTCGAGCTGATCAAAGGCGGCATGGCCAAATACGGGATCAAGAACCCAGTGTTCAAGCCGAGCCCGATCACGCCGCACTACAAGAACTACCTGATCTTCGAAGGCATCTCGGTGGACGAGCAGGGCCAGCAGCACTACCTGGACGTCAACGTCGCCTACCGCCAGGCATGCCTGAATGCGATCAACTATTTGACCAAGTTCGGCTATTCGCCAGCCCAGGGTTACGCGTTGCTCGGCTCGGCACCGGTGCAGGGGCACATCAGTGGCGTGGTGGATATACCGAATGCCTGCGCGACCTTGTGGTTGCCCACGGAAATCTTCGAGTTCGATATCAACCCCAACGCCAACGGGCCGACCCTATTTCTCGACGGCAGTATCGACTTGCCCATCGCTCCGGACCTGTAGCCATGCCGACCTACGAATACGCCTGCGACACCTGCGGCACGTTCACGATGTTGCGGCCTATCGCCCAGCGCCACGAGCCCAACCAGTGCCCTTACTGCGCCGGGCCCGGCGGGCAGCTATTGGTGTCGGCCCCGGCGCTGCAAACGCTGTCGGCCAACCAGCGCAAGGCCATCGCCGGCAACGAGCGCAGCGCCAACGCGCCGCAAACCGTCGGTGAGTATCAGGAAAGCCGTCGACACCCGACCGGATGCAGTTGCTGTGGCACCCGCAAAAAGGAGCTGCCGAGCAAGGCCAACCCTTTGGGCCTCAAGACCAGGACCGGCCCGCGGCCGTGGATGATCAGTCACTAGAGCAGGAGCACTGCAATGCGTCATGGCGATATTTCCAGCAGCCCGGACACCGTCGGTGTCGCGGTGGTGAACTACAAGATGCCGCGTCTGCACAGCAAGGCCGAGGTCATCGACAACGCGAAGAAGATTGCCGACATTATCCTCGGCATGAAACAGGGCCTGCCCGGCATGGACTTGGTGGTGTTCCCTGAATACAGCACCATGGGCATCATGTACGACCACGACGAGATGATGGCGACCGCTGCGAGTATTCCTGGCGACGAGACGGCGATCTTCTCGGCCGCCTGCCGCCAGGCCAATACCTGGGGCGTGTTTTCGCTCACTGGCGAGCGCCATGAGGAGCATCCGCACAAGGCGCCCTATAACACGTTGGTATTGATCAATAACTGCGGCGAAATTGTGCAGCGCTATCGCAAGTGCATCCCCTGGTGCCCCATCGAGGGGTGGTACCCGGGCGATCGCACCTACGTGTGCGACGGACCCAAAGGCATGAAGATCAGCCTGATCATCTGTGATGACGGCAACTACCCGGAGATCTGGCGCGATTGCGCGATGAAGGGCGCGGAGCTGATCGTGCGCTGCCAGGGCTATATGTACCCGGCCAAGGAGCAGCAGGTGCAGATGTCCAAGAGCATGGCCTGGGCGAATAACTGCTACGTGGCGGTGGCCAACGCGTCTGGGTTCGATGGGGTGTATTCGTACTTCGGTCACTCGGCGATCATCGGCTTTGACGGGCGCACGTTGGGCGAGTGCGGTGAGGAGGAGATGGGCATCCAGTACGCGCAATTGTCGGTGTCGCAGATTCGCGATGCGCGAGCCAATGACCAGTCGCAGAACCATCTGTTCAAGCTGCTGCACCGCGGCTACACCGGTATGCATGCCTCGGGCGATGGCGACAAGGGCGTGGCCGACTGTCCGTTCGAGTTCTACCGTACCTGGGTGCTGGATGCGCAAAAGGCGCAGGAGAATGTGGAGAAAATCACCCGCAGCACGGTGGGCGTGGCCGAGTGCCCGGTGGGGCAATTGCCCCATGGCGGTAAAGAAAAGACGCTGGAGTAGCGCATGCGCTTTACCTTTGAACCGGCGCAGGTGATGGCGTTGTTGCGCAGCCGGATCGTCGGCCAGGACGCTGCACTGGCTCAGGTGGAAGGCTTGCTCAAGGTGGTCAAGGCGGATATCGGTGAGCGTGATCGACCGCTAAGCGTCAATCTGTTCATGGGCCCGACCGGTGTGGGCAAGACCGAGGTCGTGCGCCTGCTGGCCCAGGCGCTGCACGGCCGCGCCGACGGCTTTTGCCGCATCGACATGCACACCCTGGCCCAGGAACATTACACCGCTGCGCTCACTGGCGCGCCCCCCGGCTATGTGGGCAGCAAGGAGGGTATCAGCCTGTTCAACAGCGAGTTGATCCAGGGTACCTACAGCCGACCTGGCATCGTGCTGTTCGACGAACTGGAAAAGGCCAGCCAGGAAGTGCTGCGCAGCCTGCTGGGCATTCTGGAAAACGGCCAACTGACGTTGGCTGCAGGCACTCGCACCCTGGACTTTCGCAACTGCCTGATCTTCATGACCAGCAATATCGGCGCGCGGCAGGCGCGTCGTCATCGTCAGCGGTTCGCCCAAGGTTGGCGTCGGTTGCTGCGGGTATTTGTCCGGGATGAGGCGGCTGTATTGGAAGAGGCGCTGCATGGTCATTTTGAACCGGAGTTCCTTAATCGTATCGACCGCATCCTGATGTTCGAACCCATCGACGCTCAGTGGCTGGAAGCACTGCTGGAGGTGGAGCTGGGCAAACTCAATCAGCGCTTGGCGGCGCAACAGTGCTCGTTGGTGCTGGATGAACACGCGCGGGCCTGGCTGTGCCGTCACCACGATGCGCGGTTCGGCGCACGTGCGCTGGGCCGGCGTTTGCGGGTGGAGCTGGAGCCGGCGATTGCCGAATGCGTCTTGCAGGGCAATGCCCTGCGCCTGAATGCCACGGTACGCAATGCCTGCCTGGTGGTGGACGCGGTACAAGGACAAAGCACAGGAAGATCGGATCCAATTACGGTATAACCCTCGGACGCTTTAGTTCTCCGAGGCCCCGTTTTTCATGCAAAGCCCTGTGCAACGCCCGCTGTGGCAGATCTACCTGATCTTTCTGGCACCGATGGTGCTGTCCAACTTCCTGCAAAGCTTTTCCGGCACCCTCAACGGCATTTATGTCGGGCAAATGCTCGGCACCCAGGCGTTGGCGGCGGTGTCGGGGATGTTTCCCATCGTGTTTTTCTTTATTGCCCTGGTGATCGGCCTTGGGGCGGGCGCCTCGGTGCTGATTGGCCAGGCGTGGGGTGCCCAGGAAACCGGGATGGTAAAGGCGATTACCGGTGCCACCCTGACCCTCGGCGCACTGGTGGGCCTGATCGCAGCGGTGCTGGGCAGCCTGTTTGCGCGCCCGGCGTTGCAGGCATTGGGCACACCGATTGATGTACTCAATGATGCAGTGGGCTATGCCCAGATGATGATGTTGATCATGCCGCTGCTGCTGGTGTTTATCCTCTACACCCAGCTATTGCGCGGTGTCAGCGACACGATCTCGCCGCTGCTGGCGCTGATGGTCTCGACCCTGGTCGGCCTGCTGCTGACCCCGGCGCTGATTCGCGGCTGGATCGGTCTGCCGCCCCTGGGTATCCAGAGCGCGGTGTACGCAGGCCTGGTGGGGAATGCCTCGGCAATGCTGTTTCTGGTCCTGCGCCTGCGCCATAAAAACCATGTGATGGCGCCGGATCGCGAACTGCTCGCGGCCTTGCGCCTGGACCGCGTCATCCTTGGCAAAGTCCTGCGCATCGGCTTGCCTACAGGCTTGCAGATGGTGGTGTTGTCGCTGTCGGAGCTGGTCATCCTGGCTTTGGTCAACGGCCACGGTTCCCAAGCCACGGCGGCCTATGGGGCGGTGACGCAGATCGTCAACTACGTGCAATTCCCGGCCCTGTCGATTGCCATCACCGCGTCGATCCTCGGCGCCCAGGCGATTGGGGCCGGGCGCCTGGAGCGTATCGGGCCGATCCTGCGCACCGGGCTGTTGATCAATACGTGCCTGACCGGTGGCCTGATCGTGCTGGGTTATGGGTTGTCCCACTGGTTGCTGGGCCTGTTCATCACCGACGATGCCGCGCGGATCAACGCCGAACACCTGCTGCACATCATGTTGTGGAGCATCCTCGTATTCGGCTTCCAGGCCGTGATCGGTGGGATCATGCGCGCCAGCGGCGTGGTGCTGATGCCAGTGGCGATTTCGATCTTCTGCGTGCTGTGTGTTGAGCTGCCGATGGCATACCTGCTGAATGCGCACTTCGGCCTGGAAGGCGTGTGGATGGCGTTCCCGGTGACGTACCTGGCGATGTTGGGATTGCAGATCGCGTATTACCGGTTGGTGTGGCGGCATAAGCAGATCAAGCGGTTGGTGTGATAAAAGGATGCGCAATTTAAGGACAGAAGACGTTTAAATCATGGCAAACCCTTACGCCGAGTTGTTCCAGGTCCCCGGTGCCCGGGCCTTCGTATGGGCCGGCATGCTGGCGCGCATGCCGGTGTCCATGGCCGGTATTGGCCTGATCACCATGCTCTCCCAGGTGCACGGCGGCTATGGCCTGGCCGGATCGGTGGCGGCGGTGTTCGCCCTGGCCACGGCGTTTTGCGCGCCGCAGGTGTCACGGTTGGTGGATCGGTACAGCCAAGGCCGGGTGCTGCCGATTGCCGCCTTGATCGGCGGCGGGGCGCTGCTGATGCTGTTGCTGTGCACGCGGTTGCAGGCGCCGACCTGGACGTTGTTCCTGTTTGCTGCCCTGGCGGGTTGCATGCCGAATATGTCAGCCATGGTGCGGGCGCGCTGGACCGAGCTGTACCGGGGCCAGCCTAAGCTGCAGACCGCATTCGCCCTGGAATCGGTGCTGGATGAGGTGTGCTTCATCATCGGCCCACCGATTTCGGTGGGCTTGAGCGTGGTGCTGTTCCCCGAAGCCGGCCCTCTGGTGGCCGCGCTGCTGCTGGCGGTTGGCGTTACCACGTTTGTGCTGCAACGTGCGACCGAACCCCCGGTGCATGAGCACCACGCTCACCATCGGGGCTGGCTGATCGCGTCACCGTCGGTGCTGATCCTGATGATCCTGCTGCTGGCCATGGGGGTGATCGTGGGCGTGGTGGATGTGGTCAGCGTGGCCTTTGCCCAGCACCAGGGCCAGCCGGCGGCGGCAAGCATCGTGCTCTCGGTGTACGCCATCGGTTCGTGCCTGGCGGGCCTGGCCTTTGGCACCCTCAAGCTCAAGGCGCCGTTGCCCCGGCAGTTCCTGTTCTGCGGCGTGGCCACGGCGCTGACCACCTTGCCGTTGCTGCTGGTCACCCACATTCCGGGCCTGGCGGTGGCCATCTTCATTTCCGGACTGTTCTTCGCCCCGACCCTGATCGTGTCCATGGCCCTGGTGGAAAAGATCGTGCCCGCGAGCCGCCTGACCGAAGGCATGACCTGGCTGATCACCGGCCTGAGCATCGGCGTGGCCATCGGTGCCGCCAGCTCCGGCTGGATGATCGACCATTTTGGTGCCGCCAGCGGATTCTGGGTGGCGCTGGCGGCGGGGGCGGTGTTGATGGGGTCAGCGGTGCTGGGGTATCGGCGGTTGGGTTGAGCGTCATAACCCACAATGAAACGTCGAAACGTCAGCCAATCAGGGGGCCGGAGTCCGCTCGGTGATGTTGCAGGAATTCGTTCAGCGCCTGGCGCGTCAGGTCGTTCAGGGTCACCTTTTTACGTGTCGCTTCAAGGGCGGCGGCAAGATGAAGATCGTGGCCGACCCGCACGTTAAAAGAGCCTTTGCACGGCTTCTCCGGTGTTTGCCCAAGGGCCTGGCAGGTAGTGAGGTAGTCGTCCACAGCTTCGCGAAATGCAGCGTCCAGTTCGGCGACGGTTTTGCCTTCGTAGCTCACCAGTGCCTTGATGAACAGGATCTTGCCGAACAGGCAGTTGTCTTCGAGGCTGGCTTCGATAGAGCCGATGTAGCCATTGTGTTTCAGTTGGTTGTTCACTGAATCAGTTCTCCTGATTTCAATTGTTCGATGATCTGGCGCCGAATGTAGTGTTTCAGTTCGTTGCCGGGATGAGGCTTGTGCAAGGTGCTCATTGCACCCGGATCGCCGAGGTCGAACTTGACGCGGCTTCCAGCCCCTCAATCTGTGTGTAGCCAAGACGACGCAGCAGCGTGACGAGCTCTGGCCAGGTAAATGCCATCTGCTCGTTGAGCCATTTGGCGAGCAGCTTTTCATTTTTGGACACGGCGCTCCCTGCGTGTAACTAGATGTAGTTGCAAAAAAGTGGTGTTCGTCAATGCTAGCTGGGGTTCGTGTGTCTTTCCCGGGGATTGATGTAACCCCTGATCACAGCTCGCTCTACGCCGCCCATCCCCCGCTAATTTTTCCCTGTCCGGTTCGTTTTATAGGGACGACGTGCCTTTGTGCTTCCTGCCTATTGCTCCGGACTCCAACAAATGAATGCTGAAGACTCCTTGAAACTTGCTCGCCGGTTTATCGGGTTGCCCCTGGAAAAACGCCAGCTGTTCCTGCAGGCACTGCAGAAAGAAGGGGTGGATTTTTCGCGGTTTCCGATTCCGGCCGGCGTGGAAGCAGAGGACCGCCAGGCGCTGTCCTACGCGCAACAGCGCATGTGGTTTCTCTGGCAACTGGATCCGAGCAGCGGCGCCTACAACCTGCCGGGTGCGGTGCGCCTCAAAGGTGCGCTGAACCTTGGCGCCATGGAGCAGGCGTTCGCCAGCCTGGTGGCCCGGCACGAAACCCTGCGCACGGTGTTCCAGCGCCAGGCCGATGAACGCTTGATGCAGGTGGCCGTAGCGCCGTCGTTGGCCATTGAACAGCTCGATCTAACGGCGTTGGCCCCGGCCGAACGCGAACACGCCGTCAACGACGCGGCCACCCGCCAATCGCTGCTGCCGTTCGACCTGGAGCACGGCCCACTGCTGCGCGTGCAACTGCTCAAGCTCGATGCCCAGGAGCACGTGCTGCTGCTGACCCTGCACCATATCGTCTCCGATGGCTGGTCGATGAACGTGCTGATCGACGAGTTCATCCGTTTTTACGACGCCCACGAGCGCAACGAAGCGCCGCAATTGCCGGCGCTGCCGATCCAGTACAGCGACTACGCCTTGTGGCAGCGGCGCTGGCTGGAAGCGGGGGAGCAGGCCCGTCAATTGGAATACTGGCAGGCGCGCCTGGGTGATGAGCATCCGGTGCTGGAACTGCCCACCGACCACCCGCGCCCGGCCATGCCCAGCTATCAGGGCACCCGCCACACCTTCGCGATTGACCCGGCGCTGGCCGCGCAGTTGCGCACCTGCGCGCAACAGCACAACGTCACCCTGTTCATGCTGCTGCTCGGCGCCTTCAATGTGCTGCTGCATCGCTACACCGGCCAGGGCGATATTCGCGTCGGCGTGCCGATCGCCAACCGTAACCGTACGGAAGTCGAGGGGCTGATCGGCTTCTTCGTCAACACGCAAGTCTTGCGCACTGAGCTGAGCGGGCAAACCCGGGTCACCGAGTTGCTGCAAGGGATCAAGGAGCATGCCCTCGGCGCCCAGGCCCATCAGGAGCTGCCGTTCGAGCGCCTGGTGGAAGCCCTGAATGTCGAGCGCAGCCTCAGCCATACGCCGCTGTTCCAGGTGATGTACAACCATCAGCCGGTGGTGGCCGATATCGCCTCGGTCAGCACCGCCTCCGGCCTGGAACTGGCCCTGGTGGAGTGGCAAGGCCGCACCACCCAGTTCGACCTGACCCTCGACACCTATGAAAAATCCGGCACCCTGCACGCTGCGCTGACCTACGCCAATGACTTGTTTGACGCGCCGTCCATCGCGCGTATGGCGCGCCACTGGATCAGCCTGTTGCAGGCCATGGTCGCCGATGGCGAGCAGCGCATTGGTGAACTGCCGATGCTGGCCGCCGATGAGCAACACATGCTGGTGCACGCCTGGAACCAGACCGCGCAAGCGTATCCGACCGAGCGCGGTATTCATCACCTGATCGAAGACCAGGCACAGCGCACACCGGATGCGCCGGCGCTGGTGTTCGGCGCGACCACGCTGACCTACGCGCAACTCGACGCCCGCGCCAACCAATTGGCCCATGCCTTGGGCGAGCAGGGGGTCGGCCCTGACGCCCTGGTGGGTATCTGCGTTGAGCGCTCCCTTGAGATGGTCATCGGCCTGCTGGCCATTCTCAAGTCCGGCGGCGCCTACGTCCCGCTCGACCCCGAATATCCCCAGGAACGCCTGGCCTATATGATCGAAGACAGCGGCATCCAGCTGCTGCTGAGCCAGCACAGCCTGTTGCCGCTGCTGCCTGGCGAAGGTATTCGGGTGATGCTCCTCGACCAGGCGCCAGGCTGGCTCGACGGTTACAGCGTCACAGCGCCCGCCGTCGACATCCACGCGCTGAACCTCGCCTATGTGATCTACACCTCCGGTTCCACCGGCAAGCCCAAGGGCGCCGGCAACAGCCATCGCGCACTGGTCAACCGGCTGTGCTGGATGCAACAGGCCTACGGCCTCGATGCCAGTGACGCGGTGCTGCAGAAAACCCCGTTCAGCTTTGACGTGTCGGTATGGGAGTTCTTCTGGCCGCTGATGACCGGCGCCCGCCTGGTAGTCGCAGCCCCTGGCGAACACCGCGAGCCGGCGCGGCTGATCGAGACCATCAGCGAGCACGCGATCACCACCGTGCACTTCGTGCCGTCCATGCTCCAGGCGTTTATCCATGAACCAGGCGTGCAGGCCTGCATAAGCCTCAAGCGCATCGTGTGCAGTGGCGAAGCCTTGCCCCTGGACGCGCAATTGCAGGTGTTCGCCAAGCTGCCCCAGGCCGGCTTGTTCAACCTCTACGGCCCGACCGAAGCGGCCATCGACGTGACCCACTGGACCTGCATCGACGAAGGCCGTGACGCCGTGCCCATCGGCCGTCCGATTGCCAACCTTGGCAACTACGTGCTCGATGCTCAGCTCAACCCGGTGCCTGCCGGCGTGTCCGGCGAGCTGTATCTGGGCGGCACCGGCCTGGCCCGCAGTTACCATCGCCGTCCGGCACTGACCGCCGAACGTTTTGTGCCCAGCCCCTTCGGTGACGGCGCGCGCCTGTACCGTACCGGCGACCGTGTGCGCCAGCGTGACGACGGTGTGATCGAATACCTTGGCCGCCTCGACCACCAGGTCAAGCTGCGCGGGCTGCGAATAGAACTCGGCGAAATCGAGACGCGCCTGATGCAACACCCGGCGGTGCGTGAGGCGGTGGTGCTGGTACACGGCGGCAAGCAACTGGTGGCGTACCTGGTGCTGGAGGGCGAGGCGCCCACCGACCTCAAGGCCTGGCTGCTCGGCAGCCTGCCGGAATACATGGTGCCGACCCACCTGGTGCACCTGGCCAAGCTGCCGGTGACCGCCAACGGCAAGCTCGACCGCAAAGCCCTGCCGGTGCCCGATACTGCGCCGCAACAGGCGTATGTCGCTGCGGAAAACACCCTGCAAAAAGCCCTGGCGGCGATCTGGAGCGATGTGCTCGGTGTCGAGCAAGTCGGTCTGGATGACAACTTTTTCGAGCTGGGCGGCGATTCGATCATCTCCATCCAGGTGGTCAGCCGCGCGCGCCAGGCGGGGATTCGTCTCAGCCCACGCGACCTGTTTCAGTACCAGAGCGTGCGCAGCCTGGCATTGGTGGCAAGCTTCGAGCAAACCACTGTAATCGACCAAGGCCCTGCCAGCGGCGAGGTGATCCTGACCCCGGTGCAGCAGGGCTTTTTCGCCCAGGCGATCCCTATGCGTCAGCATTGGAACCAATCGTTGTTGTTGACCCCGCGCGAGCTGTTGGAACCGGCACGCCTGGAAGCCGCCCTGACTCAGGTAATCAACCATCACGACGCCTTGCGCCTGCGTTTTGTGCAACAGGCCGACGGCTGGCAGCAAGCCTATGCCGCGCCAGTCACCGAGTCGGGCCTGTGGCAAAACCGCGCCGGCAGCGACGATGAGCTGGCGGCGCTGTGCGATGAGGCCCAGCGCAGCCTCGACCTGGCGAAAGGCCCGCTGCTGCGTGCCGCGTTGGTGCGCATGGCCGATGGCAGCCAGCGCCTGCTGCTGGTGATCCATCACCTGGCGGTCGATGGTGTGTCCTGGCGTATCGTCCTGGAAGACCTGCAACAGGCTTACCGCAAGGCATCGCTACCGGCCAAAACCAGCGCCTACCAGCTGTGGGCCGAACAGTTGCAAGCCCATGCCCGCACGCTGGACCACCAGTTGGCGTACTGGCAGGCGCAGTCGGTGGACGCGGACTTGCCGTGCGACAACCCCAAGGGCGGCCTGCAAAACCGCTTGGGCAGCAAGCTCGAAATCCGCCTTGATGCCGAACACACCCGTCAACTGCTCCAGGACGCGCCAGCGGCTTACCGTACCCAGGTCAACGATTTGTTGCTCACGGCCCTGGCGCGGGTGGTCAGCCGCTGGAGCGGCCAGAACGCCGCACTGATCCAACTGGAAGGCCATGGCCGCGAAGACCTGTTCGACAGCGTCGACCTGACCCGCACCGTCGGCTGGTTCACCAGCCTGTTCCCGGTACGCCTGCAAGCCGACGGTGAGCTGTCGGCCGCGATCAAGTCGGTCAAGGAGCAGCTGCGTGCCGTGCCCGCCAAAGGCATCGGCTATGGTCTGCTGCGCTACCTCGGCCCGCCTGCGGCCCGCGAAGCCTTGGCGAACCTGGCCGTGCCACGCATCACCTTCAACTACCTGGGCCAGTTCGACCGCCAGTTCAACGAATCCGCGCTGTTTATTCCGGCCACCCAGGGCAGCGGCCAGGCCCAGGATGCCGAGGCACCGCTGGCCAACTGGCTGACGGTCGAAGGGCAGGTGTACGGCGGTGAACTGGCCCTGCAATGGGGCTTCAGCCGCGAGATGTTCGAGGCGTCAACGGTGCAGCAGTTGGCGGATGACTACGCGGCAGAGCTCAAGGCCTTGATCGAGCATTGCCGAGCCACCCCGGCAGGGCAGGTTACCCCTTCGGACTTCCCACTGGCACGCTTGACCCAACAGCAACTGGACGCGTTGCCGGTGACGGGGCCGGCGATTGCCGATCTTTATCCGCTGTCGCCGATGCAGCAGGGCATGTTGTTCCATACCCTCTACGAACCAGAAGCCCAGGCGTACATCAACCAGTTGCGCCTGGATATCGACGGCCTCGACCTGTTGGCTTTCGGCCGCGCCTGGCAGGCGTCACTGGACCGCCATGACATTCTGCGCAGCAGCTTCCACTGGCTGGGCCTGGACAGTGCGCATCAAGTGATCCAGCGTCAGGTCGACGTGCAGTTGCATGTGATCGAAGACATCAATGCCGACTTCGATGCGCTTGCCGAGGCTGAACGTGAGAAGGGCTTTGCGCTCAATGCTGCGCCGCTGTTTCGCCTGATGCTGGTGCGGGGCGCCGGTAACGCCTGGCACCTGATCTTCACCAGCCACCACATCCTCATGGACGGCTGGAGTAACGCCCAGTTGCTGGGTGAAGTCATCGCTCACTATGCCGGCCAGGCCTTGCCCGCGCCGCTGGGGCAGTTCCGCGATTACCTGGGCTGGCTGCAACAGCAAGCCTCGGGTGAGACGTTCTGGAAAGCCGCCCTGGCGCCGTTGCAAACACCTACCTTGCTCGCGCAAGCGCTGCGCGCGCCGGTCGATGGCCTGGGCACGGCTGAGCATCAATTGATCCTCGAGGGCGAGTTCACACACGCCCTCGGCGAGTTCGCCCGTCGTCAGAAAATCACCCTCAATACCGTGCTGCAAGGGGCGTGGAGCTTGTTGCTGCAGCGCTACACCGGCCAGGATTGCGTGGCCTTCGGCGCCACCGTCGCCGGGCGTTCGGCACCGCTGCCGGGGATCGAGCAGCAACTGGGCCTGTTCATCAACACGCTGCCCATTGTCAGCGCGCCGTCGCCAGCCCAGCCGGCCGCCCAATGGCTCAACGAGTTGCAAGCCCTGAACCTCAGCCTGCGTGACCACGAGCATGTGCCGCTGTACGACATACAAGGCTGGGCCGGCCAGCAGGGCGCATTGTTCGACACCTTGCTGGTGTTTGAAAACTTCCCGGTGGCCGAGGCCCTGAAGCAGGGCGCGCCCGCAGGCCTGACGTTTGGCCGTATGCACAACCATGAACGCACCCATTACCCGCTGACCCTGGGCATTGAGTTGGGAGCCAGCCTGCGCCTGGAGTTCAGTTACGACCGGGCCCGCTTCAGCGCTGAGCAGGTCGCCCGCTTGAGCGCCAACCTGCAGCACCTGCTGGTGCAGTTGCTCACCGATGCCCAGGCGCCCCTTGGCAACCTGCAATTGCTTGACGCCACTGCACAACGCGACGTGCTTGCCCTCAGCCAATCACCGGGCGCGGCCCAGCGCCATTCGCGCGTGCACGAACGCATCGCGGCCCAGGCCGCTGCCACACCGCACGCGCTGGCGGTGCAGGCTGGCGAAGCACGCTTGAGCTATGCCCAGCTCAATGAAAGTGCCAATCGGCTTGCCCATCGTCTGCTGGCGCTGGGCGTGGGCCCGGGCCAGCGCGTGGGCCTGGCGTCGCGGCGCGGCCCGCAACTGATCGTCAGCCTGCTGGCCGTGCTCAAAAGCGGCGCGGCCTATGTGCCCCTGGACCCGAACTATCCCGCCGACCGCCTGGCCTACATGCTGGCGGACAGCCGTCTGGACCTGCTGCTCAGCGAAACCGGGTTACTGGCCGACCTGCCGCTGCCGCAAGGGCTGGCCCGCCTGGACTTCACCGTCTCCGGTACCGAGCTGGCCGGCTACCCTGCCAGCAACCCACTCACCCACGCTGCCGCTGCCGATCTGGCGTACGTAATCTACACCTCGGGTTCCACCGGCCAACCCAAGGGCGTGGCCATCGACCATGCGGCCCTCGGCCAATTCTGCGACAGCGCCGAGGTCTACAGCCAACTGTGTGCAGAGGACCGCGTGCTGCAGTTCGCGACCTTCAGTTTCGACGGCTTTGTCGAACAGTGCTATCCGCCGCTGTGTGTGGGCGCCGCGTTGATCATGCGTGGCGATGAACTGTGGGATGCCGGGCAACTGGCACGGGAAATCGTCGAACAGGGCGTGACCCTGGCTGACTTGCCGGCGGCCTACTGGTACCTGCTGGCCAAAGAGTGCGCGGCCGATGGTCGTGCCCTGGGTAACCTGCGCCAGGTGCATGTAGGCGGCGAGGCCATGTCGGTGGAAGGGCTGCGCGCCTGGCACGCGGCCGGCCTGGGCGGCGTGCGCCTGGTCAACACCTACGGGCCGACCGAGGCCACCGTGGTGTCCAGCGTGCATGAGTGCCAACTGGCGGATGCCAGTGATGCGTTCGGCGTGCCGATTGGCCGGGCGATCGCTGGCCGCTCGCTGTACGTACTCGACAGCGGTTTCGAACTGTTGGCCACCGATGGCGTTGGCGAGCTGTGCATCGGCGCCGAGTTCGGCCTGGCCCAGCGTTACTTCGACCGCCCGGCGTTGACCGCCGAGCGTTTCCTCCCGGACCCGTTTTCGGCGGTGCCCGGTGCGCGGCTCTACCGCAGTGGCGACCTGGCCCGTTACAACGAGGCGGGCGCCTTGGAGTACGTGGGGCGTATCGACCATCAGGTGAAGATCCGCGGGTTCCGTATCGAAATGGGCGAAATCGAGGCCAGCCTGCAAGCCCTGCCGGGGGTGCGCGAAGCTGCCGTCGTTGCGCAGCCGAGTGCCACCGGCACGCAGTTGGTGGCGTACGTGGTCGCGGCCCACGGCCAGCCACTGGATACCCAGGCGCTGGCGGCGGTCTTGCGCCAGTCCTTGCCGGACTACATGGTGCCGGGGCATTGGCTGGTGCTCGATGCCTTGCCGTTGAACAACAACGGTAAGCTTGACCGCCGCGCACTGCCGCTGGCGGACCTGAGCCAGGCGCGGCAGGCCTACCGCGCTCCGCAAAGCCCGCTGCACATGCAGTTGGCGGCGATCTGGCAAGCGGTGTTGCACGTCGAGCAGGTGGGGCTCGATGACCATTTCTTTGAACGCGGCGGCCATTCGCTGCTGGCCACTCAGGTGATCTCCCGCGTGCGTCACGACCTCAAGCTGGAAGTGCCGTTGCGAGCGTTGTTCGAACAGCCCACGCTGGAAGCGTTCGCGGTGGCCTGCGCAGGGTTGCAGGCCGGCACTGCCAGCCCGATGGTGGCCCTGGGGCGCGACCGACCGTTGGCACTGTCCTTCGCCCAGGAACGCCAATGGTTTCTTTGGCAACTGGACCCCGGCAGCGCCGCCTACCACGTACCGACCGCATTGCACCTGCGCGGTGAGCTGGATGTCCCGGCACTGGAACACGCATTCCAGGCACTGGTGCAACGCCATGAACCGTTGCGTACCACCTTCGTGGAAGAGGCTGAGCACACCTGGCAGGTCATCCAGCCAAACCTGGCGGTGGTGATCCAACGCCAGCAGGTGCAAGACTCGGCCATCGAGCAGGCGGTCGCGCAAGAAATCCAACGTCCGTTCGACCTGCTCAACGGCCCGCTGATGCGCGTCATGCTGCTGGAGATCACGGCCGCGCACCATGTGCTGGTGATCACCCAGCACCACATCATCTCTGACGGCTGGTCGATGCAAGTGATGGTCGACGAACTGCTGGCGCTGTATCAAGGCCAGGCGCTGTTGCCGGCCTTACCGATCCAGTACGCCGACTATGCCGTGTGGCAGCGCGATTGGATGGCGGCCGGGGAGAAACAACGCCAACTTGATTACTGGTGTGCACGCCTGGGTACCGAACACGCGGTGCTGGAACTGCCCCTGGACCACCCGCGCCCGGCGGTGCAAAGCCATCGCGGTGCGCGTCGGCGGGTACACCTGGACAACGCCCTGGTGGCCGAACTCAAGGCACTCGCCCAGCGCCAGGACGTAACCCTGTTCATGCTCCTGCTGGCGTCGTTCCAGACCTTACTGCACCGCTACAGCGGCCAGGCCGAGATTCGTGTCGGGGTACCGATCGCCAACCGCAATCGCCTGGAAACCGAGCGTCTGGTTGGCTTCTTCGTCAACACCCAGGTGCTCAAGGCCGACCTGCACGGGCAGATGGCCTTCGAGCAGTTGCTGGCCCAGGTCAAGCAACGTGCCCTGGAGGCCCAGGCCCATCAGGACTTGCCGTTCGAACAACTGGTAGAGGCGCTGCAACCGGAACGCAGCCTCAGCCATAATCCGTTGTTCCAGGTGATGTTCAATCACCAGGACAACCTGCGCGCCGGCCCGGTGCAACTGCCTGGCCTGGATCTGCAGCCGGTGGATTGGACCGGTCACACGACCCAGTTCGACCTCAACCTGGAAACCGAGGAGTCCGTCGACGGCCTTTGGGCATCCCTGACCTACGCCACCGACCTGTTCGACGCCGCCACCCTGGAGCGCCTGGCTGTGCACTGGCAGAACCTGCTGCGCGCAGTGGTCAACGATGCCTCCCAGGCTCTGGACGAGCTGGCGATGCTCAACCCATCGCAATGGCAGCAGATGGTCGAAGACTGGAACCGCACGACCGTCGACTACCCACGCGAGCGTTGTGTCCACCAGTTGTTCGAAGCGCAAGCCCTGGCGCAGCCGCACGCCATCGCGCTGCAATTCAACGGCGAGGCCGTGAGCTACAGCGAACTCAACCGCCGCGCCAACCGCCTGGCCCATCGCCTGATCGCGGCGGGCGTCGGCCCGGACGTGCGGGTGGCGGTGCATGTGGAGCGTTCCCTGCCCATGGTGGTCGGCCTGCTTGCGACCCTCAAGGCCGGTGGCGCCTACGTGCCGCTGGACCCGCAATTCCCGGCCGATCGCCTGGCGTTCATGCTCGAAGACAGCCGCGCCCAGGTGCTGCTGACTCAGTCGCCGCTGATCGGGCGCCTGGTGCAACCGCAAGGCCTGCAGGTGCTGTTGGTCGAGGACGCTGGCGGTGACGAACACAACCCGCAGGTCAGCGTCACGCCACACCACCTGGCCTATGTGATCTACACCTCTGGCTCCACCGGCAAGCCCAAGGGCGTGATGGTGCCGCACCAGGCGCTGTGCAGCTTTACCTGCGGCATGGCCGGCACCCTGGACATCGGCGCGCAGGCGCGGGTGCTGTCGCTGACGACGTTCTCGTTCGACATCTTTGCCCTGGAGCTGTACGTGCCGCTGACAGTCGGCGCCACGGTGCTGCTGAGTGGCCAGGAACTGGCGCTCGACCCGGAGGCGATAATCGACCTGGTCACCGCCCAATCCGCCAACGTGCTGCAAGCCACGCCGTCCACTTGGCGCATGCTGCTGGAAAGCCCGCGTGCCGACGTGCTGCGCGGCATCAAGTGCCTGTGCGGCGGCGAAGCGCTGCCGGCCGACCTGGCCCAGCGCATGCTCGACCTGCAAGGCCCGGTGTGGAACCTCTACGGTCCCACCGAAACCACCATTTGGTCGGCGGCCCATCGCCTGCTGGAGGCGCAACCTCTGGTCGGGCGACCGATCGCCAACACCGCGTTGTTCATCCTCAATGCCGGGCTCAGCCCATGCCCGGTGGGCGCGGCCGGTGAACTGCTGATCGGCGGCGTCGGCCTGGCGCGCGGCTACCACGCGCGGCCAGCCCTCACCGCCGAACGTTTCGTGCCCAACCCGTATGGCGCGCCGGGCGAGCGCCTGTACCGCAGCGGTGACCTGGCACGCTACCGTGCCGACGGCGTGGTGGAGTACATCGGCCGGGTCGACCATCAGGTCAAGGTGCGCGGTTTCCGTATCGAACTGGGCGAAATCGAAGCCTGCCTGCGCGAGCATGAAGGCGTTCGCGAAGCCGTGGTGCTCGCCGACAACGACCGCTTGATCGCCTACCTGGTGACGTCTGCGGCACAGCCGCCGCACGCCTACACAGCGGCCTTGCGTGAGCGCCTGCCGGACTACATGGTGCCGGCGCACGTGATGTTCCTCGACAGCCTGCCCTTGACCCCCAACGGCAAGCTCGACCGCAAGGCCTTGCCCAAGGTCGATACCCGCCTGTTGCTGAAAAGCCATGTGGCCGCCGTCACCCCGCGCGAACAACAGGTCGCGGCGATCTGGTCCGAGGTGCTGGGCGTACCCCAGGTCGGCCTCGACGACCACTTCTTCGAGCTGGGCGGGCATTCGCTGCTGGCCACGCGGGTGGTATCGCGGGTACGCCAGGCTCTGGTGCTGGAAGTGGCGCTCAAGACCCTGTTCGAACACCCGTTGCTGGGTGACTTCGTGGTGGCCCTGGGTGAGGAGGGCGTGGTCGCGCCGGCGCTGCTCAAGGCCGATCGCAGCCAGCCGTTGCCGCTGTCGTATGCCCAGGAACGCCAATGGTTCCTCTGGCAACTCGACCCCGAAAGCGCCGCGTACCACATCCCCAGCGCCTTGCGTTTGACAGGCCCGCTGGACCTGGCGGCGCTGCAACGCAGCTTCGACACCTTGCTGGCACGCCATGAAAGCCTGCGCACCCATTTGCGCCAGGACGCCGCCGGCACGGTCCAAGTGATTGAAGACTCGGGCCTGATTGAAATCGATCTGGCCGACACCGATGAAGCCGGCCTCAAGGCACGGGTGGCTGACGTCGTTGCGCAGCCATTCGACCTGCTGCGCGGGCCGTTGCTGCGGGCCCGGTTGCTGCGCCTGGCCGAGGACGAACATGTGCTGGTGCTGGTGCAGCACCACATCGTCTCCGATGGCTGGTCGATGCAACTGATGGTCGAGGAGCTGGTGCAACTGTACGCCGCCTTCAGCCACGGGCAGACGCCAACCCTGCCGGCCTTGCCGATCCAGTACGCCGACTATGCCGTGTGGCAGCGCCAATGGATGGAGGCGGGAGAGAAGGCCCGTCAACTGTCCTACTGGCATGAACAGTTGGGTGGCGTGCAGCCGGTGCTGGAATTGCCTTTCGACTACCTGCGTCCGGCCCTCCAAAGTCATCGTGGCGCACGCCTGGGCATCGAGTTGCAACCGCAGCTGCTGGCCGGTTTGCGTCGTCTGGCGCAGGGCGCCGGAGTGACGTTGCCGATGGTGCTGCTGGCGTCCTACCAGGCGTTGCTGCACCGCTACAGCGGCCAGGAAGACGTGCGTGTCGGGGTGCCGATTGCCAACCGCAATCGCCTGGAAACCGAGGGGCTGATCGGCTTCTTCGTCAATACCCAAGTGCTCAAGGCCGATATCCACGGGCAGATGAGCGTTGTGCAACTGCTGCACCAGGTACGCCAACGTTCCCTCGAAGCCCAGGCCCATCAGGACCTGCCGTTCGAACAGCTGGTCGAAGCGCTGCAACCCGAGCGCAGCATGAGCCTGAGCCCACTGTTCCAAGTGATGTTCAACCATCGCGTGACCTCGGCAGCCAATCACCTGCAGCGCCTCACCGAACTGGACGTTGAGGTGCTGAGCTGGGATGAAGGCGTGGCCCAGTTCGACCTGGCACTGGATGTGGAGGTAAGCCAGGCGACCCTGCGAGCCTCCCTGAGCTACGCCACCGATCTGTTTGCCCCAGCCACTATTGAGCGCATGGCCGGCCACTGGCAAAACCTGTTGCAGGCGATGGTTGCCGACCAACAGCAAGCCATCAGCCAACTCAACCTGCTCGGCCAGGATGAGCAACAACACATTCTTCAACTGTGGGACCAGACCGACGCCGGCTTCTCGGCCAAGCGCCTGGTGCACGAACTGGTCGCCGACCGCGCCCGGGAAAACCCGGATGCAGTCGCAGTGAAATTCGACGCGCAAACCCTGAGCTACGGCGAGCTTGACCGCCAGGCCAACCGCCTGGCCCACGCTCTGATCGCCCGTGGCGTCGGCCCGGAAGTGCGTGTGGCCATCGCCATGCCGCGCAGCGCCGAGAGCATGGTGGCGTTCCTGGCGGTGATGAAGGCCGGCGGCGTGTATGTGCCACTGGATATCGAGTACCCGCGTGATCGCCTGCTCTACATGATGCAGGACAGCCGTGCGAAGTTGCTGCTGACCCACACCAGTGCCTTGCAGCAACTGCCGATTCCCGAAGGCCTGGACAGCCTGGCGATTGATCGCACCGAGCAATGGGCCGATTACAGCGACACCGCCCCAAACGTGACGCTGGACGGCGACAACCTCGCCTACGTGATCTACACCTCCGGCTCGACCGGCATGCCCAAAGGCGTGGCGGTCTCTCATGGGCCGTTGGTGGCGCATATCATCGCCACCGGCGAGCGTTATGAAACATCGCCGGCCGATTGCGAACTGCACTTCATGTCCTTCGCCTTCGATGGCTCCCACGAAGGCTGGATGCACCCGCTGATCAACGGCGCCAGCGTGCTGATCCGTGACGACAGCCTATGGCTGCCCGAGTACACCTACGAACAGATGCACCGTCACAACGTGACCATGGCGGTGTTCCCTCCGGTGTACCTGCAGCAGTTGGCCGAACATGCCGAGCGTGACGGCAACCCGCCGAAGGTTCGGGTCTACTGCTTCGGCGGCGACGCAGTGGCCCAGGCCAGCTATGACCTGGCCTGGCGCGCGCTCAAGCCGACCTACCTGTTCAACGGCTACGGCCCGACGGAAACCGTGGTCACGCCGCTGCTGTGGAAAGCCCGTCGAGGCGATCCTTGCGGCGCCGTCTACGCGCCAATCGGCACGTTGCTGGGCAACCGCAGCGGCTACGTGCTGGACGCGCAACTCAACCTGCAACCCATCGGCGTCGCCGGTGAGCTGTACCTGGGTGGCGAGGGCGTGGCCCGCGGTTACCTGGAACGTCCGGCGCTGACCGCCGAGCGCTTCGTGCCGGACCCGTTCGGCAAGCCCGGCAGTCGTGTGTATCGCAGCGGCGACCTGACCCGTGGGCGCCCGGATGGCGTGGTGGATTACCTCGGTCGCGTCGACCACCAGGTGAAAATCCGTGGCTTCCGTATCGAGCTGGGCGAGATCGAAGCGCGCCTGCGTGAGCAGGACAACGTTGGCGAAACCGTGGTGGTGGCCCAGGAAGGCCCGACCGGCAAACAGCTGGTGGCCTACGTGGTGCCGGCCGACGCCAGCCTGGTCAACGAAGCCGAGTTCCGCGACCACCTGCGCCGTGCCCTGAAAACCCGCCTGCCGGATTACATGGTGCCGACGTACTTCATGTTCCTGGCGCAAATGCCGCTGACCCCCAACGGCAAGCTCGACCGCAAGGGCTTGCCCGAGCCGGATGCGAGCCTGCTGCAACAGGCCTATGTGGCCCCCGAAACCGAGCTTGAACAGAAGATTGCCGCGATCTGGGCCGAGGTATTGCGCCTGCCGCAGGTGGGCCTGAACGACAACTTCTTCGAAGTCGGCGGCCACTCGTTGCTGGCGATCCAGATCACATCGCGGGTCCAGGCCGAGCTGGGCCTGGAAGTGCCGTTGGTGGAAGTGTTCCAGACCGAAACGCTGCGCGCCTATGTGCAGGCCGCTGCCACCTTCCGTGCAGGCACTGCGGAAGATTTTGATGACCTTCGTGACTTTTTGAGCGAACTAGAGGCGATTTGACCCATGCTTTCCAACCCTAATATCGATCTGGTTTCGCGCTTTCTTCGCCTGCCTCTGGAACAACGCCAGCAGTTTTACCAGCGCCTGCAAAGCCGGGGCATGAGCTTCGCCCAGCTGCCGATTGCCTCGATCCGTGAGGACGGCCAGATGCTGCCGTTGTCCTACGCCCAGGAACGGCAGTGGTTTCTCTGGCAACTGGACCCGGACAGCGCCGCCTATCACGTACCGGGCGCCCTGCGCCTGAGCGGGCGCCTGGACAAGGTTGCGCTGCAAAAGAGCTTCGACACCCTCGCGGTGCGCCATGAAAGCCTGCGCACGCGCCTGCACCTGGATGATGAACAGCGCTCCCAGGAAGTGCTGGCCCACGGCGTGATCGAGATCGCTGAAAGCTCGGTCGACGAGGCGCAGCTCAAGGCCCGCGTCGAAGCCGAAATCGCCCGCCCGTTCGACTTGCAGCAAGGCCCGCTACTGCGCGTCAGCCTGCTTACCCTCGGTGAAGACGAGCACGTGCTGGTGCTGGTGCAGCACCATATCGTCTCCGATGGTTGGTCGATGGGCGTGATGGTGCAGGAGCTGATGCAGCTCTACGCTGCCTACAGCCAGGGCCAGGACTGCGTGCTGGCACCTTTGCCGATCCAGTACGCCGACTACGCACTGTGGCAACGCCGCTGGATGGAAGCGGGGGAGAAGGCCCGCCAACTGGACTACTGGCGTGAACTGCTCAGCGGCACGCAGCCGGTGCTGGAGCTGCCATTCGACCAGCCGCGCCCGGCGCAACAGAGCTACCGTGGCGCGCGTCTGGACATCGCGCTGGAACCGGCACTGGTTGCAGGGTTGAAAGCCCTGGCCCAGCGCGAAGGCGTGACGATGTTCATGTTGCTGCTGGCCTCCTTCCAGGCATTTCTGTACCGCTACAGCGGCCAGCAGGATATTCGCGTCGGCGTGCCGATTGCCAACCGCAACCGCGTCGAGACCGAATCGCTGATCGGCTTCTTCGTCAATACGCAAGTGCTCAAGGCTGACCTCGATGGCCAGATGAGCTTCGCCCAGTTACTGCAGCAGACCAAGCGCCGCGCGCTGGAAGCCCAGGCCCATCAGGACTTGCCCTTCGAGCAATTGGTGGAAGCGCTGCAGCCGGAGCGCAGCCTGAGCCATAACCCGCTGTTCCAGGTGATGTTCAGCCACCAGGCCAATTCCCCTGCCGCCGCGCAGCAACTGCCGGGCCTGCGCGTGGCCAACCTCGAATGGGACAGCCACAGTGCCCAGTTCGACCTGAGCCTGGATACCCAGGAGAGCGGCGACGCGATCTGGGCGTCCTTGACCTACGCGACCGACCTGTTCGGCGCCGCCACCGTCGCGCGCATGGCCGAACATTGGCTGAGCCTGTTGCGTGCGGGCGTGGCGAACCCTGCCTTGCCCTTGCAGGATATGGCGACACTCAATGCCGAGGAGCGCGAGCAAATCCTCTCGCAATGGAACGCCACGGAGCGCGACTACCCCCAAGGGCAGTGGGTGCATCAGTTGATCGAAGCCCAGGTGCAGGCGCAGCCGGATGCACCGGCGCTGCGCTTCAACGACCTGTCCCTGAGCTACGCCGAACTGAACCGCCGCGCCAACCGCCTGGCGCATCGGCTGATCGAAGCCGGCGTGGGGCCGGACGTGCTGGTGGGCCTGGCGGTGGAGCGTTCCATCGAAATGGTCGTCGGCTTGTTGGCGGTGCTCAAGGCCGGTGGTGCCTATGTGCCGCTGGACCCGGAATACCCGCGCGAACGCCTGGCCTACATGCTGGACGACAGCGGCGTGAAACTGCTGCTGACCCAGGCGCATTTGCGTGAGCAGTTGCCGATTCCCCAGGGCCTGGAAACCCTGGTGCTGGGTGAATCTGCCTTCGAGGGCTACAGCGATGCCAATCCCGGGGTCATTGTGGACGGCGAAAACCTCGCCTACGTGATCTACACCTCGGGCTCCACCGGCCAACCCAAAGGCGCCGGCAACCGTCATTCGGCATTGCTGAACCGCCTGCAATGGATGCAGGAAGCCTATGGCCTGGACGCCAGCGACACGGTGCTGCAAAAGACCCCGTTCAGCTTCGACGTGTCGGTGTGGGAGTTCTTCTGGCCGTTGATGACTGGTGCGCGCCTGGTGGTTGCAGCACCCGGTGATCATCGTGATCCGGCCAGGCTGATCAACCTGATCAATCAACAGCGGGTCACTACGCTGCACTTCGTGCCATCGATGTTGCAGGCGTTCCTGCAGGATCCGGCGGTGTCGACTTGCCAAAGCCTGCACCGCATCGTGTGCAGCGGCGAGGCCTTGCCGGTGGACGCCCAGCAGCAGGTCTTCGCCAAGCTGCCGCAGGCCGGGCTCTACAACCTGTACGGCCCGACCGAAGCCGCCATCGACGTGACCCACTGGACCTGCGTGGACGAAGGCCGCGACGCGGTGCCGATTGGTCGCCCGATTGCCAACCTGGGTTGCTACATCCTCGACAGCCACTTCGAACCCGTACCGGTCGGCGTCCTCGGCGAGTTGTACTTGGGCGGTATCGGCCTGGCCCGTGGTTACCACCGCCGCCCGGCACTCACCGCCGAACGTTTTGTCGCCCACCCGTTCATCCAGGGCGAGCGCCTGTACCGTACAGGCGACCTCGCACGCTACCGCGCAGACGGCGTGATCGAATACGCCGGGCGCATCGATCATCAAGTCAAGCTACGCGGCCTGCGCATCGAACTGGGGGAAATCGAGGCGCGCCTGCTGGAGCACGAATGGGTCCGTGAGACCGCCGTGCTGGCGGTCGACGGCAAATACCTGGTGGGCTACCTGGTGTTGCAAAACGCCGGGGACGATTGGCGCGATGTGCTCAGCGCCCACCTGGCTCAACACCTGCCCGACTACATGGTCCCGGCACAGTGGATGCTGCTGGAACAGATGCCCCTGAGCCCCAACGGCAAACTCGACCGCAAGGCGCTGCCCAAACCCGAAGCCACCCACCCCTACGAAGCTCCGCACAGTGTGCTGGAGCAGCAGATCGCGGCGATCTGGGCCGAGGTGCTGGGCGTCGAACAGGTGGGTTTGAATGACAACTTCTTCGAGCGCGGCGGTGACTCGATCATCTCCATTCAAGTGGTCAGCCGCGCCCGTGCCGCCGGTATTCATTTCACCGCCAAGGCGCTGTTCCAGCATCAGACCGTGCGCAGCCTCGCCCGGGTGGCGCAGTTGCAGACAGCGCAGGTGATCGACCAAGGCCCGGTGCAGGGCGAGACGCCGTTGCTGCCGTTCCAGCAGTTGTTCTTCGAGATGGACCTGCCGGACCGCCACCACTGGAATCAGTCCTTGCTGCTGGCGCCACGCGAGCCGGTCAGGGCAGGTCGACTGCAAGCGGCTTTACACGCCATCGTCCAACACCACGATGCGCTGCGCCTGAGTTTCAGCCAGCAGGCCGAAGGGTGGCAGGCCGAGCATGCAGCCGCCACCCCTGAGGTGCTGTGGCAAGCCACGGTGAAGGATGCCGACGAACTGGCCGCGCTGTGCGAAAAAGCCCAGCGCAGCCTCGACCTGCATCAGGGGCCCTTGCTGCGTGCGGTGCTTGCCGAACTGGCCGACGGTTCCCAGCGCCTGTTGCTGGTGATGCACCACCTGGTGGTGGATGGCGTGTCCTGGCGGGTGCTCCTTGAGGACCTGCAACGCCTGTACCGCCAACAGCCGTTACCGGCCAAGACCTCGTCGTTCAAGGCCTGGGCCGAGCGTTTGCAGGCCCATGCCCGCAGCGAAGCGGTACAGCCGCAGAAACACTTCTGGCTGCAACAACTCCAGGGCGTGCCTGCCGATCTGCCATGCCGTGATCCGCAAGGCGCGCGTCCTGTCCGCCTGGCGCAGACCGTGGTCAGCCAGTTGGACGCCGAGCACACCCGGCAATTACTGCAACAGGCGCCTGCGGCCTATCGCACCCAGATCAACGATCTGCTGCTGACCGCCCTGGCGCGCGTCATCTGCCAGTGGACGGGGCAGGCTTCCAGCTTGATCCAGCTGGAAGGCCACGGCCGCGAAGACCTGTTCGACGATATCGACCTGACCCGCACCCTGGGTTGGTTCACCAGCCTGTTCCCGGTGCGCCTGACCCCGGCCGAATCCCTTGGCGCTTCTATCAAGCAGATCAAGGAGCAACTGCGCGCCGTGCCGGACAAGGGCCTGGGCTTCGGCGCGCTGCGCTACCTCGGCGACGAGGCCACGCGCCAGGCGTTCAGCGCATTGCCGGTGCCGCGTATCACCTTCAATTACCTGGGCCAGATCGACGGCAGCTTTGACCAGCCGGACGGCTTGTTCGCGCTGGCCGCAGAAAGTGCCGGTGCCGAGCAGAGCCCGGAGGCGCCGCTGGGCAACTGGTTGATACTCAACGGCCAGGTGTTCGGCGGTGAACTGCACCTGGGCTGGACCTTCAGCCCGCTGATGTTCGAGGTGTCGCAGATCGACGCCTTGAGCCAGGCCTTCAGCCGTGAACTGACGGCATTGGTGGAACATTGCTGTACCCCCGGCAACCACGGCGTGACGGCCTCGGACTTCCCGTTGTCGCGCCTGAACCAGCAGCAGCTTGAATCCTTGCCGCTGGCCGCTGATGGGATTGAAGACATCTACACCTTGTCGCCCATGCAGCAGGGCATGCTGTTTCACACCCTGTACGAACAGGCCGCCGGCGACTACATCAACCAGATCCGCGTGACGGTCGAGGGCCTGGATGTAGCGCGGTTCCAGCAGGCCTGGGATGCCACGGTGCAGGCCCATGATGTGTTGCGCAGTGGGTTCTTCTGGGAAGGCCAGTTGGAATGGCCGTGCCAGGTGGTGTATCGCGAGGCCCGGTTGCCGATCGAACACCTCGACTGGCGCGCCATGCCGGAGCGTGAGCTGGCGTTGCAAAACCTGCAGCAAGCCCAGCGTCGCCAGGGCTTTGACCTGGCCAAGGCACCCCTTGTCCGTCTGGTGCTGGTGCGCACCGACGAGCAACGCCATGAGCTGATCTACACCAACCATCACATCCTGATGGACGGTTGGAGCAATTCGCGACTGTTCGGTGAAGTGCTGCAACGTTACGCCGGTGTGGCGGTGCCTGAAGCGGCGGGTCGCTATCGCGATTACATTGGCTGGTTGCAGCAGCGGGATGCCGGTGCGACCGAAACCTTCTGGCGCGAGCAGTTGAGTGCATTGCAAGCGCCGACCCGCCTGGGCAGCAGCCAGCCAAGCGCGGCGAATGGGCATGGCGAACACCAACTGAGCCTGGATCGCCCGCTGACGGGTCGCCTCGAGGCTTTTGCGCGCAGCAATAAGGTCACGCTCAATACCCTGATCCAGGCGGCATGGCTGGTCCTGTTGCAGCGCCATAGCGGGCAGGCGGTGGTGTCGTTCGGCGCCACCGTGGCCGGGCGCCCGGCAGACCTCGTGGGGGTGGAGCAGCAGATCGGCCTGTTCATCAACACCTTGCCGGTGATCTGCGCAGTGGATGGCCAGCAAACCGTGGCCGACTGGTTGCAAGCGGTGCAGGCGCAGAACCTGGCTTTGCGCGAGCATGAACATACCGGGCTGTACGATATCCAGCGCTGGGCCGGGCAGGGCGGTGAAGCCTTGTTCGATAACATCCTGGTGTTCGAAAACTACCCGGTGTCCAAGGCCCTGGAGCAGAGTGGCGGCAGCGGTATCCGTTTTGGCCTGCCGGATTCCCGCGAGCAAACCAGCTTCCCGCTGACGGTGCTGGTGGACGTGGGTGACACGCTGTCGGTGCAGTTCAGCTTTGCGCGTGCGCATTTCGACCTGGGCACGGTGCAAACCTGCGGCCGCCATCTGCTCAATCTGCTGCAAGCCATGCTCGAGGGCGGCCAGCAGCGTCTGGGTGACCTGGCCATGCTCGATGTGGCCGAGCGTCAGCAGGTGGTACAGGACTGGAACGCCACGGCGCGGGACTACCCATTGCAGCACTGCGTGCATCAACTGATTGAACAGCAGGTGGGGCGCACGCCGGACGCTGCGGCCCTGGTGTTTGCCGAGCAGCGCTTGAGCTACGCCGAACTCAACCGCCGCGCCAACCGCCTGGCGCATCGCCTGCTCGAAGCCGGCGTGGGGCCGGACGTACTGGTGGGCCTGGCGGTGGAGCGTTCCATCGAAATGGTCGTCGGCCTGCTCGCGGTGCTCAAGGCCGGTGGTGCCTATGTGCCGCTGGACCCGGAATACCCCCGCGAACGCCTGGCCTACATGCTGGACGACAGTGGGGTGAAACTGCTGCTGACCCAGGCGCATTTGCGTGAGCAGTTGCCGATTCCCCAGGGCCTGGAAACCCTGGTGCTGGGTGAATCTGCCTTCGAGGGCTACAGTGACGCCAACCCAGGGATCGCCCTGGACGGCGAGAACCTTGCCTACGTGATCTACACCTCGGGCTCCACCGGTCAACCCAAAGGCGCCGGCAACCGTCATTCGGCATTGCTGAACCGCCTGCAATGGATGCAGGAAGCCTATGGCCTGGACGCCAGCGACACGGTGCTGCAAAAGACCCCGTTCAGCTTCGACGTGTCGGTGTGGGAGTTCTTCTGGCCGTTGATGACCGGCTCGCGCCTGGTGGTCGCCGCGCCGGGGGATCATCGCGATCCGACCAAACTGGTGCGCCTGATCAATGCCGAACACGTCACCACGCTGCACTTTGTCCCGTCGATGTTGCAGGCGTTCCTGCAGGACCCGACGGTTGCGACCTGTCATACCTTGCGCCGCATCGTGTGCAGCGGCGAGGCCTTGCCGGTGGACGCCCAGCAGCAGGTCTTCGCCAAGCTGCCGCAGGCCGGGCTCTACAACCTGTACGGCCCGACCGAAGCCGCCATCGACGTGACCCACTGGACCTGCGTGGACGAAGGCCGCGACGCGGTGCCGATTGGTCGCCCGATTGCCAACCTGGGTTGCTACATCCTCGACAGCCACTTCGAACCCGTACCGGTCGGCGTCCTCGGCGAGTTGTACTTGGGCGGTATCGGCCTGGCCCGTGGTTACCACCGCCGCCCGGCACTCACCGCCGAACGTTTTGTCGCCCACCCGTTCATCCAGGGCGAGCGCCTGTACCGTACCGGCGACCTCGCACGCTACCGCGCAGACGGCGTGATCGAATACGCCGGGCGCATCGATCATCAAGTCAAGCTACGCGGCCTGCGCATCGAACTGGGGGAAATCGAGGCGCGCCTGCTGGAGCACGAATGGGTCCGTGAGACCGCCGTGCTGGCGGTCGACGGCAAATACCTGGTGGGCTACCTGGTGCTGCAAAACGCCGGGGACGATTGGCGCGATGTGTTCGGCGCCCATCTCGCCCAGCAGTTGCCGGACTACATGGTGCCCGCCCAATGGGTGCTGCTGGAGCAGATGCCCCTGAGCCCCAACGGCAAACTGGATCGCAAGGCCTTGCCCAAGGCGGACGCCAGTTTGCAAGCGCGGGAGTATGTCGCGCCGCAGAGCGAGCTGGAACAGCAGATCGCCGCGATCTGGGCCGAGGTCCTGGAGGTACCGCGCGTGGGTTTGAACGACAACTTCTTCGAACTGGGCGGGCACTCGCTGCTGGCGACCCAGGTGGTGGTGCGCCTGCGTGAGCAGCTGCACGCCGAATTCGACGTCAAATCGATCTTCACCACCCCGACCCTGGCCGACTTCAGCGCCTATGTGGCTGGCCAGCAGACAAATAATTCGCCGGTGCAGGACGCATTGGCTAAATCCTTGGAGGCTCTCAAACGTCTATCAGCAGAAGATTTGGATAAATTGATTTCCTGAGGGGCGTGGCGTGCAAGCATTAATCGAGTCGGTAGGGTCACTTTCAGCGCAACAAAAGAAAGCGTTGGCGGTAATGCTCAAGCAGCAAGGCATCAACCTGTTTGAGATTGCCCCGGTTTTCAAGCGCCAGGAAGGTGAGCCCCTTCGACTCTCTTATGCCCAGGAACGGCAGTGGTTCCTGTGGCAGTTGGAGCCGCAGAGCACTGCCTATCACGTGCCAAGGGCCCTGCGCCTGACCGGTCAGCTGGACGTGACTGCGTTGCAGCGCAGCTTTGACACACTGGTGATGCGCCATGAAAGCCTGCGCACGCATTTGCAGGAGGACGGCGACAGCGCCCTGCAGGTGATTGCCGATCAGGTCCGGGTGGAGATCGCCCTGGTCGACGCCGAGGAATCCGAACTCAAGGCGCTGGTGGAAGCCGAGATCGCCCAGCCGTTCGATTTGCAGCAAGGTCCACTGTTGCGGGTCAAGCTGCTGCGCCTGGCGCCCCAGGAGCACGTGCTGGTGCTGGTGCAGCATCACATCGTTTCCGATGGCTGGTCGATGCAGGTGATGGTCGACGAGCTGGTGCAGCTGTACGCCGCCTATGTGAAGGGCCAGGACCTGCAACTGCCGGCCTTGCCGATCCAGTACGCCGACTACGCGCTGTGGCAACGCAGCTGGATGGAGGCGGGCGAGCGTGAGCGCCAGTTGGGTTACTGGAAAGGCATGCTCGGCGGCGAGCAGCCGGTCCTCGAAATGCCCATGGACCGCCCGCGGCCAGCGGTACAGAGCTACCGCGGGGCAAGGCTGGACCTGACCCTGGAAACCTCGCTGGTGGCGGCCCTCAAGACCTTGGCACAGCGCGAAGGTGTGACGGTCTTCATGCTGTTGCTGGCGTCGTTCCAGGCCGTGTTGCACCGCTACAGTGGCCAGGGTGACATCCGCATCGGCGTGCCGGTGGCCAACCGTAATCGGGTGGAGACCGAGCGCCTGATCGGCTTTTTCGTCAACACGCAAATCCTCAAGGCCGATATCGACGGCCAGATGACCTTCCGTGAATTGCTGCAGCAAACCCGCCAACGTGCGGTCGAGGCCCAGGCCCATCAAGACTTGCCGTTCGAGCAACTGGTGGAAGCGCTGCAGCCCGAGCGCAGCCTGAGCTACAACCCGTTGTTCCAAGTGATGTTCAACCACCAGACCGACACCCAACGCGGCGGCGGCAGCGTCACGGGCCTGCAAGTACAAGGGCTGGAGTGGGAAAGCAAGACGTCGCAGTTTGACCTCAACCTCGACACCCAGGAATCGGCTGATGGTATCCAGGCGTCCCTGACCTATGCCACCGACGTGTTTGATGCGCCGGGCCTGGAACGTTTCCTCGGCCACTGGCACCGTTTGTTGCACCTGGTGGTCCAGGACTGTAACGGCCGGGTCGGCGAGTTGCCGTTGCTGGACGATACGCAGTGGCAGCAACTGGTGCATACCTGGAATGACACGCACCAGGCGTTCCCGCAGGATGTGGGTGTACACCATTTGCTGGAAACCCAGGCCCAGGCCCGTCCGGACGCGATCGCGCTGGTCTGCAATGGCCAGGCGCTGAGCTACGCAGAACTGAACCGCCGTGCCAATCGCCTGGCCCATCGCCTGCGTGCCGCCGGTGTTGGCCCGGACGTGCTGGTGTCCATTGCCCTGGACCGTTCGGTGGACATGGTGCTGGCCTTGCTGGCAACCCTGAAGGCCGGTGGTGCCTATGTGCCGCTCGATCCGCAGTTCCCGGCGGATCGGCTGGCGTTCATGCTCGAAGACAGCCGCGCACGCGTATTACTGACTGCCGGCGACCTGCACGAACGCCTGCCACTGGCGGCTGACCAGCAATTGCTGCTCATGGACGCACAGGAAGATGCGCGCTACAGCAGCGCCAACCCCGACATCGAACTGACGGGCGAACACCTCGCCTATGTGATCTACACCTCCGGCTCCACCGGCAAGCCCAAGGGCGTGATGGTGCGTCATGGCGCACTGAGCAGCTTCACCCATGGCATGGCCAGCACCCTGTCCATTGGCGCTGACGCGCGGCTGTTGTCGTTGACGACGTTCTCGTTCGATATCTTTGCCCTGGAACTCTACGTACCGCTGGCGACAGGTGCGACGGTGGTACTGGCCGACAAGCACGTTTCCCTGGACCCCGAGGCGATTCTGGATCTGGTACAGCGCGAAGCGATCAGTGTGGTGCAAGCCACGCCCTCGAGCTGGCGCATGCTCCTGGACAGCGAACGCCGCGCCTTGCTGCGCGGGGTCAAGTGCCTGTGCGGTGGCGAGGCGTTGCCGGCCGACCTGGCGCAACGCATGCTGGCCCAGCAGGGCACGGTGTGGAACCTGTATGGCCCGACCGAAACCACTATTTGGTCGGCGGCCCATCTACTGGTTGAACCGTTGCCGTTTGTCGGTCGGCCAATCGCCAACACCTCGTTGTTTATCCTCAATGCCGAGCTCACCCCGAGCCCGGTAGGCACCAGCGGTGAGCTGCTGATCGGCGGTGTCGGCCTGGCCCGTGGTTACCACGGCCGCGCAGCGATGACTGCCGAACGTTTCGTGCCTAACCCGTTCGCTACTAACGGCGAACGCCTGTACCGCACCGGCGACCTGGCGCGCTATCGCGCGGATGGCGTGGTCGAGTACATCGGCCGCGTCGACCATCAGGTCAAGGTGCGTGGGTTCCGTATAGAACTGGGAGAGATTGAGGCGTGCCTGCGTGAGCAGGCCGATGTGCGCGAAGCCGCCGTGGTGGCTGAGCATGACCAGTTGCTGGCCTTCCTGGTCACCCGGCAACCGGTGTCGGATGAGGAGCAGGTCACCCTGCGCGAGCGGTTCAAGGCCGCCCTGCGCGAGCAGTTGCCGGAGTACATGGTGCCGGCCTACCTGGTGTTTTTGGAGCGGATGCCACTGACGCCCAATGGCAAGCTCGACCGCAAGGCGTTGCCCAAACCCGATGCCGCTGCCCTGCTAAAACGCTTTGTGCCGCCTGTCACCGAACGCGAGTGCCAGGTCGCGGCTATCTGGGCTGAGGTGCTGGGGTTGCCGCAGGTTGGCCTGGAGGATCACTTCTTCGAAATCGGTGGGCACTCGTTGCTGGCCACGCGGGTGGTGTCTCGTGTACGCCAGTCACTGGGCATCGATGCACCGTTGAAAGGCCTGTTCGAACAGCCGGTGCTTGGCCGGTTCGTGCAGGCGTTGTCAGGCACCGCGCTGGACTCGCCGCCGATCCTGCGGTTGGCACGTGATCAAGCCCTGGCGCTGTCCTATGCCCAGGAGCGGCAGTGGTTCCTCTGGCAACTGGAGCCGCAGAGCACCGCGTATCACATCCCGGCGGCCCTGCGCTTGCGCGGCGCCCTGGATCGCCGGGCCCTGCAACGCAGCTTCGATAGCCTGCTTGAACGGCATGAAACCCTGCGTACCGTGTTTGTCGTGGATGGCGAGCGCACGGTACAGCGGATCGCTGCGCCGACCGCGTTGCTGATCGAAAACGAGACCCTGCACAGTGATGAACCGGGCAGCTTGAAGGTCCGGGTCGAAGCAGAAATCGCTCGTCCATTCGACTTGTGCAGAGGCCCGCTGCTGCGGGTCAAGCTGTTGCGCCTGGCCGCGGACGATCATGTGCTGGTGCTGGTGCAGCACCACATCATCTCCGACGCCTGGTCGATGGAGGTAATGGTCGATGAGCTGGTGCAAGCTTATGCTGCGTTCAGCCAGGGCCTGGAGCCTCAGTTGCCGGCGCTGCCGGTTCAATATGCCGATTATGCGGTGTGGCAGCGTGGCTGGATGGAGGCGGGCGAGCAGGCCCGCCAGCTGACCTACTGGGTTGAACGCCTGGCCGGTGAGCAGTCTGTGTTGGAGCTGCCGCTGGATCATCCGCGCCCGGCGGTACAAAGCCATCGCGGCGCACGCCTGGACCTGGTGCTGGACGCCGCGCTGGCGAGCGAACTGCAGGCCTTGGCCCAGCGTCAGGGCGCGACCCTGTTCATGGTGTTGCTGGCGTCCTTCCAGGCCTTGTTGTATCGCTACAGCGGCCAATCGGATATTCGCGTCGGCGTGCCGATTGCCAACCGCAACCGGGTCGAGACCGAGCGTCTGATTGGTTTCTTCGTCAATACCCAAGTGCTCAAGGCCGATATCGCCGGTGAGTTGTCGTTTGTCGAATTGTTGCAGCAGGTCGAGCACACGGCCCTGGACGCGCAAGCGCATCAGGACCTGCCGTTCGAGCAGTTGGTGGAGGCGTTGCAGCCGGAACGCAGTCTGAGCCATAGCCCGTTGTTCCAAGTGATGTTCAACCACCAGTCCGACGTGCGCGACGAGGCGGGCGCGCAGTCGATTCCGGGTTTGCAGGTCGAAGGTCTGGAATGGGATAGTCACACTGCACACTTTGACTTGAGCCTGGATACCCAGGCGTCCGCGGACAGGCTCTGGGCATCGTTGACCTACGCGACAGATCTGTTCGAGGCGTCCACCATTGGACGCATGGCCCAGCATTGGCTTGGCCTGCTGCGGGCGGTGGTGAAGACACCGTCCCATCCTATTGCGTGCTTGCCGCTGCTGACGGCTGAAGAACAGCACGCGCTGCTGCAGGCCTGGAATACCAATCGCCCGGCGGCTGCGTGGCAGGCCGGCGTCCATCGCCTGTTCGAGGCCCAGGTGCTGAAACGCCCGCAAGCAGTGGCACTGGTACTCGATGGCGAGTCCCTGACCTATGACGCGCTCAATCGGCAAGCCAACCGTCTGGCTCATTGCCTGGTGGCAGAGGGCGTGGGTCCGGAAGTGTTGGTGGGGGTCGCAGTAGAGCGCTCCTTTGCCATGGTGGTCAGCCTGTTGGCGGTCCTTAAGGCCGGTGGTGCCTATGTGCCGCTCGACCCGCAGTACCCGCGCGAACGCCTGGCTCATATACTCGAAGACAGTGGCGTGCGCCTGGTGCTGATCCAGTCCCGTGTGCCGATAGCGTTGCCCGCAGGCGTTGCTGTATTGGCGATCGATACGGTCTCGCTGGCGTCGTACGCCGAGGAAAACCTTAGCGCAACAGTCGGGCCGCACAACCTTGCTTATGTGATCTATACCTCCGGCTCGACCGGCAAACCCAAGGGCGTGGCGATTGACCATGGCGCCTTGAGCGAATTCGCGAGCATTGCCGCCGGTTATTCCAAGCTGACTGAGAATGACCGCGTACTGCAGTTTGCGACCCTGAACTTCGATGGGTTCGTCGAGCAGCTGTATCCGGCGCTGACCCACGGCGCTGCCGTGGTACTGCGTGGCCCGGAACTCTGGGACAGCGGGCGCCTGTACCGCGAAATCCTGCAACAGGGCATTACCCTGGCCGACTTGCCGACCGCCTACTGGAACCTGTTCCTGCTCGACTGTCTGGCAGCCGGATCGCGTACCTATGGTGCCCTGCGGCAAGTGCATATCGGTGGCGAAGCCATGCCGCTGGACGGTCCAGCACAATGGTTGCGTGCGGGCCTGAGGCATGTGCGACTGCTCAACACCTACGGACCGACCGAGGCCACGGTGGTCTCCAGTGTGCTGGACTGCACCTCGGGCGATGAAGTCATTGGCGTTACCGCCAGCCCGATTGGTCGCTCTCTGCCGGGGCGTGCTTTGTACGTGCTGGACCGGGACCTCAACCTCGCGCCGTTGGGCGCCGTGGGCGAGTTGTATATCGGCAGCGCCTGTGGCCTGGCGCGCGCTTACCTGAACCGGCCATTGCTGACGGCCGAACGCTTCGTCGCTGATCCTTTCAGCGGTAACGGCGATCGCCTGTACCGCACAGGGGATCTGGCGCGTTACCGTGCCGACGGCGTGATCGAATACGTAGGACGGGTCGATCATCAAGTCAAGATCCGCGGTTTCCGTATCGAGCTGGGTGAAATCGAAGCCCTGTTGCTGGCCCAGGCGGGTGTTCGTGAGGCCGTGGTGTTGGCGGTGAACAACCAGTTGCTGGCCTATCTGGTGGCCGAACAGCCAGACACCCGCGCATTGGACGAAGCCCTCAAGACGGTGCTGCGTGAGCAATTGCCGGACTATATGGTGCCGGCCCACCTGATGTTCCTTGAGCGCCTGCCGCTGAACCCCAACGGCAAGCTGGATCGCCAGGCATTGCCAAAACCGGATGCGAGCCTTTCGCTGCAAACCTGGGTCGCACCGGTCAGTGCACTTGAGGTGCAAGTGGCGGCGATGTGGGCGGATATCCTCGGGGTGGAGCGCGTCGGCCTCATGGATCACTTCTTCGAGCTGGGCGGGCACTCGCTGCTGGCCATGCAAGTGGCCTCGCGACTGCGCCAGGCGCTGGCATTGGAAGTGCCGCTCAAGGTGCTGTTCGAACAGCCGCGCCTGCAAGGATTTGTCGCCGCGCTGCTCGCGCTCGAAGCGAGTGAGGGTGTCAAGGCGCCGGCGCTGGTTCCCGTGGCACGTGACCGCGGCTTGCCGCTGTCATATGCCCAGGAACGGCAGTGGTTTCTCTGGCAACTGGACCCAGGCAGCGCCGCTTACCATGTGCCCAGCGCGCTGCGCCTGAAGGGGCGGTTGGATCAAGCTGCGCTGCAACAAAGCTTTGACCGCCTGGTGGCGCGTCATGAGAGCCTGCGCACTCTGTTGCGCCAGGAAAACCACGGCGCCGTGCAAATCGTGGCTGAGCCTGCACCTGTCGCCATCACCCGTAGCGACGTGCTGGAGGCTGACCTCCAAGCCACCGTGGAGGCGAAGATAGCGCTCACGTTCAACCTGGAGCAGGGCCCGCTGCTGCGTGTTGAGCTGCTGCGCATCGCTGATGAAGACCATGTACTGGTGCTGGTGCAGCACCATATCGTTTCCGATGGTTGGTCGATGCACGTCATGGTCGATGAACTGGTGCAACTGTATGGTGCCTTCAGCCAGGGTCAAGACCTGCAGTTGCCTGCACTGCCGATTCAATATGCCGATTACGCCGTATGGCAACGCGACTGGATGGATGCTGGCGAGAAAGAGCGCCAACTCGCCTACTGGCTTGATCTGCTGGCAGGTGAGCAACCCGTGCTTGAGTTGCCGTTCGACTTCCAGCGCCCGGCGGAGCAAAGCCATCACGGTGCGCGTTTGCACCTGGAGTTGCCGACCACACTGGTGTCCGGCCTCAACGCCTTGGCCCAGCGCGAAGGCGTGACGATGTTCATGCTGTTGCTGGCTTCGTTTCAGACCTTACTGCATCGCTACAGTGGCCAGGAAGACATCCGCGTCGGTGTGCCGATTGCCAACCGCAATCGCGTTGAAACTGAACGGCTCATTGGCTTTTTCATCAACACTCAGGTGCTCAAGGCTGATATCGATGGGCAAACCACCGTTGCCCAGTTGCTGCAGCAGGTCAAGCAGCGCGCGCTGGACGCCCAGGCCCATCAGGACTTGCCGTTCGAGCAATTGGTAGAGGCGCTGCAGCCGGAGCGCAGCCTGAGTCTGAACCCGTTGTTTCAGGTGATGTTCAACCACCAAGTGGCCAACCGCCAGGCTTTCGCGGAGCACGCATCGAGTGAGCTGCGTGTCGAAGGGCTGGCCTGGAACAGCCACACCGCGCATTTCGATCTTGACCTGGACGTCCAAGAGTGGGGTGAGGGGCTGAGTGCTTCACTGGGGTATGCCACCGACCTGTTCGCCCCTGCGACCATCGAGCGTATGGCCGACCACTGGCAGAGGCTATTGCAGGCGATGGTTGCCGACCAACAGCAACCCATCAACCAACTCAACCTGCTCGGCCAGGATGAGCAACAACACATCCTGCAACTATGGAACCAGACCGACGCCGGCTTTTCGGCCGAGCGCTTTGTTCACGAGTTGGTAGCCGACCGCGCCGCCGAAAACCCGGATGCAGTCGCGGTGAAATTCGACGCGCAAACCCTGAGCTACGGCGAGCTTGACCGCCAGGCCAATCGCCTGGCCCACGCCCTGATCGCCCGTGGCGTCGGCCCCGAAGTGCGTGTGGCCATCGCCATGCCGCGCAGCGCCGAGAGCATGGTGGCGTTCCTGGCGGTGATGAAAGCCGGCGGCGTCTACGTGCCGCTGGACATCGAATACCCGCGTGATCGCCTGCTGTACATGATGCAGGACAGCCGTGCGAAGTTGCTGCTGACCCACACCAGTGCCTTGCAGCAACTGCCGATTCCCGAAGGCCTGGACAGCCTGGCGATTGATCGCACCGAGCAATGGGCCGATTACAGTGACACCGCGCCAAACGTGAACCTGGACGGCGACAACCTCGCCTACGTGATCTACACCTCGGGATCCACCGGCATGCCCAAAGGCGTGGCGGTCTCTCATGGGCCGTTGGTGGCGCATATCATTGCCACTGGCGAGCGTTATGAAACGTCCCCGGCCGATTGCGAACTGCACTTCATGTCCTTCGCCTTCGACGGCTCCCACGAAGGCTGGATGCACCCGCTGATCAATGGCGCCAGTGTGCTGATCCGTGACGACAGCCTATGGCTGCCCGAGTACACCTACGAACAGATGCACCGTCACAACGTGACCATGGCGGTGTTCCCGCCGGTGTACCTGCAACAGCTGGCCGAGCATGCCGAGCGTGACGGTAATCCACCGAAGGTGCGTGTGTACTGCTTTGGCGGCGACGCAGTGGCCCAGGCCAGCTATGACCTGGCCTGGCGCGCGCTCAAGCCGACCTACCTGTTCAACGGCTACGGCCCGACGGAAACCGTGGTCACGCCGCTGCTGTGGAAAGCACGTAAAGGCGATCCCTGCGGCGCCGTCTACGCGCCAATCGGCACGCTGCTGGGCAACCGCAGCGGCTACGTGCTGGACGCGCAACTCAACCTGCAACCCATCGGCGTCGCCGGTGAGCTGTACCTGGGCGGCGAGGGCGTGGCCCGTGGTTACCTGGAACGTCCGGCACTGACCGCCGAGCGCTTCGTGCCGGACCCGTTCGGCAAGCCCGGCAGTCGTGTGTATCGCAGCGGCGACCTGACCCGTGGGCGCCCGGATGGCGTGGTGGATTACCTCGGTCGCGTCGACCATCAGGTGAAAATCCGTGGCTTCCGTATCGAGCTGGGCGAGATCGAAGCGCGCCTGCGCGAGCAGGACAACGTCGGCGAAACCGTGGTGGTGGCCCAGGAAGGGCCGAGTGGCAAGCAGCTGGTGGCTTATGTGCTACCGGTAACCGCTCAGGTCAACGAAACCGAGTTTCGTGATGCCTTGCGCCGCACACTCAAGACCCGCTTGCCGGATTACATGGTGCCCGCGCACTTCATGTTCCTGGCGCAGATGCCGCTGACCCCCAACGGCAAGCTCGACCGCAAGGGCCTGCCGCAGCCGGATGTGAGCCAGATGCAGCAAGCATATGTCGCACCGCAGAGCGAGCTGGAACAGAAGATCGCTGCCATCTGGGCCGATGTGCTGCGCCTGCCGCGTGTGGGCTTGAACGACAACTTCTTTGAGCTGGGGGGCGACTCGATCATTTCGATCCAGGTAGTTAGCCGTGCACGGCAGGTCGGTGTTCGATTTACGCCCAAGGACCTGTTTCAGCATCAGACTGTACTGAGCCTGGCAGCGGTTGCCCAGGCGGGCGGGGAGGGCCTTGTGATCGAGCAAGGGCCGGTCACCGGCGAAACGTTGCTGTTGCCGATACACCAGTACTTTTTCCAGGCAGACATTGCCGAGCGTCACCACTGGAACCAATCCGTGGTCCTGCGCCCGGGCGAACGACTGGATGGCGCGACATTGCGCGCCGCCCTGGCAGCGCTGCTGGCGCATCACGACGCATTGCGCCTGAGTTTCAGCCCGCAAGCGGCCGGCTGGCAGGCTCACTACCGAGGGGTTGAAGCCCAAGACGAGCTGCTCTGGCAAACCGCCCTCGATACCATTGAGGCGCTTGAGCCCTTGGGCCTGCAGGCACAACGCAGCCTGGACCTGTCAGAAGGGCCGCTGATGCGTGCGGTGCTGGTCGAGTTGCCGGATGCATCGCAACGGCTGTTGCTGGTGATTCACCACCTGGTGGTGGACGGCGTGTCATGGCGGATCCTGCTCGAAGATCTGCAGACCGCCTACACCCAACTGCAGACTGGGCAGGCGGCTGTGCTGCCAGCTAAGAGCAGTTCGATCCAGGCTTGGGGCAAGCGATTACAGGCTCATGCGCATAGCCCGGCACTGCAGGAAGAACTGCGCTTCTGGCAGGCGCAGATGCAAGGCGTCGAGGCCGATCTGCCTTGCGATAACCCGCAAGGTGGTTTGCACAATTCACTGGCTCTGAGCGTGGGCACGCACCTCGATCAATCCTATACCCGACGCCTGCTGCAAGAGGCTCCGGCGGCATACCGTACGCAGATCAATGACCTGCTACTGACCGCGTTATCCCGGGTCATCACACGGTGGACGGGCGGCGAATCGCTGTTGGTCAAACTTGAAGGGCACGGTCGTGAGGATCTGTTCGAGGACGTCGACCTGACCCGCACAGTCGGTTGGTTCACCAGCATGTACCCGCTGGCGCTGACCCCGGCCACGTCCCTGGCCGACTCGATCAAGGGTATCAAGGAGCAATTGCGCGCTGTCCCGGATAAAGGGATTGGCTTCGGCGCACTGCGCTACTTGGGCGATGACCAGGCCCGGCGGGTATTGGGCGGGCTGGTGCAGCCACGGATCACCTTCAATTACCTGGGGCAGTTCGACGGCAGTTTCAATGATGCTGCGGCACAGGCCTTCTTCACCCCTACGGGCGAAAGCGCTGGCGCTGACCAGAGCGAGCACGCCTTGCTGGGTAACTGGCTGGAAATCAACGGGCAGGTGTACGGCGGTGAACTGAACCTGGTCTGGAGCTTCAGCCGCGAGATGTTCAGCGAGGTCACCGTACAACGCCTGGCCGATGCCTATGCGCAGGAACTCAAGCACTTGATCGAGCATTGCTGCCTGGCCGCACATCAGGGCGTAACGCCGTCGGACTTCCCGCTGGCCCGACTCAGCCAGGCACAGCTGGACCAGTTTGCGTTGGCTGCCGTCGATGATGTGTACCCGCTGTCGCCGATGCAGCAGGGCATGTTGTTCCACACCTTGTACGAGCCCCAGGCGGGCGACTATGTCAACCAGATGCGCGTGAATGTTGAGGGCCTGGACATCCCGCGTTTCCGTGAAGCCTGGCAGGCAGCGCTGGATAACCATGACATTCTGCGTACCGGCTTCATCTGGGACGGGGATCTTGCGCAGCCTCTGCAAGTGGTGCATCGCCAGGTGCAAATGCCGTTTATCGAAACCGAGTGCCCAGAAGGTGCCGATCAGCAGCAGCAACTGGATCAGTTGGCCGATGCGCAGCGCTTGCAAGGCTTCACTCTGGAGAGCCCGCCGTTGGTGCGCATTGCCCTGGCGCACACCGGCCCGCAACGTTGCCATCTGATCTACACCAGCCACCATATCCTGATGGATGGCTGGAGCAGCTCCCAACTGCTCGGCGAAGTTCTGGGGCGTTACGCCGGCCATGTGCCGCAGGCTCAGGTCGCGCGTTACCGGGACTTTATCGCCTGGCTGCAATCCCAGGATAAAACCCTGCGCGAAGCCTTCTGGAAGACCCAGCTGGCCAGCTTGGATGAGCCGACACGTCTGTTCCAGGCGCTGCCTCGCAACAAGGATGTGAGGGCGTCCGGGCTGGGTGAACACGCCCATGAGCTGGATGCCGTGGGCATGGCCCGCCTCAAGGCCTTTGCCCAAGGCCAGAAGATTACCCTCAACACCCTGGTGCAGTCCGCCTGGTTGCTGTTGCTGCAACGCTACACCGGGCAGGACACCGTGGTCTTCGGCGCCACAGTATCGGGCCGCCCCGCGGACCTGCGTGGTGTTGAGCAGCAAGTTGGGTTGTTCATCAATACCTTGCCAGTGGTAGCAACTCCTCGCCCAGATATGCCCGCGTCGCAATGGATGCAACAGATCCAGCAACAGAACCTTGCGTTGCGCGAGCATGAACACACGCCGTTGTTCGAGCTGCAACGCCTGGCCGGGCTGGGGGGCGAGGCGTTGTTCGACACCATTCTGGTGTTCGAGAACTACCCTGTATCGGAGGTGCTGGAGCAGGGTGCCCCGCAAGGGGTGCGGTTTGGCAGTGTCAGCAGCCGGGAACAGACGCACTATCCGCTGTCGATCGCCGTCGGTGTCGGCGAAACCCTGACGTTGCACTACAGCTATGACCGCAGTGAGGTCGACGGCCCGACGGTTGAACGTCTCAACCGGCATCTGCTGCACCTGTTGGCAGAGCTGGTCGCCAAGCCCCATGCGGCCCTGGCACAGTTGACGCTGTTGACAGAGTCGGAGCACCTGGCCCTGCTGGAGAAAGGCAACGGGTTGCCGAGCGAGACCTCTTGGCAGTGTGTCCAGCAGCAATTCGAACAGCAGGTGCGCCGCACGCCACAGGCAACCGCTGTGATCTTCGGCGAGCAGCAGTTGACCTACGATGCGCTGAACCGACGTGCCAACCGCCTGGCGAATGGGCTGATCAAGCAAGGTGTAGGCCCGGATTCGCTGGTAGGTATCGCGCTGGAGCGTTCTTTCGACATGCTGGTCGGGCTGCTGGCGATCCTCAAGGCCGGTGGTGCGTATGTACCGCTTGACGCCGACTATCCCGAAGAGCGCTTGGCCTACATGCTCAAGGACAGCGGCGTGAAGTGGCTACTGACTCAGTCGCACCTGACCCTGCCGTTGGCCGATGGCGTGCAGTGCCTGAGCCTTGAAGGTGATCAACGCTGGTTGAGCGGGTGCGGTGAAACTGATCCGCAGGTGCCCGTCAACGGTTATAACCTGATGTACGTGATCTACACCTCCGGCACCACCGGCAACCCGAAAGGTGTGGGTGTGACACACGAAGCATTGGCGCAACGCTTGCAATGGATGCAGGATACCTACGCATTGCAGGCCGACGATGTGCTGTTGCAGAAAGCCCCGATGAGTTTTGACGTATCGGTATGGGAGTGTTTCTGGCCGCTGATCAGCGGCAGCCGGCTAGTGATAGCGGCCCCGGGCGAACATCGGGATCCGGTGCGCCTGTTGGAGTTGATCCAGGCATTTGGCGTGACCACGCTGCATTTTGTGCCCTCGCTGTTGCAATTGTTCATGGATACGCCGGGCGTCGCCCAGTGCACCCGCGTGCGTAGGGTGTTCTCAGGCGGTGAAGCGTTGACCGCCGATTTGCGCGATCAGATCCTGCGGACCCTGCCAGGCGTAACATTGCACAACCGTTATGGGCCGACCGAAACGACGATCAACGCGACCTGGTGGGCGTGCTCCCTTGAGGACGGCACCCGTTCGCCGATTGGCCGGCCATTGGACGGTGTGATTTGCCGGGTACTGGACGGTGATCTGAACCCGGTCCCGATCGGTGTTGCCGGCGAGTTGTGCGTGGGGGGAGCCGGTTTGGCGCGCGGCTATCTCGGACGTCCGGGGTTGTCGGCCGAGCGCTTTATCGCGGACCCGTTCGGCGGCGCCAGTTCACGCCTGTATCGGACCGGCGACCGTGTGCGCTGGGCCGAGGATGGCGCGCTGGAATACCTGGGGCGCCTGGACCATCAGATCAAGATTCGCGGCTTCCGTGTGGAACTGGAGGAAATTCGTGCGCTGGTGCTGCTCCAGGCCGGAGTGGCCCAGGCCGAGGTCGTCCTGCGCCAGGACGGTGGTGGCGGCCAGTTGATAGGCTACTACGTGGCCCTCCCAACGGTACTCGATGAGATCGATCACGCTCAGGCGTTGCGCCATGCCCTGCAGGCGCTACTGCCGGACTACATGGTGCCCAAACAGTTCGTGCGCCTGTCGCACATGCCGTTGAGCCCCAGCGGCAAACTGGACCGCAAGGCCCTGCCGGAGCCCGACAGCCATGTTGTGCAAGGCGAATATGTAGCGCCTTGCAGCGACCTTGAACAGCAACTGGCGGCAATCTGGCAAGACGTGCTGGATGTTGAGCAAGTGGGGATGAATGACAACTTCTTCGAGCTGGGCGGGCACTCGTTGCTGGTGATCAATGTGATGTCGCGCATTCAGCTGGAGCTGGGCGTGAAGATCAGCGTGCATGAGCTGTTCCAGCATGCCCAGCTCAGGGAACTGGCAGAGCATTTACAGGGTCAGGGCGGCGGTATAAGCACTGAGAAACTGTCGTTCCTCGATTCACTCCTCGACGAAATGGAGCAGCTGTAATGGACGGCCAGATGGCGTACAAAATCATGCAGCGCTTTATCGGGCTGCCGCTGGAACAGCGCAAGGTGTACCTGCAGAGGATGCTGCAGGAAGGCGTTTCGCCGGGCAACCTGCCGATCCCGAAGGTACGGCGAGAGGCGCCCTTCCTGACGCTCTCGTATGCTCAGGAGCGGCAATGGTTTCTCTGGCAATTGGATCCGCAGAGCGCTGCATACCATATCCCCAGCGCCTTGCGGCTCAGGGGACATCTGGATATTACGGCGCTGCAAAAGAGCTTTGAACACCTGATAGCCCGACACGAGAGTTTGCGCACGCGGTTTCGCCAGGTCGGTGAAGGCATGCAGCAGGAAGTCCAGCCCGCATACCTCGTGACACTAGTGCCTGAAACCATTGACGAAAGCCAGTTGAAAGCGCGCGTCGAACAGGAAATTGCGCAACCCTTTGACCTGGAGCGCGGCCCGTTGCTGCGCATGACGCTCCTGCGTCTGGCAGAGCAGGACCATGTGCTGGTCCTGGTGCAGCACCACATCATTTCCGACGGTGCTTCGATGCAAGTGATGGTGGAGGAAGTGATACAGGCCTATGGCGCCTACACCCATGGGCGTGAGTTTGAGTTGCCTGAACTGCCAGTCCAGTACACCGACTACGCCCTGTGGCAGCGCAGTTGGATGGAAGCGGGGGAAAAGGACCGCCAACTGGAATATTGGCGCAGCCTGCTCGGCGGCGATCAGCCGGTGCTGGAACTGCCGTTGGACCGGCCACGCCCGGCGGTGCAAAGTTTTCGCGGTGCTTCCCTGGACCTGGTGCTGGATGAGCGCGTGGTAGCGGGTGTCAACGCCTTGGCTCAGCGTGAAGGCGCCACCGGTTTCATGGTGCTGCTGGCCTCCTTTCAGGTGTTGTTGCATCGCTACAGCGGGCAACAGGACATCCGTATCGGTGTGCCGACCGCCAACCGTAACCGGGTCGAGACGCAGCGCCTGGTCGGCTTCTTCGTCAATACCCAGGTGCTGAAGGCCGAGGTGGACGAGCACACCAGCGTGCTGGCGCTGTTGCGCCAAGCCCGTCAACGGGTGCTGGAAGCCCAGGCGCATCAAGACTTGCCGTTCGAACAACTGGTGGAAGCGCTTCGTCCCGAACGCAGCTTAAGTTACAGCCCATTGTTCCAGGTCATGTTCAACCATCAGAACCGTGGCGCTGGCAGTACAAGCGAGCCGGGAACCTCCGGCCTGGTGTTGGAGGGCCTGGACTGGGAGAGCCGAACCGCTCAGTTCGACCTTAGCTTGAATGTTGTGCAGGAGGCATCGAGCATTCGGGCATCCTTTGGCTACGCGACCGACCTGTTCGACGCAGCAACCATCGAGCGCATGGCGCAGCACTGGCAACGACTGTTGAGTGCAATGGTTGCAACGCCGGAGGCCCTGGTCGACTCTCTGGCAATCCTGGACGCAGCAGAGCGCCGGCAGATCGTCGATGGCTGGAATGCCACCGCTGTCGATTACCCCCTTGAAAAGACCGTGCACCAACTGTTTGAAGCCCACGCCGAACATGACCCGCATCGGCCAGCCCTGGTGTTTGGCGCGCAGCAGCTGAGCTATGCCGTCCTGAACCATCGCGCCAACCGCCTGGCCCATGCCTTGATCGCACGTGGTGTCGGTCCGGACGTGTTGGTGGGCGTGGCAATGGAGCGTTCCGTGGAAATGGTCGTCGCCTTGTTGGCGATCCTCAAGGCCGGAGGTGCCTACGTGCCTGTGGACCCGGATTACCCCGCGGAGCGCCAGGCCTATACGCTGGAGGACAGTGCGGTAAAGCTGTTGCTCAGCCAGTCGCACTTGAGCCTGCCGGCCTCCGACAGCGTGTTGCGTATTGACCTGGACCGCGATGAGCTTTGGCTGGACGCGTACAGCGAGGCCAACCCTGACGTAGCCCTCAGCGGTGAACACCTTGCCTATGTGATCTACACCTCCGGTTCCACCGGCAAGCCCAAGGGCGCGGGCAACAGCCATGCAGCCTTGACCAACCGCTTGTGCTGGATGCAACAGGCGTATGCATTGTGTGCCGGTGATACGGTGCTGCAGAAGACGCCGTTCAGTTTTGATGTGTCGGTGTGGGAGTTCTTCTGGCCGTTGCTCAGCGGCGCGCGATTGGTGATGGCGGCACCCGGCGATCACCGTGATCCGACGAAGCTGGTGGAGGTGATCACGCGTGAATCTGTCACCACGCTGCACTTTGTGCCGTCGATGCTGCAAGCCTTCCTGCAGGACCGCCTAGTGGGCCGTTGCAGTAGTGTGCAGCGCATCATCTGTAGCGGCGAAGCCTTACCGGTGGATGCGCAACAACAAGTCTTCGCCAAGCTGCCTCAGGCCCACCTGTATAACCTCTACGGGCCTACGGAAGCAGCCATTGATGTCACCAGCTGGGCCTGCATTGACGAAGGCAAGGACGCGGTGCCCATCGGCAAACCCATTGCCAACCTGAGGTGTCATATCCTGGACGCTAACCTTGAACCGGTGCCGATCGGTGTGCTCGGCGAGTTGTACCTGGCAGGCAAGGGGCTGGCACGTGGGTATCATCGTCGGCCAGTGTTGACCGCCGAGCGATTTGTCGCCAGCCCGTTCGGGGGCGGCGAGCGCATGTACCGCACTGGAGACCTGGCGCGTTATCGTCCTGATGGGGTGATCGAGTACGCCGGGCGTATTGACCATCAAGTCAAGCTGCGCGGCCTGCGGATCGAGTTGGGTGAGATCGAAGCGCGCCTGCTTGAGCATGAAGGGGTTCGCGAGACCGCGGTGCTGGCGCTGGACGGCACGCAATTGGTCGGCTACGTGGTGCTTGATCAGCCAATGCCGCACTGGCGAGAAACCCTCACGGCCTATCTATCGACTCATCTGCCGGCCTTTATGGTGCCGGCCCAGTGGGTCTTGCTGGACAGTATGCCGTTGAGCCCCAACGGCAAACTTGAGCGCAAGGCACTGCCGCGCCCCGAAACCGCCGTTCAGCGACGCGAGTACGTGGCGCCGCATACGGCGCTCGAACACCAGGTCGCGCAGATCTGGCAACAGGTGCTGGGTACCGAGCGGGTTGGCCTGGACGATAACTTTTTTGAACTGGGCGGGCATTCATTGCTGTTGCTGGTGGTGAAAGAACGCCTGGCGGCTCAATGCGGGTTGATGCTCACGGTCAACCAATTGATGACGCGTCCAACCGTTAGGGCGTTGGCGGGCAGCGCGTCGGATGAACGAGCGCGCTCGCTGCTCGTTGACTTGAATGGCCAGCAGGGCGGGCCGTCATTGTTTCTGTTTCACCCAAGTTTCGGTTCAGTACACTGCTACAAGGCGCTTGGCATGGCCTTGCGCTCGGAGATGCCGGTACAGGGCGTTATTTGTCGGGCTCTGCTTGATCCGCAAAGCCAGGTGCCGACGTGGGATGCCATGGTTCAGGACTATACCCATCAGGTTCTTGCGAGCCAGCCGCAGGGGCCGTATTACCTCGCGGGGTGGTCGCTGGGTGGGAACCTTGCGTTGCAGGTGGCTGGCAGACTGGAGGCGCAGGGGGCCAAAGTGGCGTTCCTGGGGAGCATCGATGCGCCTCCGCCGATGCATGTCACTGCGTTCTGGGACAGGGACAAAACCCTGCGGCCGGCGTTTGAATCACTGGAAGCAGGCGATAAGCGCGTGGAGTTGCTGACGGTCATGTTCCCTGACTCGGCCCAGGATATTGCACAGGCCTGGCAGGATATCGAGCACTCGGGCGCCACGGCGGACCAACGGTGGGAGGCACTTTGCGAGTGGGGACAGTCGGCTTTGGGCGAGGTATTTGTCAGCTTGCGCAACGAGCTGCAACAAGGCGGCGAGCTGGAGGTTTCGTGGGCGTTGAAACGCACACTCGATGAGCGCTTGAGGGATGCCGCCTATGCGCGCCTCGCTGCTCCTGTGAGTTGCTGGTGGGCAGCACAAAGCAAATCTGCCAGTGATCGGCAAGTCATCTGCACGGCACTTGAAGAGGGGATCGGCCATGGACTGGACACTTCGGTGGTCATCGATACGACCCATGATCGAATCGTCGACAACCCTGAGTTCATTGCCTCGTTCGTAGCGGCCCTGACGGCTGCCAGGCACTAGCCCGGGCGAGCACGCTTACACTGGACACCGGCCTTGCGCCGGTGTTTTTTGCGTGGTGTTCCAGTCACGGCGCTACGCGCCATGCCTGGCGCACAACAAAGAAAACCCCCGCCTGATGGCGGGGGGCTAAGTGCTGTTTGCACGCAACTGCGGGGGCTAGAAGTCCCAGCGTGTGCTCAGCATGACGTTGCGTGGGTCACCATAATAGGCCGTGTTATAGAAGCCAATGTTGGTGTAGTAGTACTTGTCGAAGATGTTGTTCACGTTCAGTGTCGCGGAGACGTTGTCGGTGATCTGGTACTTAGCCATTGCGTCCACGACCCAATACGCTTCCTGGGTGAAGTCCTCCTGCCGTCCCTTGCCACTGTTGGTCACTTCCTGCCAGGACTTGCCCTGCCAGCGAGCGCCACCGCCGATGGTCAAACGGTCCAGCGGCCCGCTGAGCTTGTACGAGGTGAAGAAGCTGACCTGATCCTGAGGCTCCCAAGTAGATACTTTTACACCATGCTCATCCCGGATGACTTTATGGGTGTAACCAGCCTGGGCCTGCCAGCCTGGGGCTAGCTCACCGGACATTTCGGCCTCGAAGCCTTTGGTTTTGGCGGCGATGCCTTTATAGGCATACAAAATCGACGGGTTGGTCGGGTTGGCGTTGTAGTCAGAATCAGGGTCAGCCCTGTTGGTTTCATGCACTTCGAAGTAGGCCAGACTGGTGTTCAGACCACCGTTGAAAAACTCGCCTTTCAAACCCAGTTCGTAATTCTTGCCCTCATCCGGTTCGAGCAGTTTGTTCTCTCTGTCGCGGTTATACACCTGCGGCATGAAGATCTCGCTGTAGCTGGCGTACGCGGTGAAGTTGTCGTTCAGGTCATAGGTTACGCCGGCATAGGGTACGAGCTTGCCGGTTTCGGTGGACTTGTTGTCGCCAGTTAGCCAGTAGTTGGCCACGCGGGTGCCCATGAAGACGTTCAGGTCATCCGTGAGGTTGAAGCGGGCGGTCATATAGCCAGCGGTTTGCCGGGTGGTTTCATCAATGATTCGAGTCGGTGTGCCCCAGTTCGGCTCCGGGAAGTTACCGTCGAAGTTCCAGAAGTCGACAATGCGCCCATTGGCGTGAATCGGCGCGCCGTAATCCTTACCTTTCCACTGGGAATTGGACGCAGAGGCGCCCACCACCAACTGATGCTCGCGGCCGCCCAGACTGAATGGGCCGCTGGCGTAGATATCGCCGGAGTCGGATCGGGTATCGCCGGTGAATTTGTTCGCGTAGAGCGTCGACAGACCGGTTGCCGTGAATGGGCCCAGCTGGATCGCACCCATCGGCGCGTCATAACCGGAGAACTGGTGTGTGTACTGGCCTTTGACCACCCAGCCGTTGTCGAAATTGTGCTCCAGGGTTGTGAAGAAACTCTGAGTGAACTGTTCCCAGCTGCTCCACTTCGCGCCGTTGTTGTATGAGCGCTTTACATCGATGCGGTTGCCGCTACGGTCAAACAGCGGGCGGCTGCCCGACCAGCCAGAACCTTGAGGATCGCTGTTCTGGTAGTCGAAGCCGATGGTGAGCAGGGTGTCCTCGTCCAGGTCCGCTTCCACGGTGCCGAAGTACACGTTGGTCTTGCGCTCGTAGCGGTCCATGAACGAATGATTGTCCTGGTACGCGGCTACGGCACGGGCGCGGATGTTGCCGCTCTCGGTGAGAGGGCCACTTACGTCGACCTGGGAGCGATAGTTGTCCCAGCTGCCGGCACCCAGCTCCACGCTGCCTTTGAAATCACGGGTAGGCTTTTTGCGGATCAGGTTGATGGTTGCGCCCGGTGCCCCGGCGCCCGTCAGCAGGCCGCTTGCGCCCTTGAGGACTTCCACGCGGTCGTAGATCGCCATGTCGCTCAGGGTTTGCCCGGACGAATAGGCCGAGTTGCGCAGGGTAGGGATGCCGTCGTACTGGAAGTTCTCGATCGAGAACCCACGGGAGAAATAGTTAGTGCGTTCGCTGTCCAGGGCCGACAAGGTAATGCCCGGTGTATGACGCATCACATCATCAATGGAGTTGAGTGCGAAATCATCCATATGCTGGCGCGTAATCACGCTGATCGACTGCGGTGTTTCACGCGGGGTCAGCACCAGTCGCGTGGCGGTAGCGATAGTGCCTGGTGTGTAGGAGCCCGTGCCTTCGGTGACCGTACCCAACTGGTTGGCGGTCACCTGGGTGGCTCCCAGCTCCAGCCCGGAGGTCGCGCCCGCCGTGATGGTCACTGCGCTGCCTTGCAGGCCGTAGCTGATACCGGTGTCCTTGAGCAGGGCGGCGATGGCGTGGGCTGGCTCTAGCTTGCCCTTCACCGTCGTGCTGTTTTTGCCCTGTACATCCGTCGGGCTGTATAGCACCTGCAAGTTGGTCTGACGGCCAAATTCCTGGAGCGCGGTCCCCAACGGCTGTGCAGGAATGTCGATCTCGATCTCTTGTGCCTGCACGTAACTCGATAGCGGTAACGACACCGCTAGGGCCAAGGCGCAAGGCTTGAGGTGGATGTTCAAGGTCCTGCGCATGGAGAGCGCTTTGCTCAGGGGGCTGAGACCGAGTCGTACTGACATGGGTGCTTTCTCTTCTATATTTTAGTTAGGCAGTTTATAGGTATTTATGAGGTTGGTTCTCATTACCACTAGTGAGACGTTCCCACCTGGAAAAACCGGAAAAGAAAATTCATGCTGGCTCCATTTCGTGCACCACCTTGCCAGCGCGCAAGCGCACCAACTGGTCGGCGATGTCGAAATAGCGGTCGTCGTGGCTGATCACGATGATGGTTTTGCCCAGGCGCTTGAGGTCTGGCAGCAGCTCCGTGTAGAAGATGCGGCGGAAGGCCGGATCCTGGTCGGCGGCCCATTCGTCGAACACCAGTACCGGGCGTTCCTCCAGCCAGGCATTGACCAACGCGAGGCGCTTGCGCTGGCCGGTGGACAGGTCGGTGGTGCTGAACGCGCCGTCCTTGATCGTGACCTTGTGGGCGATCTCCAGGCGGTCCAGATACTGGGCCGCACTGTCCAGAGACTTCTGCCCACCCCCTTGGACGAGATCGTCGAATAGGTAATAGTCGGCGAATACGGTGGTGAACAGTTGGCGGTAGTCGTCGCGGGTAGGGGCAATCACAGCTTCGCCATTGAGGTGTATTTCACCTGATTGCGGCTGATAAAGCCCCAGCAACAGCTTGATCAGGGTGGTTTTGCCGCAGCCGTTTTCACCGACGATAAACACGATATCGCCTTGCTTGATGCTCAGGTTGATCGGGCCCAGGTGGAACGGCTCGCTGCCTTCCACCGGCGGAGGGCTGTAGGTCACGCCGCGCAGCTCAAGGCTGTGCACTTGGGGTTTTGGCGCTTCACTGTCTTCCAGCAGCAGGTGCGGTTCGGGGGATGAGAACCGCTCGGACAGCTCGGCGATGCGCGAGAACGCGATCTGTGCGCGGCTGACGATCGGCAGCGCGGTCACCACGTGCTCCAGCGGGCCCTTCATGTACAGCAACACCAGCACAAAACCGGTGATCACGGCCGGATCGGGGTTTGGGTTATAGGCCTGGAAGGCCAGCGCCAGGCCGATCACCACGAAAAACAGCATGGAGCCGAACGTCTTGGCGACAATGAAGATGTTGACAGAGCGGATCTGGATATCGCCGATACGATCAGCAGTCGCCTGGATGCGATGGGTATTCATGCGATAGCGGCGTGGCCGATGAATGCGCAGCTCCTTGGCACCCGAGGCGATGGCGGTATAGTAGCGCTGCAGCTCGTCTTCCTGGTCGCGAGCGGCTTCGAACCCCTTGATGCCCGCCGAGCGTGCCGCGTACTGCACGGCGGTACCGATGACGATCGCCACCACCATCATCAGGAACATCGGCACCGACAGGTACGCCAGGTAGCCCAGGCAGCCCAGGGTCACTGTGGTTGCGATGGCCAGTGGGGTGAAGGAGAAGGAAAAATCACTGATGGTATCGACGTCGTGCGTCAATACTGGAATCAGTTTGTGGGTTCGGTAGCGTTCGATCTGCTCGATGGGCGCCGACAGCACCTTTTCGCCGAGATCCTTGCGCAGGGCGGCAATGATCCGCTGGCCCACGTAGTTGGTGCCGATATCGGAGACGATCGAACTGGTCAGCGCCAGCACGCACAGCGCAGCAAAGCTCAGGATCACGCCTTGGGTCATACCGGTCGAAGAGTGCAGCGCGTTGTTGATGGTCGCCAGCAACAGCGTGATGGCCAGGCCGCCGGCCATGCCCAGGGCGATGGAGACCGTCACGATGGTGCGAAACGGCCTGAGCAATGCAAGCAAACCTTTGAAGGCGCCGCGCTTGGGGTCGGTCATAAGTACTTCCCGGAAAGTGAAAAAGAGGGGGCTGGGCACACAGACCCTTACCCATGACAAACGAAAGATTGACGCGACTATTTACCTCGGCATGCCCGGTGGTGTGGTGGGTGGATAAATTGCCCGGCGGCTGGTTCGTTCTTGTGGTGTAGGCGCACGCGTATCGGCGCGTGCCTGATCTTTCCAGCGAGAGCGAAACAATGACGAAAAAGAACCTGGTGTACGTGTGGTCCCTGCGCAATGCCGCCGCCGACAAGGCCGGGCAGCCGGTGGCCTACAAGGACCACGAGCGCTACATGAAGTCGGTGCTGGAGTTTCTGGTGGGGTCGCTCAACGACACGTCGCTGGGCGAGGCCTACAACCTGGTGGGCGTGGTGTATGACGACGATGAGCAGAACCCGCGCGACCAGCAGTTGGTGGCTGACTATGGGTTTGCCTATAAACCGGGGCGCCAGTGGCTCTATCCGGCGGATTTGCAGGTACAGGGCAACCTGGTCAACGACCTGCTGCTGAGCGTGCCGTCCACCTATCGCCGCCTGCCACGGGGCAGCGCCGAGCATATCGCCGGCAAGCAGGACTTCGAACGCCGCCTGCATGACACGCTGGTGGAATTGAAGGCCGATATCGTGGTGCTGGACGGCCTGCTGGTGATCCTGGACGAACTGGTGCGCCCCGGTGCGCCGTTTGCCCGTCGCATCATGAACATTCACCCCGGTATCACCCGTATCGAATCGCCCTATGAGCGCCGGGGTGCCTACGCCACCTGGAATGCCTTGTACGGTGCCCGTGGACAAGCCGTGGTGGATTGGGCGACCAAGCAGACGCAGCCGTGTGAACCGCTGTACCTCACTGGCGCATCGTTCCACTACGTGGACAACGGCATCGACTCCGGCGAAGTGTTCCACGACGTGCTCAAGACCGAGATCTCGCCGGACGACACCATCCTCGAGCTGCGCTGGAACAACTTCAACAACAGCCTGTTCCCGGCGCTGCATGAAGGCCTGGAGTTGTTGGCGCAGAAGGGGGTCTAAGCCACGCACGATTTGACTGTGGGAGGGGGCTTGCGCCCGATGGCGGAGTATCAGTCAATGGCGATGTCGACTGCCGCACCCCATCGGGAGCAAGCCCCCCACATTAAATCCCGTCAGCTTCAGAGATCGCGCACTACCCTGAAGCCAATCCAATCCCCCCGCGTCTGCGGATAGATGGTGTTGCGGTTGCCCGAACGCGAGAACACCGGCGCCTCGCCCCAGTCATTGCCGCGAATCATGTAGCCCTCGCAGTTCGGCTCCATCCAGGCGCTGCCATCCGTCGGCGCGCCGACATAGTTGGGGTGCTCGCAGTCGGCCACCCGCTCATAGACATTGCCATGCATGTCGTACATGCCAAACGCATTCGGCGGGTAGCTGCCTACGGGCGAAGAATAGCTGTACCCGTCCGCCGGCCCGTAGGTGTTGGCATGCTCGGCGATGCTGTAGCCCTTGCCCTCGTCGAACGGGAAGGGGAATGGCCCGGTGGAACCGGCGCGCGCGGCGTATTCGCGCTGGGCTTCGCTGACCATGTGGTACTGCTGGCCGGTCTTTTTCGACAGCCAGGCCACATAGTGCTTGATATCGTCCATGTCCATGCACACCGCCGGCTGGCGCGGGCCCTGGGGGTAGCGCGGCTTGCTGGCGATGCATTCGCGGCCGGGGCGCGTGTCGCCGTCGGCGATCTTCACACCGGCCTGGCGGATATAGCTGTCCCATTCGCCGGCGGTGATCTGGAAGCGGCTCATGGCGAACGGCTTGGCAAAGGTCACATCATGCATCGGGCCTTCGTCCGGCTCGCGGCCGACTTCGTCTTCCGGTGTGCCCATGGTGAAGGTGCCCGCAGGGAGTACCACCATTTCCGGGCAGTCCTTGCAGTCCTTGAACACTTTGCCCGGTTGCGGTGTGGCGGCCTGGGCCAGGCCTGGCAGCAGCGCGCCGCACAGGGCGGTCAGCGCCAGGGCCGTCAGGGGTTTGAGTCGCAATGGCGTCATGTGGGCCTCTCGTTCAAAGGGGAAAGGGGTGTCACAACCGCTGGCTGAGCAGGGTCATGAAGCGCTGGATTTCTTCGGAATTGTTGAGCAGGCCGGGCGCCGTGCGGATCACCGGGCCGACGTCGCGGTCCACCGCATCGATCACCACGCGGTTTTTCAGCATGTGGGCCGCCACCGCATCACTGTCCTGGCCTTTGACCCGGAAGAAGGTAAAACCGGCCGACAGTTCGGGGCTGCGCGGCGTGACCAATTCGATCTGCGGGTGCGCCAGCAATTGCTCCTTGAGTTCGGCGTTCAGCCCATGAATGCGCGCCTGCACCGGCGCCTTGCCCAGTTGCAGGTGCAGCTTGAAGGCCTCATCCGCCGCCCAGCGATGCTCGAAGGCGTGATAACCGCCGGGGGTCATGATGGTGGCGAAGTCCTTGTCCTCGGAGAAGGTCGGCACCATGGGCGTGACGTACTTGTTTTCAGGGTTGCGGGCGCAGACCAGGCCGGTGCCGCGGGGGCCGAACATCCATTTATGGGTGCCGGCAATAAAGAAGTCGCAGTGCATGTCGGGGAAGTCGAGGTTTTCCACGCCGAAACCATGCACGCCGTCCACCACATAGAGGATGCGGTCCTTGTCGTCGCGGTTGCGGTTGTGCTCCTCCACCAGCTTGCCGATCTCACCGATGGGCAGTTTCACACCGCTGCCGGACTGTACCCAGGTCATGCCCAGCACGCGGGTGTTGGGGCGGATATTGCGCTGGATGTTTCCCACTACTTCGTCGGCAGAGACCTGGCTGGCGCGCTCGAACAGTGTGATCCGGCGTACCTGGGTGCCTTCCTTGAGCACGCGAAAATCCAGCACGTTCTGGGTGGCGTAATGCTCATGCACGGTGGTGAGGATTTCCTGGTCCGGGCGCACCTTGATCCCGCCATAGATCATCGCCAGGCCTTCGGAGGTGCTGCCGGTGAGGGCGATCTGCGGCGGGGCGGCCTTGAGGTAGCGGCCGGCCCATTCGCGCACCTGGCCTTCGCGTTTCCAGGTTTCCTCCAGGTCCCAGTCCATGGCGAGCCCCGGGTTACGGTCGATCTGTGCGCGGTAGCGCTCAATGGCTTCGCGTACCGGCCTGGGGTGCGAGGCCACCAGGAAATTGGAGAAGTGCAGGTAATCCGGATCCTGGTTGAACAACTGCTTGAACCCCGTCCATGGGTCATCCGTTGTGTTGGCAGCCAGTGCTTGCGGGAGGCGTGCAGCGCCCAATGGCAGGCTGGCGGCAACTACCCCGGCCAGCTTGAGAAACGTACGGCGGTCAGTCATGGACTTGCTTCTAGGTGATTAACGATTGGCCAAGGGCTTGGCGGCTTTTTGTACCTGGTCCCACACCCGCAGGAAGTTGCCTCCCCACAGTTTGGCGATGTCGGCTTCGGAGTAACCGCGCTGGATCAGCTCGGCGGTGACGTTGCGGATTTCGCCGACGTTGTTCCAGCCGTCGAGGCCGCCGCCGTCGTTGAAGTCCGAAGCGATACCGACGTGATCGATACCGATCTTGCGCACGGTGTAGTCGATGGCGTCGCCCAGGTCCTTGAGCGTGGCCTTGGGTTCCTCATCGAGGATCGCGTACAGCGCGCTGGCGTACTCGCCGAACCTGTGCTCGGGCCAGGCGGCGATGATCGCGTCACCCGGCATCAAGGCTACGGCCAGGTTGGGCAGGGGGGGCAGGTCGAAGCGGGCGCGCAGGGTGTTGAGCTTGTCCTGGGTCGGTTGGCTCAGCGGGCGCAGGTAGGCCGAGAAGCCCACGATTTGCACCACGCCGCCGCTGCGCTTGATCAGTTGCAGTTCCTTGTCGCTGAGGTTGCGCGGGATGTCCACCGCTGCGCGCGGCGCCGAGTGCGACGCCACCATCGGCGTGCGGCTCAACTGCGCCACCTGCTCCAGGGCCTTGGTCGACATCTGTGACACATCGATGATCACCCCCAGGTCATTGAGGCGCTGCACCGCTTGTTTGCCGATGTCCGACAGGCCGTCGAGCGCATCCACCGAGTCGTTGAAAAACGGCAGCGGGCGCGATGAGTCCGACCAGGCGTTATTGCCCACATAGCTGAAGCCGAACATGCGCATGCCACGTGCCGCCCACAGGTCCAGTTGGTTCAGGTCATTGCCCAGCGGGTAGGCGTTGAGCATGCTGATAAAGATCGCAAACTTGCCTTCGCCATGCAGGCGTCGAAAGTCGTCCGGGGTATAGGCGATGCCGACTTGATTGGGAAAATCACGCACCATGCCGGAGATGATCTTGTAGCGCACCTCCTGCTCGTGGCGGGCTTCCTCGACAAAGCCGTCAGTGGGCCTGTGCGGCGCGTTGGGGCCATTCCAGATTTCCGGCCAGCCGAAAATCGTCAGCGCAGCGCCGGACAAGCGACCGCGTGCCGCTTTGGCCAGGTCGAACTGGCCGCTGCCGTCCTTGTCGACCTCGTTGCCGGCGGTGCCGAAGTCCATGGGGACGGTGATGTGGCTGTCGAACGACAGCAGGCGGTCCTGCATTTCATTGGCCTGCTTGATCACTGCGAGCGGGTAGCCGGCATTGCCCTTGAACCAGTGATCCCAGGCCAGGAAGCCTGCGCCGGCACCGATGGCCAGTGCCAGCGGCAAGCCGATGTACAGCGCCTTTTTCGAACGTGGTTTTGTCATTGCCATCTCAGTCAGTTGAGGCCTTCGCTATCAGGGAGGAACGAGTGATGCGCGGGGAAATTTAGGCGACGCGGGCAGGGCGGTAAATTTCCCTGGCCTGCAAACGTTCTAGCTCTGATAAAGCCGTTTCCTAAGGTAGACAATGACCATCTCTCGACGTGGGTTCATCGCAGGCCTGGCGCTGACCGGCGCGGCTGTGCCGGCCGCCTTCTATGCCCATCGCGAGTTGACGCGCGAAGAAGAATTCCCCATCACTCCCGGCGAAGCCACCGTTGACCTGGCCGACACCGCCGGGCAGTACTTGGCCAACACCTTGCGCGGGGTGTGGAGCCTGCGCCTGGAAGGCCGCGACGCCGGCCTCAAGGGCTTGCCGCTGCAAGGCCTGGAACTGCTGCTCGACATCGCTCCCCGTGGCCGTGGCCTGCGCGGCTACCTGGACACCGCCGCCAACCTGCGCAGCGAAGGCGAACCGCGCTACCGCGTGCTCGGTGACCTGCTGACGGGCGAGGGCGCGTTGCTCTACTGGCGCCTGATCGACCGCGATGCCCTCGACGGCAGGCCCGCCTATGAGTTCAAGATGACCCTCGATGAGGTCTGGGCCGACTTCGGCAATGCCGGCAGCGGCACCCTCAGTGGGCACATCCTCGACCTGGACCGGCCGCTTGCCCTGACCGAGCGCGACAACCGCTTTATCGCCCACAAACAGCTGTTTCCCGAAGCCCGCCAACGCATCGGCCTCAACCCGACCCTGTTGGCCTGGCTGATCGCCCCCGAGCACCGCCTGTTTCACCAGCTATGGCACGCCACCCGTGACCAGTGGCACAAACTCTCCGAAGCAAAACGCGACGCCCTGCGCGGCATCGGCTGGCAACCCGGCCCGCGCGGTAAAGAGCGCGACGCCCGCGGCAAGCTCAAAGACCGCAACGGCTCGGGCATCGACTTCTTCTTCATGCACCGCCATATGCTCGGCACCGCGCGTTCCATGCAGGACTTGCCCTCGTGGCCCGCATTCCCCGAACCGCAACCGGCGCTGGAGCGTGATCGCCTTGGTTTCCTGCGTTACTTCGACAACCACGACGGCTTCGCGCTGCCGCCCACCTGGTCGGAGCCGGATGACAGCGAGTACACCCAGTGGGTCGCCGACATCAAGGCCGCCGAGACTTACCACAGCAACTTCCAGGTCTGGGAATCCCAATACCGCGACCCGCGCTACCTGGCCAAACGCACCCTTGGTCAACTCGGCTCCGAAATGGAACTGGGCCTGCACGACTGGCTGCACATGCGCTGGGCCTCGGTGCCCCGCGACCCGTCCAACGGCGCCCCGGTACCCCTGGCCCGCGACCCGGCAGACTTTGCCGCGCGCTGGTACGCGGCAGAAAACGACTTCCTCGGCGACCCGTTTTCATCCCACGTAAACCCGGTGTTCTGGCACTTTCACGGCTGGATCGACGACCGCATAGAAGACTGGTACCGCGCCCACGAACGCTTCAACCCCGGCGAGGTCAGGCGCCTGGACGTCAATGGCGTGGCTTGGTTCGCGCCGGGGCGCTGGGTCGAAGTCGGCGACCCGTGGCTGGGCCCGGACACTCATGGCTGCAGCACCACACCGGGGTTGCAGATGGGCAAGTCGATGGAGATGGACCCGGAAACCATGAAGCTCGCATTGCGCATTACCTTTGGCGAGGACGAGAACCTGTTGCAGGGCCTGTTCAAGCGCGTGCCGCAGCGGCCTTGGTATGCGCGGCATTTGAAGGTGAAGGTGCGGGAGGCTTGAGCGTTTGGCGCGGCACGGCGCGGCTGCACTTGGCCAACGCCTGCTGCACGTCCGCCAACAGGTCGGCAACGTCCTCAAGCCCCACTGATAAACGCACCAGGCCTTCGCTGATACCGTGATGCGCGCGTTCTTCAGGGGTGTAGGTGCTATGGGTCATGCTCGCCGGGTGCTGGGCCAGTGACTCGGCGTCGCCCAGGCTGACCGCGCGGGTGAACAGCTTGAGGGCATTCATGAAGCGTCGACCGGTGTCGATACCGCCCTTGAGTTCGAAGGCGATCATGCCGCCGGCCTGGCTCATCTGCCGCGCCGCCAATTCATACTGCGCGAAGCTGCGCAGCCCCGGATATGTCACCCACTCCACAGCGGGATGCGCCTGCAGGGCTTCGGCCACGGCCTGGGCGTTGCTGCAATGGCGGTCCATGCGCAGGGCCAGCGTCTTGAGACCGCGCATCAACAGCGAAGCGTCCTGGGGCGACATCACCGCGCCGGTCAAGTCCTTGAGGCCTTGCAGGCGAATGCGCTGGGCGAGGGCCTGGTTGCTGACGGCAATACCAGCGGTGATGTCGCCATGGCCGCTGAGGTATTTGGTGGCGGAGTGCACCACCACGTCGGCGCCCAGTTCCAGGGGCCGTTGCAGGTACGGCGTGCAGTAGGTGTTATCGACCACCACGGTCACATTCGGCTGTTGATGGGCGAGGGCGGCCACGGCGGCGATGTCCACCAGTCGCAGGGTGGGATTGGCCGGGGTCTCGCAGTAGATCATGCGCGTGGCGGGGCTCAGCGCCGCTTGCAGGGCGGCCAGGTCGGTGAGGTCGACGTGGCGCACCTTGATGCCGAACTCGCCGATACCGTGATGCAGCAGGGCGAAGGTGCAGCCGTAGAGTGTCTGGCTGACGATCACCTCATCGCCTGGGCGCAGCAGGGTCCAGAATGTCGCGGCAATTGCGCCCATGCCGGAACTGAACGCTACCGCTGCCTCGCCGTTTTCCAGGGTGGCCATGCGGGACTCCAGCAGCGCCAGGGTCGGGTTGGAAATGCGTGTATAGAAATGGCCGCTGGCCTCACCGGCAAAACAGGCGGCGCCGTATTCGGCGGTGGGAAAGGCAAACGTGGCCGACAGGTAGATCGGCGGCACGAGTGCGCCATGGTGGTCCTTGGGGTCATAGCCGTGGTGAATGGCACGGGTGGAAAAGCCGAATGCGTTGTGTTTATTGTTCATGTCGGACACTCCTTATTTCCTACAATGCTATGCTCATAACCACGGCTGTATTTTCCAAATATTGCCGACAAGTCCCCTGTCCGGGGATGAAAAATCGCTAAAAACAATAAACAGAGGCACATCATGCCCGTCACGCTGGATCGCACCGACAAAGCATTATTAAACGCCCTGCAAGGCAACGCCCGTTTAACCGTGGCCGAGCTGGCCGACCGCGTGTCCCTGACCACTTCTCCGTGCTGGCGGCGGGTCAGGAACCTGGAGGAGAGCGGGGTGATCAGCGGCTACCAGGCGATCCTCTCGCCCAAGGCGCTGGGGTATGGGGTGACGGCGTTTGTCAGCATCATGATGGAGAGCCACACCCAGGAAATTGCCCGCGCGTTTGAGCAGCGCTTGTTGGATATTCCGGAAATCGTGGCCTGTCATAACGTGTCGGGGCGCTATGACTTTTTGCTGGAGGTGGTGGCGAAGGACCTGGAGTCGTTCGGCGAGTTTGCGCGGGAGGTGTTGCAGACGCTGCCTTGCGTCAAGGAGATCTATTCGAGTTTTTCCTATAAATCGGTGAGGCCGTTGCGGGTGATTCCATTGCCGGGTTGATCACACACCGCCCCATTGGTCACCTGTTCTTCCCCGCAATTGGCTATTTCTCCCGTACGGCCCGGTGGCTAACCTAGCCACCACTTCCCACCGTTCTGGAGTTCCTCATGCAAGCCCGTACCGATTTCTACACCGCTTCCCCAGACGCCATGAAAGCCATGCTCGCCCTGGAAGCCGCCGTCGGCAAACTGTCCATCGAGCTGCCATTGCTGGAACTGATACGCCTGCGTGTATCACAGATCAACGGCTGCGCGTTCTGCCTCGACATGCACACCGCCGATGCCCGCAAGGGTGGCGAGACCGAGCGTCGCCTGTACACCCTGTCGGCCTGGCGCGAAACGCCGTTCTTCACCCCGCGTGAACGCGCGGCATTGGCCTGGGCCGAGAGCTTGACGCTGCTGAGCCAGACTCACGCCCCGGACGCAGACTTCACTGCGCTTGCCGCTGAGTTCAGCCCCCAGGAGCAAGTCGACCTGAGCGTGGCCATCGCCACCATCAACAGCTGGAATCGACTCGCGGTAGGGTTTCGCAAGATGCCCAAGTAAAGGTGGTTGAGAAGGGCTCTTTTGTGGCGAGCGGGCTTGCCCCGCGTTGGGCTGCGGAGCAGCCCCAAAACACAGCCCCGGAGCTGCCTGGCGCACTGCAGCGCTCTTATTGGGGCTGCTGCGCAGCCCAACGCGGGGCAAGCCCGCTCGCCACAGGGGTAAGTGTCAGAAGTTTACCGAAGCACTCAGGCGCGCCGTCAGTGGTGCGCCCATGAACAGATAGTCATCGCCCATGTACTCGCCCGCGTCGCGCCAGTAGCGCTTGTCGAACAGGTTGTCGACGCTCAGGCGCAGCACCGTCTCGTAGCCGTCGACCTTGGTGGTGTAGCGGCTGCCGACGTTGACCACCGCATAATCCCCCACCTCCACATTGCCGCTGCGGTTGGCGTACTTCTTGGCGCTGTATTGCACGCCGCCGAGCACCGCCAGGCCATTGACCCACGGCAAGGCATAATCGGCGTACACACTGGCGCGCAGCTTGGGCACGTTGATCGCCTGGTGCTCTTCGTATTCCGGCGTGCCGCTGCCGTTTACCCGGGCACGAATCGCCGCCACGCTGGTGGAAATCTGCAGGCGCTCGGTGGCCCAGCCGTTGGCCGACAGTTCCACGCCGGTGTTCTTCTGCTCGCCCTGTTGCACATAGGTAAAGGTACCGGCGCCCTCCGGCTTGGCGTACTGGTAGGCCTGGCGCGTCTGGAACACGGCGGCGGCGAAGCTGATGCGGCGCCAGTCGTATTTCACCCCGGCTTCGATTTGCCGCGAGGTGGTCGGGGCCAGGGTTTCATCGGCGTTGTTGGCAAACCACGGCGCAGTGCCGCCCAGGGACAGGCCTTTGCTGTAACTGGTGTACAGCGAGATATTTTCTATGGGTTTGTAGATCAATGCCGCCTGGGGCAGAAACACGTATTGCTGGGTATGGCGGGCTTGGTCGCCCGTCACGCCGTCGAAGGCTTTTTCATCCAGGCGCACTTCGCGGCCGCCGAGGATGGTTTGCCATTGCTCGTTGAAGCGGATGCGGTCGGTGACGAACAGGCCGTACTGGCGGCTGTCGAGGGTGCGATGGCTGTCGTTCAAAGGCTTGTCGGTGGGCGTGAACGTCGGTGCATCATCGTCGATATTGGTCGTGCCGATGTACTCGTTGACGGACTTGCGCTTGTCGATCACCCGGCGAAACGCGCTGGTGCCGAAGGTCAGTTCATGGCCGATGCCTGCGGTGTCGAACAGGCCGGTCATCGCCGCCTGGACTTCATCGTCACGGCGGGTATCGTCGGGGCTGCGGTAGTCGTAGACGTCGTAGTTGCCTTCGGGCGTGAAGTGGTTGCCCACGCCGTTGGTGTCGCCGCCCCAGGCAAACGAACTGTAGTCATCAATCACCACCTTGCTGCGCGCGGCGCTGACGCTGCCTTTCCACTGGTCGCTGAAGCTGTACTCGAACGTGCCGTTGAGGTTCAACGCGTCGATGCCGACCTGCCTGGAACCGCTCTGGTGGCCCAGCAGTTTTTTCGGCGAGGCATCGTGGGGCACCTCGGTGCCGCCCAGCAACTGGTAGCCCGGCACCGAGCGTTGTTGCTTGTTCTGGTATTCCGCGTCGAGTTGCAGCACGGCGTCGGGGCTGATGTTCCAGTCGAAGGCCAGGGACACAAAATCGCGCTGGCCGTTGGCGTGCTCCACATAGGAATTGAGGTCTTCATGGGCGACGTTGGCGCGCAGGCCGAATTGCTGCTCGCTGCCAAACCAGCCGCCGACGTCGGTGGCGATATAGCCACTGCCACGGTCATCGGTGGACACCGTCACCGAGCGCACATCCTCCGGGCGCTTGGTCACGTAGTTGATCACGCCGCTGGGTTCGGAAATCCCGCTCTGCAAACCGGCCAGACCCTTGAGCACTTCTACCTGCTGCTTGTTTTCCAGGGCAACGTTCTGCTCGCCGGTGATAGTGCGTCCGTTGATCTTGTAGCTGCTCGCCGCATTCAGCGAGAAACCGCGCACCACGAAATTTTCGTAGTAGCCGATGGGGGCGTAGCTGTCGCCCACCGAGGCATCGTTGCGCAGCACTTCACTGAGCAGGCGTGCTTGCTGGTCCTTGATCAACGCGGCATTGATCACCGTGATCGAGGCCGGGGTGTCCAGCAGCGGCGCCTCATTGAAGCCGCCGACCGAAGCGGTGTCTGCGCGATAGCCGGACGCGTCCTCGCCCTGGACCTGCACCGCCGGCAGTTCGATCTGCGCCGCCCAACTATTGCCGATACCGCCGCTGAGCAGCAGGCCGAGAGCGAAACGTGTACTGACGACGGGACGAAAACGCAAAACCATGGGGGCAGGGCCTTAAAGCGCAGGGCGGGGGGCGCATAAACTAGGCATAACGGCCAGGTTTTACAAGCGTTCGGTACCGGCGCGTGCGCTGAGACAGTGCGTCTCAACGCCAACGCCAAACCCTTTGCGCCTCGACAGCCCGTGCGCGCACCTGCGATAGACAACGCTCTCTCATCGTTGCAGGAGATTGTCATGAGTATCGCTGGAAAAGTTGCGCTGGTGACCGGCGCCGGGCAGGGCATTGGCCGGGCCATCGCCCTGCGCCTGGCACAGGACGGTGCCGACATCGCCCTGGTCGACATCAATGGCGCCAAGCTCGAAGCCGTGGCCGCCGAAGTCGTGGCGTTGGGGCGCAAGGCCTCGGTGTTTATCGCCGACGTGTCCAAGCGCGATCAGGTGGTGGCGGCGGTCGAGCATGCGCACCAGACCCTTGGTGGCTTCGACATCATCGTCAACAACGCCGGGGTCGCGCAGATCGACTCGCTGTTGGACGTCAGCCCGGAACAGGTCGAGCGTACCCTGGGCATCAATGTGCAGGGCGTATTGTGGGGCATCCAGGCTGCCGGCAAGAAATTCAAGGCGCTCAAGCAGAAGGGCAAGATCATCAATGCCTGCTCCATCGCCGGCCACGAAGGCTTTGCGCTGCTGGGCGTGTACTCGGCCACCAAGTTTGCCGTGCGGGCCTTGACCCAGGCGGCGGCCAAGGAACTGGCGAGCGCCGGGATCACGGTCAATGCCTACTGCCCTGGTGTGGTGGGCACCGATATGTGGGTGGAGATCGACAAGCGTATGGCCGAGATTACCGGGGCTGAAGTGGGCGCGACCTACAAGAAGTATGTGGATGGGATTGCCTTGGGCCGTGCGGAAACGCCGGAGGATGTGGCGGGGTTGGTGGCCTACCTGGCCGGGCCGGATGCGGATTACATGACCGGGCAGGCGCCGTTGATCGATGGCGGGCTGGTTTATCGCTGATCTCCCAAGGCCTGCGGTGTTAAATGTGGGAGGGGACAAGCCCCCCCCTCACATGGTTGACCCCGTTGTGTCAGTGCTTGCCGGGCATGTCGATGCCCAACTGGTTGACTCGGCGGTACAGGGTGGCTCGGGAAATGCCCAACGCCTGCGCCGTCGGCAACGGCTTCCAGCGATGCCGGATCAACGCGTCCAGTACCACTTGGCGTTCCGGGCTGACGCTGTGCTCGGTCAGCGCCTCGACCTGTTCGCCGCGCACTTCCACCGGCAAGTCCGCCAACTGGATGGTCCCGCCTTCACACACCGCACAGGCATACGCCAGCGCATGGTGCAGTTGGCGCACATTGCCCGGCCAGGCGTAGCCCAGCAGTCGTTCCAGCGCGGCCTGGCCGATGCCCACCGAGACGCCGCTGCCGCGCGCTTGCTGCTCCACCAGCCGGTTGATCAATGCCAGTTTGTCACTGCGCTCGCGCAGCGGTGGCAGGCAGAAGCGGGCGCAGCCGAGGCGGAAGTACAGGTCTTCGCGAAATCGTCCTTCGTTGACCAGCACGGCCAGGTCGCGGTGGCTGGCGCAGATCACCTGGATGTCCACCGTGCGGGTTTTGGCCCCGCCCAGGGGCGCGACTTCACCCTCGGCCATCACCCGCAATAGGCGCGTCTGTAAGGCCAGCGGCATATCGCCGATTTCATCGAGGAACAACGTGCCGCCATCGGCCTGCACCAACAGCCCCGGCATGCCTTTGCTGGACGCACCGGTAAAGGCCCCGGCCACGTAGCCGAACAGCTCGCTTTCAATCAGGTTCTCGGGGATCGCCGCGCAGTTCACCGCGACAAAGGGCCCTGTTCGCCGGGCGCTGCGTTCGTGCAGTTGGCGGGCGAAAACTTCCTTGCCTGCACCGGTTTCACCCTGGACCAGTACCGGCAGGTTGCGGTCCTTGACGCGCACGGCCAGGCGCAGGTGTTCTTCCACCCGTGGGTCGACCTGAGTGTGCGCAACGGGCCGTGCCGGTTTGCGTCGCGGGGTGTTGACCCGCACGTGCAAGACGCCAGGCTCGCCCAGCCATTGCAGGTGTTGGGTTGATTGATCGGTGGCCGAGCGCAACGCATCCAGGTCGAACACTTCGCCGATATGCTCCGGCACCTGGCCGAAACGCCGGCGCAGTGCCTGGCGCGCCTTGCTGTTCAGCGCCTGCAGGCGTCCATCCTGGTCCCAGGCCAGCAGCAGGTCGGGCTGGCTGTCCACATAGCCCGGTGTGCTGTGGGCCTGGAGCACCCAGTGCTCGCGGGCGCTGTGCATGAAGAAGGCGTTCTCGATGGCTTGGGCACTCTGCGCCACCATCTGCCGCACCAAATGCTGGCTGCGTCGGTCATCCGGGGATTTGAGCGCCGAGGCGTCCATCACGCCCAGCAGGTTGCCCTGGGGGTCGAAGATCGGCGCGGCGGAGCAGGTCAGGCTGATAAAGGCGGCACGGAAGTGGTCGCGCTTGTGCACGGTCACTGCGGCCTTGCTGGTCAGCACCGTGGCCACGCCGCATGTGCCTTCCTCGGCTTCCGACCAGCAGGTGCCGAGGTACAGGCCGGCTTTGCGGCAGTCGCTGCGGATGGCAGTGTCGACGCGGTGGTCGATGGTCTGGCCCTGGGCGTCGGTCAGCATCACGCAGTAGTCGGCGTGGCGCACCCGATGGTGCAGTTGCCCGACTTCTTCGCTGGCGATACGCATGAACAGTTCCGCGCGCTCGCGGCATTCCTTGAGCAAGGGTTCGGTGAGGATGCGGGGCCCCTGCAGCGAGCCGGGGTCGAGGTGGTGTTGCTCCATGGAGCGCCGCCATGAATCGAAAATCAGCGACGGCACCGGCGCCTGGGGCAGGCGATCGGCATTGCGGACCACGCGACTGACACAGTCGACGTGTTCCCTGGAGTTCGCGGCGAACATAAGGCCTCCGGTTCTCGATCTTTGTTGTTATGCCCGCCATTAAGCGCTTATGGGCGTCGACGGACAAGGCTGGCCTGACCAACTGCCGAGGCTGAGACGCAGCGTCTCAATTCGCCTGAGACGCTGCCTGCACGTTGCAATGCCGGGTCTCATTCTGCGCTGGCATCGCGCAGCGGCACAACCGTGCGGAACTGCTCTGGGTCAAGGCTTTGCCAGGTTTTTGTACGCCTTGGCACAGCCTGTGCTGAACCGCTTACAGCTGGCCGCAGCCAGCCTTTTGTGTGTCGAGACAACCTGGAGAACAACAAGATGTCCACTCACCTGTCCACCGATCAATTGCTGCATGCCTACACCGTGATGCGCACCATCCGTGATTTCGAAGAACGCCTGCATGTGGAATTCGCCACCGGCGAGATCCCCGGTTTCGTGCACCTGTACGCCGGCCAGGAGGCAAGCGCCGCGGGGGTCATGGCGCACCTCAACGATGAAGATTGCATCGCCTCCAACCACCGTGGCCACGGCCATTGCATCGCCAAGGGCGTGGATGTGTTCGGCATGATGGCCGAGATCTACGGCAAGAAAACCGGCGTGTGCGGCGGCAAGGGGGGCTCCATGCACATCGCCGACCAGGAGAAGGGCATGCTCGGCGCCAACGGCATTGTCGGTGCCGGTGCGCCGTTGGCGGCAGGCGCTGCCCTGGCTTCCAAGCTCAAGGGCAGCCAGGGCGTGGCCGTGGCGTTCTTCGGCGACGGCGGTTCCAACGAGGGCGCGGTGTTCGAGGCGATGAACCTGGCGTCGATCATGAAACTGCCGTGCCTGTTCGTCGCCGAGAACAACGGCTATGCCGAGGCCACCGGTTCCGGCTGGTCGGTGGCGTGCAAGGACATTGCCGAACGGGCGGTGGGCTTTGGCATGCCGGGGGTGATTGTCGATGGCAATGACTTCTTCGCCGTGCACGCGGCGCTGGGCGTGGCCGTGGAGCGTGCGCGCAAAGGCGAGGGGCCGACCTTGGTGGAGGTCAAGCTGAGTCGCTTCTACGGCCACTTCGAAGGCGATGCACAAACCTACCGTGGCCCGGATGAAGTGAAGAACCTGCGCGAATCCCACGACTGCCTCGCACTGTTCCGCCAACGCTGCAGTGCCGAAGGCTGGCTTGACGCGGCCCAGTTCGAACGTATCGACGGCGAGGTCGCGCAGTTGATCGACGACGCCGTGCGCCTGGCCAAGTCCGATCCCAAGCCCCAGGCCGCCGACCTGCTCAGCGATGTCTACGTCGCCTACCGCTAATAACAACAAGACTCGGAGAGAATCTCATGGCTCGCAAAATCAGCTATCAGCAGGCAATCAACGAAGCCCTGGCCCAGGAAATGCGCAGGGACCAGAGTGTGTTCATCATTGGCCAGGACGTCTCCGGCGGCACCGGCTCCCCCGGCGAGCAGGACGCCTGGGGCGGTGTGCTCGGCGTGACCAAGGGCCTGTACCCGGAGTTTCCAGACCGGGTACTCGATGCGCCGTTGTCTGAAGTCGGCTACGTCGGCATGGCCGTCGGCGCCGCCACTCGTGGCATGCGTCCGGTGTGCGAATTGATGTTCGTCGACTTTATCGGCTGCTGCCTCGACCAGTTGCTCAACCAGGCCGCCAAGTTTCGCTACATGTTCGGCGGCAAGACCACCACGCCGCTGGTGGTGCGCGCCATGTATGGCGCCGGCCTGCGCGCCGCCGCCCAGCATTCGCAGATGCTGACGTCGATGTGGACGCACATTCCCGGCCTCAAGGTGGTGTGCCCGGCCACGCCGTATGACGCCAAGGGCATGTTGATCCAGGCGATCCGCGACAACGACCCGGTGATCTTCCTCGAACACAAGATGCTCTACAGCCTCCAAGGTGAGGTGCCGGAAGAGCTGTACACCGTGCCGTTCGGCGAAGCCAACTTTGTGCGCGAAGGCCGCGACGTTACCCTGGTGACCTACGGGCGCATGGTGCATGTCGCCCTGGAAGCCGCCGCCAACCTGGCGCGCCAGGGCATCGACTGTGAGGTGCTGGACCTGCGCACCACCAGCCCGCTGGACGAAGACAGCATCCTTGAGAGCGTGGAGAAAACCGGGCGCCTGGTGGTGATCGACGAGTCCAACCCGCGTTGTTCCATCGCTACCGACATCAGTGCGTTGGTGGCCCAGCAGGGCTTCTCGTTCCTGCGCGCGCCGATCGAGATGGTCACCGCGCCGCACACCCCGGTGCCGTTTTCCGATGCGCTGGAAGACCTGTACATCCCCAACGCCGCGAAGATCGAGGCCGCCGTGCTGAAGATCGCCGACAAGAGGAACGCCGCATGATCCATACCTTGACCATGCCCAAGTGGGGGCTGTCGATGACCGAAGGTCGCATCGATGTCTGGCTCAAGCAGCCCGGCGACCGGGTGGAAAAGGGCGAAGAAGTGCTGGACGTCGAGACCGACAAGATCTCCAGCAGTGTCGAGGCGCCGTTCAGCGGTGTGTTGCGCCGCGTGCTGGCGCTGAGCGACGAGACCTTGCCGGTGGGCGCGCTGCTGGGGGTCGTGGTGGAAGGTGAGGCCAGTGAGGCCGAGATCGATGCGGTGATCGAAAGCTTCAACGCCGGGTTCGTCTCAAGCAGCGCCGAAGCCGAAGCAACCGGGCCGAGTGCGCAGAAGATCGAGGTGGGCGGGCGCTTGTTGCGCTATCTCGACCTGGGTGAGGGCGGTACGCCGCTGGTGCTGGTGCATGGCTTTGGCGGCGACTTGAACAACTGGCTGTTCAACCAACCGGCCCTGGCCGCCGAGCGCCGGGTGATCGCCCTGGACCTGCCAGGGCATGGCGAGTCGGGCAAGCATCTGCAAGCGGGTGACGCCGAGGAGCTGAGCCAGGCCGTGCTGGCCTTGCTCGATCACCTCAAGCTCGACCGCGTGCACTTGGCCGGGCACTCCATGGGCGGGTTGGTCAGCCTGACGGTCGCCCGTCAGGCTCCGGCGCGCGTTGCCTCGCTGACCCTGATCGCCAGCGCCGGGCTGGGGGCGGACATCAATGGCGATTACCTGCAAGGGTTCACCGAGGCCAATAACCGGAACGCGCTCAAGCCGCAACTGGTGCAACTGTTCAGCGACCCGACGCTGGTGACGCGGCAGATGCTGGAGGACATGCTCAAGTTCAAGCGCTTGGAAGGGGTGGACCAGGCGCTTCGTCAGCTCAATACCCAGTTGTTTGAGGGTGGGCGCCAGCGCCTGGATTTGCGCAGCGTAGTGGGGCAGCAACCGAGCCTGGTGATCTGGGGCAGTGACGATGCAATCATCCCGGCCGGCCATGCCCATGGGTTGGAGGCCCAGGTGGAGATATTGCCGGGGCAGGGGCATATGGTGCAGTTGGAAGCGGCGGAGCGGGTTAACCAGCTAATCTCAACCTACCTAAAATCCCAGCCTTGAAATGCAATCCAATGTGGGAGGGGGCAAGCCCCTCCCACATTTTCAGATGCATTTCAAAGTGAGTGCTTTAGAGTTTCGCTGGGTAGTTCCTTGAACAATGCTCGATAGCTGTTAGAGAACCGCCCCAAATGCCAGAACGACCAGTTCATCGCCACCTCGGCCACGGTTGTTCCGGTACTGCTCAGCAACTCCCTCCGTGCCCCATTCAACCGGCGCAAGCGCAACCACTGCGCCGGGCTCATCCCGGTGTAGGTCTTGAACCCTTGCTGCAACTGGCGCAGCGGCACGCCGGCGATCCGAGCCAGTTCCAACAGATTGACGGTTTCGTCCGGCGCATCCGCCGCCCACTCGCCTATGCGTGCCATCAATTGGCGCTCTTCGCTGCGCCGCTGCAATGAACTGCGGTCCAGGCACACGCAGGCGTTGTCGAGGATGAACAGGCAGTCGTCGAGCAATTGCTGGGTGAGGGCGTCGCGGCTGATCGGGTCGGTCAAGGTGGACAAGCGCGTCAGCGTGCCACTCAGCCAGCGGCTGAACAGCGCGTTTTGCTGACAAGTCAGCGGCGCCATGAACAGGCCTTCCAGCGTCTCCATATCCAGGCCGTGGCGCTGCACGAATTGCGGGCCGAACACTACCGCCACTTCGCGGTAGTTTTCCGGGGTGATCCAGGTGTTGCGGCTTTCGCCATTGAGCAGGTACAGCGCGTTGTCGCTGCCATCGAAACAGAACGCCAACGCGCCCGGTGGTGCGTTGAAGTGCTGCTCCACGCGGGTGTTCATGCTCTCTTCGTAGACCTCGACACCTTGCAGGTCGAGGTAGCGGATGCGCCCGGCAAAATGCCCGGGGGACATCTGCTGGTACTGCTGCACCCAACCGGGTGTCGCACTGCATTGGGCGGCCACGTCACCGGTGGTGAAGGCCTGTACGCGCAAAGCGGTTGCCTGTGTCATGGGTGATCCGTGCGCACTCTATTGGTGCGTTGTGCTGCGTGCAAAGTGGATAGATGGCCCGTGAAGGCTGGCCCAAGATAGACCTCAATGCGCCGCGAGTACAAGCCGGCGCAAGCCAACCCGTCTGCCGGAGCGTGTGTTGCTGCTGTTGAGCGTCTAAAAAACCAAAAGGGGTGTCGATATGCGTCTTGTGAACAAGCTTCTTCCGCTGGCCCTGGTGGCCGCGTTCAGCAGTGCCGGCCAGGCCGCGCCGACGGTGAGCGTCTACAACTGGACCGACTACATCGGTGAGACCACCTTGGCGGATTTCCAGGCCAAGACCGGGATCAAGGTGATCTACGACGTATTCGACTCCAACGAAACCCTGGAGGGCAAGTTGCTCGCCGGTCGCACCGGCTATGACGTGGTGGTGCCGTCCAATCACTTCCTGGCGCGCCAGGTAAAGGCCGGCGCGTTCCTCAAGCTCGACCGTTCGCAGTTGCCCAACTTCAAGAACGTTGATCCCAAGCTGCTCAAGCTGCTGGAGAAAAACGACCCGGGCAATGCGCACTCGGTGCCGTACCTGTGGGGTACCAACGGCATCGGTTATAACGTCGACAAGGTCAAGCAGGTGTTGGGCATCGACCATATCGATTCATGGGCGGTGCTGTTCGAACCGGAGAACATCAAGAAGCTCAACCAATGCGGCGTGGCCTTCCTCGACTCGGCGGATGAGCTGTTCCCGGCGATCCTCAACTACATGGGCAAGGACCCGCGCAGCGAGAATGCCGAGGACTACAAGCAGGCCGAGGCCAAGCTGTTGACGCTGCGGCCGTACATCACCTACTTCCATTCCTCCAAGTACATTTCAGACCTGGCCAACGGTGATATCTGCGTGGCGTTCGGCTATTCAGGTGACGTATTCCAAGCGGCCAACCGCGCCAAGGAAGCCAAGAACGGCGTGAATATCGCTTACTCGATTCCCAAGGAAGGCTCCAACCTATGGTTCGACCTGCTGGCCATCCCGGCCGATGCGAGTAACCCGAAAGAGGCCCATGCCTTTATCAATTACCTGCTCGACCCTGAAGTGATCGCCAAGGTCAGCGCCTCGGTCGGTTACGCCAACGCCAATCCGGCGGCCAAGGCGTTCATGGACCCGGAACTGGTGAACAACCCTGAGGTGTACCCGTCCCAGGCCGTGCTCGACAAACTCTATATTTCCACCACGCCGACCCCGGCGACCATGCGCCTGATGACGCGCGCCTGGAGCAAAGTGAAGACCAACAAATGATTCAAGCCAGTGACCACGCGCGTTCCTACTACCTTGCGTCCGCGAATGCCATGCCGGAGCGCCCGTCACTGGGCGCCGACCTGAGCGCCGATGTCTGTGTGATCGGCGGTGGTTTTACCGGCGTCAATACCGCTATCGAACTGGCCCAGCGCGGGCTCTCGGTGATCCTGTTGGAGGCCCGGCGTATCGGCTGGGGCGCCAGTGGGCGCAACGGTGGGCAGTTGATTCGCGGCATCGGCCACGATGTGTCGGGGTTCGCCAAGTACGTGGGCGAGGAGGGTGTGCGTTACCTGGAGCACGCCGGTATCGACTCGGTGGCGCTGGTGGGCGAGCGTATTCGCGAGCACCGGATCGACTGCGACTTGCGCTGGGGGTTTGCCGAGCTGGCCAACACCCCGGCGCAGTTCGCCGCCTTCAAGGGCGAGCAGGACAGCCTGGCGCGCCTGGGGTATGCCCATGAGATCCGTCTGGTGGGCCCGCAGGCTATCCGCGAAGTGGTGGATTCGACGCAGTATGCCGGCGCTTTGGTGGACATGGGCTCCGGGCACTTGCACCCGCTGAACCTGGTGCTCGGCGAGGCTCAGGTGGCCGAGTCCCTGGGGGTGCGGATCTTTGAACACACCGAAGTGCTGGCGCTGGTTCACGGCGACACGGTGCAGGTACGTTGCGCTGGCGGCACGGTACGCGCCGCCAGTCTGGTACTGGCCTGCAATGCCCATCTGGAAGAATTGGAACCGCGCCTGAGCGGCAAGGTGCTCCCGGCGGGCAGTTACATCATCGCCACCGAGCCGCTGCCTGAAGACGTCGCCCACGCATTGATCCCGCAAAACCTGGCCCTGTGTGACCAGAAAGTCGGCCTGGATTACTACCGGCTTTCCGCCGACCGCCGCCTGTTGTTCGGCGGTGCCTGTCATTACTCCGGGCGCGATCCGCGGGACATCGCCGCCTATATGCAACCGAAGATGCTCAAGGTGTTTCCGCAACTGGCCGACACCGCCATCGCGTTCCAGTGGGGCGGCAAGATCGGTATCACCGCCAATCGCTTCCCGCAGGTCGGGCGGCTGCAGCAGTACCCGAACGTGTTCTACGCCCAGGGCTATTCCGGGCATGGGCTTAACGTGACCCACTGGTGCGCGCGGCTGTTGGCCGAAGGCATACACGCGGGCCACAGCCAGGGCCTGGATGTGTTCAGCCAGGTGCCGCACATGACCTTTCCTGGCGGCAAGGCGTTGCGCTCGCCGCTGCTGGCGTTGGGGATGTTGTGGTACCGCCTGAGGGAATGGGTCTAGCCGACCGGCATCAGGTGGCAGTCATCATTCTTGGGGTTCGGTAAGTACCTTGCGGAAGGTTTCCACCAACGGCCGCAGGTTGATCCGGTGCCATGCCGCCCACAGCGGTGTGGTGTAGGTCAGCCACGGCAGTTCGCGCAGGACCACGCCGGGCGGTGCATTGCGGCTCAGGCCTTTTTGCACCATCGCCACCCCCAGCCCGGAGGCGACCAGGCCCAGTGCGGTAAACGGCTCGCTGGCTTCCATGGGGATCTGCGGGGTGAACCCTGCACGGATGCACGCGGCAACGAAGTCATCGGCCGGGCCGGCGCCGGGTTTGCGTTGCACGCCGATCCATTGCTGCTCGGCGAGATGGGCGGGCAGCAGTTCGTGTTGATGCGCCAGAGGATGATGCTCGGGCAAGGCCAGCAGCATCGGATCGTCCAAGACTTGCCGCGCGGTCAGGTCCGGGTCATCGACAGCGGGCGGCTCACCGACCAGGGCGACGTCAAGGCTGCGTTGGCGCAACCCTTCGAGCTGTTCCAGGGACGGCAGGTTGTAGAGCTTGATGTGCACGCCGGGCCGGTCATCGCGCAGGACGCGCAGGGCATTGGGCAATACGCCGGCATGCATGGCGTTCTCGATGTAACCGATGCACAGGCCGCCTTCTTCACCCCGACCCAGGCGTTTGCCCAGGGACTCCAGGCGATTGGCGTGGGTCAGCAGGGCCTTGGTTTCGGCGAGAAAAGTCTGGCCGTCGCGGGTCAGGCGGATGCGTTGCTGGCTGCGCTCGAACAGGATCAGGCCCAGACGCTCTTCGAGTTGGGCGATTTGCCGGCTCAGGGGCGACTGGGAAATGTGCAGGCGCTCGGCGGCGCGGCCGACGTGTTCTTCTTCGGCGACCACTTCGAAGTAGCGCAGTTGGCGTAGATCGATCATGTAAGACCTTCAAGGACTCAAGTTCGTCGCAGTATGTCTTGGACGGTCTGATCTATGCAATCTAGGATCTGCTCAACGGTCACAGCGACCCTGAACCCGATTGAGGATCCATCATGAGCCTGAAAGACAAACTGCCCGGCCAACTGGGCTTTGGCACCGCACCGCTGGGCAATATGTTCCGCGCCATTCCCGAGGAGGAAGCCCAGGCCACCGTAGCGGCTGCCTGGAACCACGGGGTGCGTTACTTCGACACCGCGCCGTTCTACGGCTCGGGTCTCGCGGAAATTCGCCTGGGCCAGGCCCTGTCGACCTATAACCGCGATGACTACGTGTTGAGCACCAAGGTCGGCCGGCTGATCCTCGACGAAGTTGAAGACAGCGCCCGCGACCTTGGCGAGAAAAGCGGCGTGTTCGAACACGGTCGCCCGAACAAGATGCTCAACGACTACAGCGCCGACGCCACCCTGCGCTCGATTGAGGACAGCCTGAACCGCCTGCAAACCGATCGCCTGGACATCGTGTGGATTCACGACATTGCCCAGGACTTCTACGGCGACCAGTGGCTGGAATACTTCAACCAGGCGCGTACCGGCGCGTTCAAAGTGCTCACCCGCCTGCGTGAAGAGGGTGTGATCAAGGCCTGGGGCCTGGGCGTGAACCGCGTCGAGCCGTGTGAGCTGACCCTGGACCTGAGCGAGGCGCAACCCGATGGTTTCCTGCTGGCCGGCCGCTACACCTTGCTGGACCATGAGCGCGCCTTGCAACGGCTGATGGACGCGGCCCAGGCGCAGAACGTCGAGATCGTCGTCGGAGGCCCTTACAGTTCGGGCGTCCTGGCCGGTGGCGCGCACTTCGAATACCAGCAAGCCAGCCCGGCGATCATCAGCAAGGTCGAGCAGATCAGGGCGATTGCCCAGGCATTTGGCGTGAGCGTAAAAGCGGCGGCACTGCAATTTTCCCTGGCACATCCCGCCGTGGCTGCTGTAATTCCGGGAGCCAGTCGCCCGGGGCGGATTGCCGAAGACGTCGCGGCGTTGTCAGAAAAAATCCCCACTGCCTTCTGGCAGGCCCTGCGCGATGCCCGCTTGATTTCGGACGGTGCACCACTGCCACGTTGAATCCAGGAGTTCATGATGAAAATTGATGTAAGTGGAAAAGTAGCCATCGTCACCGGCAGCACCGCCGGCATCGGCCTGGGTATCAGCCAGGCCCTTGCGCAGTCCGGCGCCACCGTGGTGGTGATCGGGCGTGAAGCCGGCAAGGTCGACGATGCGCTGGCGAGCATTCGCCAGGCGGTGCCGGGCGCGGACCTGCGCGGGCTGGTGGCGGATCTTGGCACCGCCGAAGGCGCCGAAAAGCTGTTCGCTGCCGAACCTCGTGCCGACATCCTGGTCAACAACCTGGGCATCTTCAACGCTGTGGATTTCTTCGACGCCCCGGACAGCGAGTGGACGCGCTTCTATGAGGTCAATGTGATCTCCGGCGTGCGCCTGGCGCGGCATTACGTGCCGGGCATGGTCGGGCAGGGTTGGGGCCGAGTGATTTTCCTGTCATCGGAGTCCGGCGTGGCGACACCGGCGGACATGATCAATTACGGCGTGACCAAAAGCGCCAACCTGGCGGTGTCCCATGGCCTGGCCAAGCGCCTCGCGGGTACGGGGGTGACGGTGAACGCTGTGCTGCCAGGCCCGACGTTTACCGACGGCCTGGAGCAGATGCTCAAGGACGCCACGGCCCAGTCCGGACGCAGTGCGCGGGATGAGGCCGATGTGTTTGTACGCAATGCGCGGCCCACGTCGATCATCCAGCGTGCGGCGAATGTGGATGAAGTGGCGAACCTGGTGGCGTACATTGCTTCACCCTTGTCTTCGGCCACCACCGGTGCCGCGTTGCGGGTCGATGGCGGTGTCGTCGACAGCATGGCGATCTGAATTCTTTTTTATTGTGTGGAGTATTTATCGTGGCAACTGCCTCTTGCGTAATTGAAATCCCTGTATCGGCCGATCAGGTCTGGCAATTGGTCGGCGGCTTCAACAGCCTGCCGGATTGGCTTGCGTTTATCGCCAAGAGCGAGCCCGGTGAAGGTGGCCGCGTGCGCCATCTGACGACCGCCGACGGTGGTGTGATCGTCGAGCGTTTGCAGACCTTCGATAACGTCGGGCGTACCTACAGCTACACCATTGAAGAGTCGCCGTTTCCGGTGAGCGCGTACCTGGCAACGTTGCGGGTTGAGGCGTTGACCGAGTCGTCGGCGAAGGTGACGTGGTCTGGTGTGTTTACCCCGGCGGCGGGTACGACGGAGGCGGCGGTGGAAGAGCTGTTTGCCGGTATATACAGCGGCGGCCTGGAAGCGTTGCGCGCGAACTTCCCGGCCTGATCCGATCTACCAGGCAATGCAAGACTAATGTGGGAGGGGCGGTGCGACGATTCGACTTGCCGCCTCCCACCGTTTGACCTCACTGGCTGATGGATCAGGCTTCGGGCATCAGTTGCTGGCGGCACTCCAGGATCAGGCGCGCACCGCCTTGCTCGCTGGTGCCGACTTCCAACTTGAACCCATGCAAGTTGATGATCGCCGCCACAATCGACAAACCCAACCCGAACCCGCCTTGCTGGTCGCTTTCATCCACCCGATAAAAGCGCTGGAACACCGCATCGCGCTCGGCCGCCGGTATGCCCGGCCCGGAGTCGTGCACTTCAATGCGCGTGCTGCCGGCATCGTTGAGCCCGCGCAGGATCACTTCGCCGCCCGGTGGGGAGAACTTGATGGAATTGCTCAGCAGGTTGGCCAGGGCTTCGAACAATAGGGCGCGGTCGCCGGTGATCCATGGCAGGGACTCCGGGGTTTCCAGGCGCAGCTGCAATTCGCCTTCCTCCGCCAGGGGCAGGTAGAAATCATGCAACTCGCGCAGCAGCGGCAGCGGGTCCATGACCAGGAAGCCGGAACGGCGCTGGTGGTCTTCCAGTTCGGAGATGCGCAGCAGCCCGCGAAAGCGCGCCATCAGGGTGTCGGTCTCGGCGATGGCGTCGTCCAGTTTCACCGCGTAGCCTGAGTCCTGCTCGGCCTCCTGCCGGATGCGGTAGAGCTGCGCACGCAGGCGGGTCAGCGGGGTGCGCAGGTCGTGGGCGATGTTGTCGCAGACGCCCTTGACCTCGTTCATCAGCTTTTCGATGCGGTCGAGCATGGCGTTGACGATGGCGGCGAGCATGTCCAGTTCGTCACGCCGGTTGGACAGCGGCAAACGGTGGGTGAGGTCGCCGGCGACGATGGCTTCAGCGCTGGCCTGGATCCCGCGGATCCGGCGCAGCGGGCGGCGGCGCAACAGATGCCAGCCGGCGGCGCCGGGGATAATCGTCAGGGACAGCGCCCACAGCAGGGCATGCCAGATGATCCGCGTCACACCGAACAGCGAGCCATTGGCGCGCACCAGCACCAGCCAGCGGCCGTCGTCGGTGTGGCTGGCGACGGCGTCGCAGCTGTCCTTGGGCAGTTTGGGGTCGTCGGAGTCGACGCAGTTGGCCAGGGCGTGGATCTTGCCGTCCAGCGGCAGGTCGGGCGGAATCGCGCGGATCGGTCCGCTCAAGGGACGGAACTGCTCATCGAACAGGCCGTAGGCGTCCACGCCCTTCATGTCGAAGGTCATGCTGGTGGTCAACGCTTCCAACAGTTCTTCGCCGTCGAAGCGTTGGAACAGGTGCTGGCGTTGCATCAGGGAATGGCGCGACAGGTCGCCCAGGTAACCTGACACCTCGTAATACAGCACCCCCATGAGGATGCAGCTCCAGGCCACGAACAACGAACTGTACAGCGCCAGCAGGCGGCTGCTGGAAGAACGCCAGCCTTTAGAGGGGTTCAGCAATGACATAACCGGAACCTCGTACCGTGCGGATCAGCGGCGGGAGGCCCGGTGGATCGATTTTCTTGCGCAGGCGGCCGATGTGCACGTCGATCAGGTTGGTGCCCGGGTCGAAGTGATAGCCCCAGACTTCCTCGAAGATCATCATCCGCGACAGGATCTGCCCGGTGTTGCGCATCAGGAATTCCAGCAGTTTGTATTCGGTGGGCAGCAGGCTCAGCGGCTGTTCGGCGCGGCTGGCTTCGCGGCTGATCAGGTTCAATTCCAGGTCGGCCACGCGCAGGGCAGTCTCGAATTCCTTGACCGTGCTTTTGCGGCGCAGCAGCACCTCGACGCGGGCGGCCATTTCGTCCGAGGCGAAGGGCTTGGTCAGGTAGTCATCACCCCCGGCGCGCAGGCCGCGCACGCGCTCGTCGACGTCGGAGAGGGCGCTGATCATCAGGATCGGCGTCGATACCCCGATGGTGCGCAGAGTGGTGACGATGGCCAGGCCATCGAGTTCCGGCAGCATGCGGTCGAGGGTGATCAGATCGTAATCACCACTCACGGCGCGGACCAGGCCTTCGCGGCCGTTGTCCACCCAATCTACGTCCAGTCCATGGCTACTCAGCTCGGCGACGATCTCGCGGGCCGTTACGGCATCATCCTCGATGGTCAAAATGCGGGTCATAGGATTACCTGGTGAGCGATTCACACTAGAAGTGGGGGCATTTTGCCAAGAAATGGCTGAACGCTTCCTAAATAAAACTTCATGTTGGCAAAACTGACACAAGTTTCATGGCGGGTACCGGCCGGGGACCATCCGTCTCCCACAGGGAATGCATTACGCCCGCCTGCCGCAGCCATTTCTTGCAAGTTGCATGGTTCAGGCAAGTTCAATTTACTTAACGTGTTGAAATATAAGGAGTTTAATTTTTGGCGCGACTGGCATGCTGCCTGCACTGTCCCTTTTGAGACTTGTAACACTATTTTTCCTGCCGGGAGCACAACAACAATGATCACATCGTCATCCATGCTGCAAGAGTCGAGCGCGCGCTCCGGGGTTTCCTGGGGGGCTATCTTTGCCGGGGCCGCTGCGGCGGCTGCGTTATCCCTGATTCTGGTATTGCTGGGCTTCGGCCTGGGTTTTTCGGCGGTGTCGCCGTGGGCCGACAGCGGTATCAGCGCCAAGGGGCTTGGCATTTCCACGATTATCTGGCTGGCGTTTACCCAGATCGTTGCCTCGGGCCTGGGCGGTTATATCGCCGGCCGGTTGCGGGTGAAGTGGGCCAATATGCATGGCGATGAGGTGTACTTTCGCGACACCGCCCATGGTTTCCTGGCCTGGGCGGTTGCCACGCTGATCACCGCAGTGCTGGTGGTCGGTTCGGTCAGCAGTGTCGTGAGCGGCGGTGTGAAAGCCGGTGCCAGCGTGGCAGCGGGCGCGGCCAGCGGTGTCACACAAGCCGCAGGCAGTGCAGCCAAAGGCGTCAACGGCGGCGACTTTGACTACTACGTCGACAGCCTGTTTCGTGATGATCGCCCGGTCGCCGTCAGTGATGACGCTGCCCATGGCGTGGTTGCACGCATCTTCACCCGCACCCTGAGCAACGACGGCCAACTCGCCGCTGAAGACCGTGCCTACCTGGCCCAGTTGATCAGCCAGCGCACCAACCTCAGCCAGGCCGATGCCGAAGCGCGTATCGACAAAGTCTACGGCGATGCCCGTAAAGCCGTCGAAGACGCCAAGCTCAAAGCCAAGCAAGCCGCTGATACGGCCGCGAAAGTTGCTGCCTATACCTCGCTGTGGACCTTTGTCGCACTGTTGATCGGCGCTTTCTTTGCCAGCTTCGCTGCGACCTTTGGTGGCCGTCGCCGCGATGCCGTGGTGTACGTCGAAACCGAAACCTACGTTCGTTAATTCAAGGAGAACACCATGCGCTCATTACTTCTGTGGTTCCTCGGCGTGCCGATCCCGGTCATCATCCTGATTGCAATTTTCATGCACTGATCCCGGGCTCAGCTCGGCCCGATGTGGGAGGGGACAAGTTCCCTCCCACATTTGGGTTTGTAGAGTGTCAGCCAGGTTGCTACCAACAGTGCGCTGGCAACGGCGGTCATGATCACCAGCGGCTGCGAGGTACCGTCGGACAGCAGCCCGGTGGCCCAACTGCTCACGGCAGTGAGGAACATCTGGGTAAAGAAGAACAACCCCGACGCGGTTCCTGCAATCGCGCCGTACGGCTGCAACACCGACAGTTGGCACGCCGGAATCACCATCCCCACCGACACCATGATCACCAGCATCGGCAGCACGATCGCCAGCCATTCCCCCGGCATGGCGGTGGTGGCAACCGCGAGCATCACGCTGCCCAGCACGTTCAAGCCGATGGCTGCATTGATCAACCGGTCCGGCTCGAAGCGCCGCACCAGCCTGCGGAACAGGTTCGCGCCGAGCATGTAGCCGCTGATCGTCGCCGCGAACACCAGCGCATACGCCGTGGCCGACAGGTGGAAGCCCCGCTGCAGCAGCGCCGAAGACTCACTGATAAACGGGAAATAGGTGCTGTACACGCAGCCGATCGCCAGGGAATAGCGCAGGAAATAGCGGTCGCGCAGTAACTGACCGTAGAGGCGTAGCAGGTTGCTCGGCGGCGCGGCGGCGACATCGGCCGGGCGGGTTTCGGGCAGGCGGCGATACACCACCAGGTAGAGCACTGCGCCGATCACGCCGAGCAGCACAAACAGGCCGCGCCAGTCGATGAAGGGCAGCATCAGGCTGCCAAACACCGGAGCGACCATCGGTGACACGGCCATGGCCATGGAAATCAGGCCCAGCAGGCGCGCCTGTTCATCCCGGTCGAAATAGTCGCGCACGATCACCCGACCGATCACCGTGGTGCAGCACCCGCCCAGGGCCTGGAACAGGCGGGCGATGATCAGCACACCGATGCTGTCGGCCAGGGCGCAGGCCACGGTAGCCAGCACGTACAGAAACAGTCCCGCCAGCAATACGGGACGGCGGCCGAAACGGTCGGTCAGCGGGCCGCTGATCAGCAGGGAGATCGCCGAACCGAAGGTGTACAGCGTGAGGGTCAACTGCAACTGGCTGTCGCTGGTCTGGAAGTAATCGGCCATGGCGGGCAGGGCGGGCAGGTGCATGTCCAGGGTGATGCGTGGCAGGCCGATCAGCACGGTCAGCAGTATCAGCCAGAACCACGGGGAGAGGGCGCGTTGAGTCATGGGCGGTGTCTTCACGAGGAGGAGAGCCCGCACTCTAGCGGCATTGTGGTTTAATCCTCAGGGCCGCTTATGACAAAAATAATTGGACCACTATGAGCCGAGGAAAAACCCCATCCGCCCTGGACCTGCCGCGTCCCGACAGCCTGGAGGTGGGAAAGCAGCAGGGTGCTTACGAGGCCTTGCGCGCAGCGATCCTGAACCGACAGGTGCCGGCGGGCAGCCGTTTGCCGTCCACCCGCAGCCTCGCCGAACGCTGGCGGGTATCCCGTGGCACGCTGGAGGCGGCGTTCGACCGCCTGCACAGCGAAGGCTATGTACAGCGCGTGGCCGGTTCCGGTACGCGGGTGTGTGCGGTGATCCCGGAGCAATTCATTGCGGCACCTGCACCCCGCGCGATGCCTCGTCGCGAAGTGGCGGTTGATCGCCCCGAGTCCGGGGTGCAGAGCCATGTGCCTTTTGTCGCTCGGCGACCTGACGCCAGCCTGTTTGACATGAAGGCCTGGGCACGCTGTATTTCCCGGGGACTGCTATCGGCGGGGCCGGGTGCGCTCGAAGCAGGCCATCCCGCCGGGCTGCCGGAACTGCGCGCACAGATCGCCGACTACCTGCGCAGCTATCGCGGCATGCACTGTGAGGCGGATGAAGTGATCGTCACCACCGGCATTCGCCACGCCCTTGACCTGATCGCGCGTACGCTGCTCAAGCCCGGTGACACGGCCTGCGTCGAAGACCCTGGCTATCCACCGGCACGACGCTTGTTCGGGCTGGCGGGTGCAGAGGTCCAGGCGATTGCGGTCACGGCCGAGGGGCTCGATACCGCTCAACTCCCCGACACGGCGCGCCTGGCCTACGTCACCCCGGCCCACCAGGCACCGTTGGGCATGACCCTGTCGGTGTCGCGACGCCTGGCGCTGCTGGACTGGGCTGCCCGCGCCGAGGCCTGGGTGGTGGAAGACGACTATGACAGCGAATACAACTACCACAGCGCACCGCTGGCGGCGCTCAAATCCCTGGATGCCAATGACCGGGTGATCTACTGCGGCAGCTTCAACAAGAACCTGTTCCCCGGTTTGCGCGTCGGCTTCATGGTGGTGCCCAAGGCGCTGCGCCCGGCGTTGTTGCGCACCCTGCAACTCACCGGGCATTCGGTGGGGGCCAGTGATCAATTGGGGTTGCTGGAGTTTCTCGGCAGCGGCGCTTTCGTGCGCCACTTGCGGGCTTCGCGCCAGGCGTATCAGGCGCGGCGCGATGTGTTGCTCGAGTGCCTTGGACCTCACTGTACGATCAGCGGGCAGCAGGCCGGATTGCATTTTGTGTTGTGGTTACCGACCGGTGTCGAGGAAGGCGAATTCTGTGCGCGTGCCGCGCAAGCCGGGCTGACGTTGCAGCCACTGGGCAAGTTCTGCGTCGAGGCGATCCTGCCGCCGGCGGTCATCATCGGCTACACCGCGTTGACCCTGGCGCAGATCCGCTTTCACGGGCGTGCGCTAGCCCAATTACTGCTGGTCAGTCATCAAACCCGACCTGCTCGTGAATCTCGTCCACCTTCAACTCCAACCGATACGCCACCGCAATAAACAGCGCCTGGCACAGGCACAAGGTGGCGCTCAATGAGCGGAAGGCAAACGACGAGCCTTCATTCACCAACAGCACCGCGTTGGCCCGCTTGGCCAGGGGCGACAGGTTGCTGTCGGTGATGATCAGGGTCTTGGCCTGATGGTGCTGGGCGATCCGCAGGCAGTGCTGGGTCTCTTTGCCGTAGGGCGTGAAGCTGATGGCGATCACCAGGTCATTGGCACGCACGCTGCGCATCTGCTCGCGATAGCTGCCGCCCAGGCCTGAGATCAGGTGGATGCGCTTATTGGTGTGCTGCAGGTTGTAGACCAGGTAGTCGGCCACCGCGAACGAACGGCGCACGCCGACCACGTAGATATTGTCGGCGTTGACCACCAGGTCGACGGCTTTTTCAAACGCCACATCATCCAGCTCCAGCCCCAGGCGCTCGATACCCGACAGGGTCGCGTTGACGCACTCGCGGGCCAGGTCGCCGCCGCTGGCTTTCTGCGACTTGTTGGCGATCATGCTGCGAATGCGCTGCTGGTAGTTCTGCACCGGCGTGGTCTTGTGGGTGTAGGCCTCGCGAAACAGCGCCTGCATCTCACTGAACCCACTGAACCCGAATCGCTGGGAAAACCGCACGATCGCCGAGGGGTGCACTTCGCATTCGCGGGCGATGTCGCTGATGCGGTCGACCATGATCCGGTCGCTCTGCTGGCTCATGTAGCTGGCGATGCGCTTGAGCTGGCGCGGCAGGCTTTCGTATTCGTCGGTGATCAGCTGCAACAGGCGTTCGGCATTGATCGGAGGGCTGGCGATAGTGTCTTCCAGGGTGGTCTCGGGATCGGTGCGGGACATGGGCAATCCTTCTGGCGTGTTCTTCTGATGCGCTGATGGGTGGCGCAAGTCTACAGGGTAGGCGCAAAAAAATACCCCGGCATCACGGCCCGCGTGGCCTGCTGAAACGATGCACGGCGGCTGGCGTGCCCCTATGCTGACGTATTGGAAAAAATATTCCACTAAAAATAATTATGGAATAAATATTGATTGCCGCCGCCGGACGTTCTAGTCTGCTCCCACCAAGAGCGTTTGCCGTCGCCACGGCGGCACAACGCAGGCTGATAAAAATAACAGGAGCCAGCATGGGCCAGACTCGTTTTGCCAGTGGGCGTCAATTGGATCTGATTTGCCTCGGGCGCCTGGGCGTCGACCTCTACGCACAGCAAGTAGGTGCGCGGCTTGAGGACGTGTCCAGCTTCGCCAAATACCTCGGCGGTTCCTCCGCCAATATCGCTTTCGGCACTGCCAGGCTGGGGCTCAAGTCGGCGATGTTGAGCCGGGTGGGGGACGACCATATGGGGCGTTTCCTGATGGAATCCCTGGCCCGCGAAGGCTGCGATGTCAGTGGCATCAAGGTCGATTCGGAACGCCTCACCGCCATGGTGCTGCTGGGCCTCAAGGACCGCGAAACCTTCCCGCTGGTGTTCTACCGCGAAAACTGCGCCGACATGGCCCTGCGCGCCGAGGACGTCAACGAGGCCTTTATTGCCTCGAGCAAAGCCTTGCTGATCACCGGCACGCATTTCTCCACCGACGGCGTGTACAAGGCCAGCATCCAGGCCCTGGACTATGCGGCCAAGCACAACGTCAAGCGCGTGCTGGATATCGACTACCGCCCGGTGTTGTGGGGCCTGGCGGGTAAGGCTGACGGCGAAACCCGTTTTGTCGCCGACCAGAATGTCAGCCAGCATGTGCAGAAAATCCTGCCGCGTTTCGACCTGATCGTCGGCACCGAAGAAGAATTCCTGATCGCCGGCGGCAGCGAAGATCTGCTCACCGCCTTGCGCACCGTGCGTGAACTGACCCCGGCGACCCTGGTGGTCAAGCTCGGCCCGCAAGGCTGCACGGTGATCCACGGTGCGATTCCGACGCGGCTGGAAGATGGCGCCATCTACCCGGGCGTGCGGGTTGAAGTGCTCAACGTGCTGGGCGCAGGCGATGCCTTTATGTCGGGTTTCCTCAGCGGCTGGATCAATGACGCCAGCGATGAGCGTTGCAGCCAGTTGGCCAATGCCTGTGGCGGTCTCGTCGTCTCGCGCCACGCCTGTGCGCCGGCCATGCCGACGCCGGCCGAGCTGGATTACCTGTTCAGCAGCCCGGTGCCGATCACCCGGCCCGACCAGGACGCGACCCTGCAACGCCTGCACCGCGTCACCGTGCCACGCAAGGCCTGGAAACAGCTGTTCATCTTTGCCTTCGATCACCGCTGGCAACTGGTGGACCTGGCGCAACGCGGCGGCCAGGACCTGACCCGCATCAGCGAGATCAAGCAGCTGTTTATCCAGGCCATCCAACGCGTGGAGAAAAAGCTCGCCGAGCAGGGCGTCGAGGCCGATGTGGGCCTGTTGGCCGACCAGCGCTTCGGCCAGGACGCGCTCAATGCCGCCAGCGGTCGTGGCTGGTGGATCGCCCGCCCGGTGGAAGTGCAGAACTCGCGGCCGCTGGCGTTCGAACATGGTCGCTCGATCGGCAGCAACCTGATTGCCTGGCCCCAGGAGCAGATCATCAAGTGCCTGGTGCAATACCACCCCGACGATGAGCCCATGCTGCGCCTGGAACAGGAAGCGCAGCTCAAGGCGGTGTACGAGGCTTCGGTGACCAGCGGCCATGAGCTGCTGCTGGAAGTCATCCCGCCCAAGGACCATCCGTCCACTTACCCGGACGTGCTCTATCGCAGCCTCAAGCGCCTGTACAACCTGGGTATCTACCCGGCGTGGTGGAAAATCGAGGCGCAGTCGGCCGAGGACTGGACAAAGCTCGACGAACTGATCCAGGAACGCGACCCGTACTGCCGTGGCGTGGTGTTGCTGGGCCTGAACGCGTCGGCCGAATGCCTGGCCGCCGGCTTCCAGCAGGCCAGCCAGAGCAGCACCTGCCGTGGGTTTGCCGTGGGCCGTACGATCTTCCAGGAACCGAGCCGTTTGTGGATGGCGGGGGAGATCGATGATGAGACGTTGATCCAGCAGGTCCAGGCGACCTTTGAGCAGTTGATCAACGCCTGGCGCAGTGCCCGAGGCTAAACCCAGTTCTTAATTTGAAATGCAATCCAATGTGGGAGGGGCGGTGCGACGATTCGACTTGCCCCCGATGGCTGAGTGTCAGACAACACTTCTGTAACTGAACTACCGCTATCGGGGGCAAGCCCCCTCCCACATAAAGCAGATCTCAGTGATACCTGAAAATAATAAAGGTGCAGCCATGCCCGCAATCCGAATTGGCATCAACCCGATCTCCTGGAGCAACGACGACCTTCCGGCCCTCGGCGGTGAAACTCCGCTGAGCACCGCCCTGAGCGAAGGCAAGGAAATCGGCTACGAAGGTTTTGAGCTCAATGGCAAATTCCCCAAGGACGCCAAGGGCGTCGGCGACGTCCTGCGTCCCTATGACCTGGCGCTGGTTTCCGGCTGGTACTCCAGTCGCCTGGCCCGTCGCTCGGTGGCTGAAGAAATCGAGGCCATCGCCGGCCACGTCGAACTGTTGAAACAAAACGGCGCCACGGTGTTGGTGTACGGCGAGGTGGCCGATTCAATCCAGGGCTCGCGCATTCGCCTGATCGAACGCCCGCGTTTCCACAGTGAGCAGGCCTGGCAGGACTACGCCGACAAACTCACCGAGCTGGCGCGTTTCACCCTGTCCCAGGGCGTGCGCCTGGCGTACCACCACCATATGGGCGCGTACGTCGAATCCCCGCAGGACATCGACGAGTTGATGCGCCGTACCGGGCCGGAAGTCGGCCTGCTGTTCGATTCGGGCCACTGCTACATGGGCGGCGGCGAACCCATCGAGGTGCTGCGCACGCATATCGACCGCGTCTGCCATGTGCATTTCAAGGACGTGCGCAAAGCCGTGGTGCAACTGGCGCGCAACCAGATGTGGAGCTTCCCCGATTGCATCGTTAACGGCACTTTCACCGTGCCTGGTGACGGCGATATCGATTTTGCCGAGTTACTCGATGTGCTGCTGGCCGCGAAATACGCGGGCTGGCTGGTGGTGGAAGCCGAGCAGGATCCGGCCGTGGCGCCCAGCTATGTCTATGCAAAAAAGGGTTATGACACGTTGCGTGCGCTTCTCAACGAGAGGACCAAACCATGAGCTTGCTGGTAAAGAGCAGTAAACGCGGGCAAACCATGGTCGCCCTGGAAGAGGGCCGCCTGGAATACGTAGGCTTTGCCGCCTACCGCCTGAGCCTTGGCGAAACATTGCCGGTGACTGCCGGCGATAAAGAGCTGTGCCTGGTGCTGCTCAGCGGCCGGGTGACTATCGAAGGCGAGGGCTTCAACTGGCAGAACCTCGGTGATCGCCAGTCGGTGTTCGAGGACAAGTCGCCGTTCGCCGCCTATCTGCCGCCGGGTACCGATGCCCAGGTCACCGCGTTGAGCGACGTACAGATTGCCGTGTGCGCGGCGCCCGGTGCGCCGGGTTTCGAACCACGCCTGATTCGCCCCGAGCACTGCAAGCGCAGCGTACGCGGCAAAGGCGCCAACACCCGCTACGTGTGCGACATCCTGCCGGACACCGACCCGGCCCATTCGCTGCTGGTGGTGGAAGTGCGCACACCATCCGGGCATTCGTCGAGCTACCCGCCGCACAAGCACGACACCGACGACCTGCCGCACCAGAGCTTTCTTGAAGAGACCTACTACCACCAGATCAACCCGCCCCAGGGCTTTGTGTTCCAGCGCGTGTACACCGACGACCGCAGCATCGACCAGGCCATGGCCGTGGAAAACAGCGACCTGGTGGTGGTGCCAAAGGGGTATCACCCGGTCAGCGTGCCGTATGGCTACGAGTCTTACTACCTGAACGTGATGGCCGGCCCAAAGCGTGCCTGGCATTTCCACAACGACCCGCAGCACAGCTGGCTGCTGGACCTGTAAACGGTGTTGGACGGAGAACAACAACAATGAAGTCGCCTCTACGCTTTGCCCTTAACCGTATGGTCGCGCCCAACCTGTCCCTGCCGGATTTCATCCAACTGGCCGTGGCCTTGAAATGCGATGCCATCGAGATTCGCAACGACCTCAAGGATCGTCAGATCGAATACGGCACCCCGGCCAGCCGCGTGCGTGAATTGTGCGCCGCCCAGGGCATCACGGTGCTGTCGATCAACGCGCTGTACCCCTTCGATGTGTGGAACGACGAGCGCCGCGCCCAGGCGATAGCGCTCGCCACCTATGCCCGCGAATGCGGTGCGCAAGGCTTGGTGATGTGCCCGTTCAATGAACCCGGCGACACCCGCAACGAAGCCCAGCGCGCCGCCGGTTTGCGCACCGCGTTGAGCGAGCTGGCGCCGATCCTGCGCGAGTACGGGATTCTCGGGTTTATCGAGCCCCTGGGCTTCGAAGAGTGCGCCATGCGCCGCAAGCGCGTGGCGGTGAACGCGATCCAGTCCATCGGCGGCCTGGATGTATTCCGCCTGGTGCACGACACCTTCCATCACCACCTGGCCAGCGAGCATGAGTTCTTCCCGGAACTGACCGGGCTGGTGCATATCTCCGGCGTGGAAGATGTCCAGGCGCCGCTCAATTCGATCCGCGACGGCCACCGTGTGCTGGTGGGCGAGGGCGATATCCTCGGCAATGCCGCTCAGATCGACACCTTGCTCAGCAGCGGTTACAGCGGCTACCTGTCGTTCGAACCGTTTGCGACAAGCGTGCACGAGCTGGCGGATATCCAGCAGGCCTTGGGGGCAAGCATCGCCCACCTGCAGAAACGATAAGGGGCGCGACATGACCACTACCCGATTGACCATGGCCCAGGCCCTGGTGAAGTTTTTGGATAACCAGTACATCGAAGTCGATGGCGTGCAGAGCAAGTTCGTCGCCGGCGTGTTCACCATTTTCGGCCACGGCAATGTGCTGGGTCTGGGCCAGGCCCTGGAACAGGACAGCGGCGACCTCGTGGTGCATCAGGGCCGTAACGAGCAGGGCATGGCCCATGCCGCCATCGGTTTTGCCAAGCAGCACCTGCGCCGCAAGATCTACGCCTGCACCGCCTCCGTCGGCCCAGGTGCTGCGAATATGCTCACCGCGGCGGCGACCGCCACCGCCAACCGTATCCCGTTGCTGTTGCTGCCCGGCGATGTCTACGCCAGCCGCCAGCCCGACCCTGTGCTGCAACAGATCGAGCAGTTCCACGACCTGAGCATCAGCACCAACGATGCCTTCCGTTCCGTGAGCAAATACTGGGACCGTATCAACCGCCCTGAGCAACTGATGACGGCGGCGATTCACGCCATGCGCGTGCTCACCGACCCTGCCGAAACCGGCGCGGTGACTCTGGCGCTGCCACAGGATGTGCAGGGCGAGGCTTGGGATTACCCGGACTATTTCCTGCAAAAACGTGTGCACCGTATCGACCGCCGCCCGGCCACCGCCGCGATGATCGGCGATGCGTTGGCGGCTTTCCGAGGCAAGCGCAAACCGCTGATCATCTGCGGTGGTGGCGTGAAGTACTCCGGTGCGAATGCCGCGCTGCAAGCCTTTGCCGAGCGTTTTGATATTCCCTTCGCCGAAACCCAGGCAGGCAAGAGCGCCGTGGTCTCCAGCCATCCACTGAACGTGGGCGGCATCGGCGAAACCGGCTGCCTGGCCGCCAACCTGCTGGCGCCCGAGGCCGACCTGATCATTGGCATCGGTACCCGCTATACCGACTTCACCACCTCGTCGAAATCGCTGTTCAAGCATGCCGAGGTGAAGTTTCTCAACCTCAATATCAGCCCCTGCGATGCCTTGAAACTCGACGGCGTGCAGGTACTGGCCGACGCCAGGGTCGCCCTCGAAGCGTTGGCCGATGCCCTCGGTGATTACCGTTCCGGCTGGGGCGAGCAGATCGCCGACGCCAAGGCGCAACTGGACGCCGAAGTGGACCGTGTGCATCAGGTCGAATACCACGGCGATGATTTTGTGCCGGAAGTCGACGACCACCTCGACCGCGCCGTGCTGCGTGAATTTATCGAACTGACCGGCTCGTGCCTGACCCAGAGCCGGGTGCTCGGCGTGCTCAACGAGCGCCTGGCCGACGACGCGATTATCGTCGCTGCGGCCGGCAGCCTGCCCGGCGACTTGCAGCGTGCCTGGCGCAGCAAGGGCGTCAACACCTACCACGTCGAGTACGGCTATTCGTGCATGGGCTATGAGATCAACGCCGCCCTTGGCGTGAAGCTCGCCGAGCCGACCAAGGAGGTCTATGCCCTGGTCGGCGATGGTTCCTACATGATGCTGCACTCGGAGCTGGCCACCTCGATCCAGGAGCGGCGCAAGATCAACGTGGTACTGCTCGACAACATGGCCTTCGGCTGCATCAACAATTTGCAGATCGGCAATGGCATGGACAGCTTCGGCACCGAATTCCGTTACCGCAACCCCGAGAGCGGCAAGCTCGACGGTGGCCTGGTGCCGGTGGATTTCGCCATGAGCGCCGCGGCTTACGGCTGCAAGACTTACAAGGTCAGCAGTGTGGAACAACTGGAAGCGGCCCTGGCCGATGCGCGCACGCAAAGCGTCTCGACCCTGATCGATATCAAGGTCCTGCCCAAGACCATGGTCCACGGCTACCTGTCGTGGTGGCGGGTGGGGGTGGCGCAGGTGTCCACCAGCGAACGCACCAACGCCGCCGCGAAAAAACTCAATGAACACCTGGCCAAGGCCCGGCAGTACTAATAACAAGAGGAGCGTTTGTATGTCTTTGAAGCTTGGTGTAATCGGTACCGGCGCCATCGGCCGCGATCATATTCGTCGTTGCAGCCAGACCCTGCTCAACAGCCAGGTGGTGGCCGTAACCGACATCAACCTTGAGCAGGCCGCCAAGGTGGTCGCGGAGTTGAAGCTGGACGCCGAGGTGTACCCGGACGGCCATGCGCTGATCAACTCGCCGCAGGTCGAGGCGATTCTGGTCACGTCCTGGGGCCCGAGCCACGAGGAGTTCGTGCTCGCCGCCATCGCCGCCGGCAAACCGGTGTTCTGTGAGAAGCCCCTGGCGGTGACGGCCGAAGGCTGCCGCAAGATCGTCGACGCCGAAGTGGCCTACGGCAAGCGCCTGGTGCAAGTCGGCTTTATGCGCCCGTATGACGAAGGTTATCGCGCCCTCAAGGCGGTGATCGACAGCGGCCAGATCGGTGAGCCGTTGATGCTGCACTGCGCGCACCGCAACCCGACGGTGGGCGAGAACTACAAGACCGACATGGCGATCACCGACACCCTGATCCACGAGCTGGATGTCCTGCGCTGGCTGCTCAACGACGACTACGTGTCGGTGCAGGTGGTGTTCCCGCGCAAGACCAGCAAGGCCCTGGCCCATCTGCGTGACCCGCAGATCGTGCTGCTGGAAACCGCCAAGGGCACCCGTATTGATGTGGAAGTGTTTGTGAACTGCCAGTACGGCTACGACATCCAGTGCGAAGTGGTGGGGGAGACCGGCATCGCCAAATTGCCGGAGCCGTCCCAGGTGCAGCTGCGCAGTGGGGCCAAGCTGTCGAATGCGATCCTGATGGATTGGAAGGATCGGTTTATCGGCGCCTATGACGTGGAGTTGCAGGCTTTCATTGATAGCGTGCGCGCCGGGCAGGTCGGTGGGCCGTCGGCGTGGGATGGGTTTGCGGCGGCGGTGGCGGCGGATGCGTGTATTGAAGCGCAGGGCAGTGAGCAGATTGTGAAGGTGAGCTTGCCGGATCGTCCGCACTTCTACGGCTAAATCACTGAAGGAACTCTGTTAAAAAATGTGGGAGGGGGCTTGCCCCCGATGGCAGTGTGTCAGTCAACCAGTTGTTATCTGACCCACCGCTATCGGGGGCAAGCCCCCTCCCACAGTTGATTGGTTTCCAATTCAATTCAGGAGTTGATCATGCGAATCGGACTTGTCGGCTATGGCCACGGAGGGCGCTTCTTTCATGCGCCGCTGATTGCAACCCTGCCCGGCGCAACATTTGTCGGTGTCGTCACCCGATCACCCGAACGTCGCCAGCAACTGGCAACCGACCACCCCGGCGTCCAGGCCTTTGACAGCATCGGCCAGATCGTCGAAGCCGGTGTCGATGCCCTGGTCATTTCCACCACCCTCAAGGGCCGCCCGGCGCTGGTGCTGGAAGCCATCGAACACGGTGTGGCGGTGGTGAGCGACAAACCCTTTGCCGCCAACGCCGAACAGGCCCAGGCGCTGATCACTGCCGCCGAGCGTCATGAGGTGTTACTCAGCGTCTACCAGAACCGGCGCTGGGACTCGGACTACCTGACCCTGCGCAAATTGATCGACGCTGGTGCCTTGGGTGAGATCACCCGCTTTGAATCCCGCGTCGAGCGCTACAGCCCGCAAGCCGTGGGCAATGCCAGCGGCGGCGGCTGGTTGCGGGACCTGGGCAGCCACCTGGTGGACCAGGCGCTGCAGCTGTTCGGCCCGGTGGACCGGGTCTTTGCGCAGTTACAGTTCACCCCTGAATACCCGAACCTCGACCATGGTTTCTTCGTCTCCCTGACCCATGCCAACGGGGTGGTTTCCCATTTGTGGGGCAACGCCCTGCAGAACAGCCAGGCTCCGCGTTTTCGCGTCAGTGGCACCTTGGGTTGCTACACCGTGGACGGGCTGGATGGCCAGGAAGAAGCGCTGATGGCCGGCAAGTCGCCGAAAACCGAAGGTGAACACTGGGGTGCAGAAGAACATCGCCGCTGGGGCTGGTTCGAACAGGGGCCGGAGCGTGAGCGAGTGCCGTCGGAGAAGGGCTGCTGGACCCAGTTCTATCGCCAGTTGCAAGCGGCGGTGCAAGGGCAGGGCCCGTTGCCCGTGGATGCGTATGACGCGCTGGAAACCACCCGTATATTGGACGCTGCACGCCTCAGCGCCGAGCGCCAGCAGGTGGTTTCAACAAAAATAGAATAAAATTCTAAAACAGGTTGATATGGAAATTATTTTCCAATAAAGTCTTTTCCAGGTTGCATAAAGTACGTTCGGACTCGATTCGGGCGACTCAACAAAAACAAGATCAAAAACAACCAGGTACCGTCAGATGAAAATCTTCAACGCTGTACTGCGAGTTTTACGCCCTGCCCACACGCCCCGCGGCCTGCCGCGCGCCCGGCCGTTCTACTTCTCCTTCCTTAATATGCTGTGCGTCGAAAACCAAGGCGCGCTGGTCTGCTGCATTCCAGGCGCACCGGTCGTACGACTGCCCGCCGAGCTCTGATAAACGCAACGTCCAAAAAACCAACAAGAAAGTGGAGACAGACCGTTCATGAAGACCCCGATCCGTTTTACCGCGCTGGCTTTATCCATGATGCTGGCCAGCGGTTTTGCCAGCGCTGCCGACATCAAGGTCGGCGTGAGCATGTCCGCGTTCGATGACACCTTCCTCACTTACCTGCGCGAAGACATGGACAAGCAGGCCAAGTCCTATCCCAAGGGCGACGGCGTGCAGCTGCAGTTCGAAGACGCCCGCGCCGATGTGGTCAAGCAACTGAGCCAGGTCGAGAACTTTATCAGCCAGAACGTCGACGCCATCATCGTCAACCCGGTCGACACTGCTTCCACCAAGAACATCATCAATGCCGCGACCAAGGCGGGCATCCCGCTGGTGTTCGTCAACCGCCGTCCCGACCAGAAGGACTTGCCCAAGGACGTCGTGGCCGTGACCTCCGATGACGTCGAGGCCGGCAAACTGCAAATGCAGTACATCGCTGAGAAACTCGGCGGCAAGGGCAAGATCGTGATCCTGCTGGGCGACCTGGCGAACAACTCCACCACCAACCGCACCAAGGGCGTGAAGGAAGTGTTGGCCAAGTACCCGGACATCAAGATCGAACAGGAACAGACCGGTATCTGGCTGCGGGACAAGGGCATGACCCTGGTCAACGATTGGCTGACCCAAGGCCGCGAGTTCAATGCGGTGTTGGCCAACAACGATGAGATGGCGATCGGCGCGTCCATGGCACTGAAATCGGCCGGCAAGGAAAAGGGTAGTGTGCTGATCGCGGGGGTCGACGGTACGCCGGATGGCTTGAATGCGATCACCAAGGGTGACATGGCCGCCTCCGCGTTCCAGGATGCCAAGGGCCAGGCAGTGGGCTCGGTGGAAGCGGCGCGCAAGATGGCCAGGAACGAGCCGGTCGAGCAGAACGTGATCATCCCGTTCCAGCTGATCACCCCGGAAAACGTCGCCAAGTTCAAGTAGCCCTGACATAACAACAATGAACCGGCAGGGCGGTCGTGCACGCCCTGCTGATGGAGTACCGTCTTATGCTCGCTCAAGCCGCTGTCTCGCAGACTCCCGGTATCCAGCCGTTGCCGCTGGACGAACCTTACCTGTTGGAAATCGTCAACATCAGCAAAGGCTTTCCCGGCGTCGTGGCCCTGGCCGATGTACAACTGCGTGTGCGCCCCGGCACGGTGCTGGCACTGATGGGCGAGAACGGTGCGGGCAAGTCGACCTTGATGAAAATCATCGCCGGCATCTACCAGCCCGACGCCGGTGAAATCCGCCTGCGCGGCAAGCCCATCGTGTTTGACACGCCGCTCGCGGCGCAGAAGGCCGGGATCGCGATGATCCACCAGGAACTCAACCTGATGCCGCACATGAGCATCGCCGAGAATATCTGGATCGGCCGTGAGCAGCTCAACAGCCTGCACATGGTCAACCACCGCGAAATGCACCGCTGCACCGCCGAGTTGCTGGCGCGCCTGCGCATCAACCTGGACCCCGAGGAACACGTGGGCAACCTGAGCATCGCCGAACGGCAGATGGTCGAGATTGCCAAGGCCGTGTCCTACGACTCCGACATCCTGATCATGGATGAACCGACTTCGGCCATTACCGACAAGGAAGTGGCCCACCTGTTTTCGATCATTGCCGACCTCAAGGCCCAGGGCAAAGGCATCGTCTACATCACGCACAAAATGAACGAAGTGTTCGCCATTGCCGATGAAGTGGCGGTGTTCCGCGACGGCCAGTACATCGGCCTGCAACGCGCCGACAGCATGAACAGCGACAGCCTGATCTCGATGATGGTGGGGCGTGAGCTGAGCCAGTTGTTCCCGGTGCGCGAGACGCCCATCGGCGAACTGCTGCTGTCGGTGCGCGACCTGCGCCTGGACGGGGTGTTCCAGGGCGTGTCGTTCGACCTGCATGCCGGTGAGATCCTCGGCATCGCCGGCTTGATGGGCTCGGGGCGCACCAATGTGGCGGAAACCATTTTCGGCATCACCCCCAGCAGCGGTGGGCAGATCACCCTGGATGGCGAGGCGGTGCGCATCAGCGACCCGCACATGGCCATCGAAAAAGGCTTTGCGCTGTTGACCGAGGACCGCAAGCTCAGTGGCCTGTTCCCCTGCCTGTCGGTGCTGGAAAACATGGAAATGGCCGTGCTGCCGCACTATTCGGGCAACGGTTTTATCCAGCAGAAAGCCCTGCGCGCCCTGTGCGAGGACATGTGCAAGAAACTGCGGGTGAAGACGCCGTCCCTGGAGCAGTGCATCGACACCTTGTCCGGCGGCAACCAACAGAAAGCCTTGCTGGCGCGCTGGCTGATGACCAACCCACGCTTGCTGATCCTCGATGAGCCGACCCGGGGTATCGACGTGGGGGCCAAGGCCGAGATCTATCGCTTGATCTCCTTCCTCGCCGGCGAAGGCATGGCGGTGATCATGATTTCCTCCGAGCTGCCTGAAGTGCTGGGCATGAGCGACCGGGTGATGGTGATGCACGAAGGCGAACTGATGGGCACCTTGGACCGTGCGGATGCGACCCAGGAAAAAGTCATGCAGCTGGCCTCCGGTATGACCGCGGTCCACTGACGAACAGCCGCGCGGGCCTGCGGTTGGTCCGTGCCATAGAATAAGAAGGTGATTGGCTATGAACGCAATAACAGACAACAAGCCTGCCACGGCACCGGTCAAGCATCGTCGGCGCTTGCCCACCGAGCTGAGCATCTTCCTGGTGCTGATCGGCATCGGCCTGGTGTTTGAGCTGTTTGGCTGGATCGTGCGGGATCAGAGCTTCCTGATGAACTCCCAGCGCCTGGTGCTGATGATCCTGCAAGTGTCGATCATCGGCCTGCTGGCGATCGGGGTGACCCAGGTGATCATCACCACGGGGATTGACCTGTCGTCGGGGTCGGTGTTGGCGCTGTCGGCGATGATCGCCGCCAGTTTGGCGCAAACCTCCGACTTTTCCCGGGCGGTGTTTCCTTCGCTGACGGACTTGCCGGTGTGGATTCCGGTGGCGATGGGGTTGGGTGTGGGGCTGCTGGCGGGGGCGATCAACGGCAGCATTATCGCCGTCACGGGTATTCCGCCGTTTATCGCCACCCTGGGCATGATGGTCTCGGCCCGTGGCCTGGCGCGCTACTACACCGAAGGCCAGCCGGTGAGCATGCTCTCGGATTCGTACACGGCTATCGGCCATGGCGCGATGCCGGTGATCATCTTCCTGGTGGTGGCGGTGATTTTCCATATCGCCCTGCGCTACACCAAGTACGGCAAGTACACTTACGCCATCGGCGGCAATATGCAGGCGGCGCGGACGTCGGGGATCAACGTCAAGCGGCACCTGATCATCGTCTACAGCATTGCCGGCCTCCTGGCAGGTCTGGCGGGTGTGGTGGCCTCGGCACGCGCTGCCACCGGCCAGGCGGGCATGGGCATGTCGTATGAGCTGGATGCGATTGCCGCCGCGGTGATCGGTGGCACCAGCCTGGCGGGCGGGGTAGGGCGTATCACCGGCACTGTGATCGGCGCGCTGATCCTCGGGGTGATGGCCAGCGGGTTCACCTTTGTCGGCGTGGATGCGTATATCCAGGACATCATCAAGGGCCTGATCATCGTGGTGGCGGTGGTGATCGACCAATATCGCAACAAGCGCAAGCTTAAACGCTGACGCAGTACAAAATGTGGGAGGGGGCAAGTCGAATCGTCGCACCGCCCCTCCCACATTTAATCATCAACAGTCTGTTTCAACCGTTTGTCTTCTATATAGCTCCACAACACTGAATTTCTTGCTATAAACGCACTCCGATGACCATTCGCCAAGCCCGTCCTGGTGCCTTTGGGGGTTATATCGGTAAAAATGCCTGTCATTTCAGTTGCTGTGCCCTCAAGTCGGCCTTAGACTGCCGCCCCTCGTAAATTGAGTGCCGGGTGGCGCTTGGAATGGATGGCGCCTTTCCGAGACCTGCAGAGGTCGACCGGAACGCTCCCTTATTCGCCTTAATGCACGTATTTTTTATAGAGAAATCAATGACAAAGGAAAAGTTGCTGGCCATGCCGGCGGATGACTACATGAATGCCGAACAGCACGCTTTTTTCGAGAAGTTGCTGCAAGACATGAAGGTGGAGCACCACGAGCGCATTGAGCAGAACCGCATCGCCATTGAAAGCCTGGACACCCCGGCCGACCCGGCCGACGCCGCTTCCGTTGAAGAAGAGCGCACCTGGCTGGTCAACGCCATCGACCGCGATCAGCGCATGCTGCCGCAGCTTGAGCGTGCACTGGAACGCATCAAGGAAGACTCCTTCGGCTGGTGCGATGACAGCGGTGAACCTATTGGCCTCAAGCGCCTGCTGATCAGTCCTACCACCAAATACTGCATCGAAGCGCAAGAGCGTCACGAGCAGATCGACAAGCACCAGCGCCAAGCCTGATGCGCTGAAGCTGGGGGGTCGCCTGCGCGGTCCCCCGGAGAAAGACCCGTTACGCCCTCGTCTATTGATCTGCTGCAAGCTACCCCACTAAAGGCCCATGGATAATGGCTCGATAGTGGCGTTTAATGCAGGGACAATAATGACAAGCGGTGGGGTGACGAAGATGGCTGGAGACGGATCTCTGATGGGCGCAGCAGTGCTACCGCAACCGGTGGTGCGTGGGTTGCCCGGCTGGTTGATGCCGCTCTTGCAGAGCGCCGCAATGGTGCTGGTACTGCTGGGCCTGGCGTTTGCCAGCCTGCCGATATATCTCTGCCTGCCCATTGCCTTGCTGGTGATCTGGCTGCCAAGCCTTATGAACCGCACATCCCGCACGGCACCGCCCGACACTACCGATGCTATTGGCGAGCTGACCCGTGATCTGTCCTATACCACCAGCCATAACGCACTTTCCGCTGCCGGCGTAGCCTACTCGGTCAAGCAACTGGCGGCTCGTGTGCAATCGCAATTGGGCGCGGCCAAGCAGATCGTCAGCAGTGCCGAGGTGATGATCAGTACCGAAAAGGTCACCTCTCAACTCAGTCGCGAGGCCCTGCAGGCGGCCAGCCAGGCCCATCAACGCAGCACTGAAGGCCGTGAAGTGCTGGCCCAGTCGATCATTCGTATGCATCAACTCAGCCAGCGCGCCAATGCCAGTCGAGAGTTGATTGAAGCCCTGAGCCAACGCAGTGAAGAAATCCAGCGGGTGACCTTGGTGATTCAGTCCATCGCCAGCCAGACCAACCTGCTGGCGCTCAACGCCGCGATTGAAGCGGCGCGGGCCGGTGAACACGGTCGCGGGTTCGCCGTGGTGGCGGATGAAGTGCGTGGGCTGGCTGGCCGCACTGCCACGGCCACCGATGAAGTCGGGGTGATGGTGGCGGATATCCAGCAACGCACTGCCCAGGTGGTTGAGCAGATTCGCCAGCTCTCGGCAGACTTGCACACCGGTGTCGAGCAGGTGGAGCACGCCGGCGAGCACCTGGAGAACATTGCCGGCCTGGCGGCGGGTGTGGAAGGCCAGGTCAATGAAATCGCCCAGGGCACCGACGACAACCGCGTTCAACTCGACAGCCTCTTCCACGCCGTGGAGCAAATGCGCAGCGACCTTATCGTCAGCGACCAGCAAACCCGCCAGTTGGCCGAGGCCGCTGTGCAGATGGAAGGGCAGGCCGAAACGATCAGTGAGCGCCTGGCGGAAGTCGGGCTGGATGACTATCACCAGCGCATCTACGACCTGGCGTGCGAAGGCGCGAGCCGGATTGCCGCGCAATTCGAAGCCGATGTACAGCAGAATCGCATCAGCCTGGATGATTTGTTCGACCGCAGCTACACCTTGATCCCCAACACCAGCCCGAGCAAGTACCACAGCCGGTTCGATGGCTACACCGATCAGGTGCTGCCGGCCATCCAGGAAGCGCTGTTGCCACGCCATGAAGGCTTGGTGTTTGCCATTGCCTGCACGCCCCAGGGGTATGTGCCGACGCACAACAAGGCGTTTTCCCAGGCGCTGACCGGTGATGCCCAGGTCGACGCGGTGCAGAACCGCACCAAGCGCAAGTTCGATGACCGCACCGGGATCCGCTGCGGCAGCCACCAGCAAGCGGTGTTATTGCAGACCTACACCCGCGATACCGGCGAGTTGATGCACGACTTGTCGGTGCCGATCATGGTCCGGGGGCGGCATTGGGGTGGCTTGCGCCTGGGGTATAAGCCGGAGGGGGCGAAGGCTGTGCGCTAGGGATTGTTGCTGTCTGTGCTTCGCCAGTCGGGAAGCAGCGGGGAAATACAGGCTGCCTGGCAAGCGCTATTGCGCCCGTTGCGGTCAGGCAGCCGGCATTGGGTGGATTACTGCGGTTGATGCAGGCGCTGGTTCAGCTCATCCACCGCCATGGCCCAATCGGCGTCTTCACGCAGTTCTTCCTTGAGGAACTGAGCCTGTTGCGGCGTCCAGAAGGGCGCGTCGATCAACTTCACGTCGTCACTCAGCGGGTGCGCGACGATGAAGGCATCGATCGCTTCGGGTGTTGAGTCCAGGCCCAGTTGTTCAAATAACGTTTCGAGTGTAGGTATTGGCGCATCCATGTCAGTCTCCGTGCGGGTTTCAGGATCGTTATGCATGGGAGGCTTGTGGCGCGGTAGAGTTCGATCGGATTGTCAGGAGGTCAGTGCCCCTGAATCCACTGCAGCCTTGAGTGCCTGCGCGGATTCTTTTCCGGCGCTGGCGGCGGTATCGAGGGTCTTGAACCAACGGTCTTTTTCGACCTGGTGCGTCGTGACGGTAGTCAACGGTGGCTTGGCGCGCATCACGATCACTGCTTGAAACTCACCGTCTACTTCCCTTGCGTCGCCATGGATGAAAAATTCGCCAATATCAAATTCCGTCACGTAAACCTTCCCTTCGAGGTAACCAACTGCACTGATGAAACCTGGCCCGTGCGGGGGCAAATTCCAATGGACAGGCCAGTATGGCAGTTGTTGAAGGGCTGCGGCGCAGTAAAGTCATCCGGGTGACGAAACGATCCCGTCGTACAGTGAGGCTTCCAGCCGCTTGGCCAGTTCACAGGCCTCGATGTGGTCGCTGCGAAAGCCTTTGATTCTGCCACTGGTAACTTCGCGGATATGGAAGAAGTTTCTTCCGGCGGGTACAACTTGGTAAAGAACGGAATTGGGGTACCCGTTGGGAGTGCGCAAGCAGTAGTATTGTCGTTCGTCCTGACATGATGAGCGAGTGCGGGAAGACGTAGCGTCGTATGGGCGTCGTTGCATGGTCAGCTCCTGTCGATCTTGTTGACCTACCAGCAGCGTTACAGGTGGTGTTGACCCGTGTTGCTGTTTTAGTATTGTCGTCGGCAGCCCGCACCTGGTTCCGCGCCGAGATGTTTTTGTTTGTATGAGCTGTCGGAAACTGCGTTTTTAATAGTGTTATTCTCTGAAGCGGGTCGACCGGTATTCTCTGGTTATTGAACCTGTGATCTCCTGCGATGCCTGATGTCCCTGCGCTAGGCCCATCGTGCACGCCCGTCCGGGGCTTTGGGCGCAGCAACGGGGTCTTCTTCAGTTTTTCAATGAATGTGTTGTGTGATCGTGCCGAGATGGCCGTTTCTTTGTGCTGCCCGCTCTGGCGGACAGTGCTTTTTTCTATATGGGGGCGTTTCCTTGGCAGTCAGTAATCTGGATATGCACGCGTTGTTCGTGCTGGGTGATTTGCGCGCAAAGTTGGTCAAGCAGTTTCAATCCCGTTTTGTTTACATCACTGAGCAGACGCCGGAAGGCATCTACATCGCCGAAATCGATACCGAAGCGGCCATGGTGGTGGATGACAAGCCCCGTCTGGAGCTCAAAGTGGGTGACCATTTCCGTGCTGCGGTATTGCCCAGTCGCGAAGGTGGCAAGTTTGAACTCAAGTTCCGCGATATCAAGTTGACGGTGTATGGCTTGGGCGACTACGCCTTTGTGTCTTCGACCGAGGGCCAGGGCATCGTCTTCAAGGAAGGCCACAGTGTGATGCTGGTGTTTGCAGCCAATGAACAACTGCAGGAAGGCTTGACCAAAACCCTCAAGGCCGTGACCGGCAAGGCCGCCAAATGGCGCAAGGGTGAGCTGGTGACGTTCAAGGCCAGTGAATAATCGGTAAATACTGCGAACATCTCCTATCTCCCGGAACCTCTACTACAGTTGAGTTGACTTAACTATTCAGAGGCTTCGCGCATAGACAGCAAAGCCGTTCGTTGTTTGCTGCGACATCGCGAGGTGCAAGGGCATGAAAGGATTGAGAACGCTGTTGGCTGCATCGCTGACGACCCTGAGTTTATCCGTGACTTCGCTGCCAGCTTCGGCCGCGCAGGCGCCGGTGCACTTTGCCGATCTGAACTGGGAAAGCGGCAGCCTGATCACCGAAATACTGCGGGTCATCGTCGAGAAGGGCTACGACTTGCCCACCGACACCTTGCCCGGTACCACCATCACCCTGGAAACCGCCCTGGCCAAGAACGACATCCAGGTCATTGGTGAAGAGTGGGCCGGCCGCAGCCCGGTGTGGGTCAAGGCCGAGGCCGAAGGCAAGGTGGTGGGCCTGGGCGATACGGTCAAAGGCGCCACCGAGGGTTGGTGGGTGCCGGAGTATGTGGTCAAGGGCGACCCGGCCAAAGGCATCAAACCCCTGGCGCCGGACCTCAAGAGCGTGAAGGACCTGGCGCGTTACAAGGACGTGTTCAAGGACCCGGAATCCCCAGGCAAGGGGCGTTTCCTCAACAGCCCCATCGGCTGGACCTCGGAAGTGGTCAACAAACAGAAGCTCAAGGCCTACGGCCTGGATGACAGCTACGTGAACTTCCGCAGCGGTTCGGGAGCTGCACTGGATGCCGAAATCGCCTCGTCGATCCGTCGCGGCAAACCGGTGTTGTTCTACTACTGGTCACCGACGCCGTTGATGGGACGCTACAAGTTGATCCAGCTGGAAGAACCACCGTTCGATGCCGAGGCCTGGAAGACTCTGACGGATGCGGATAACCCTGATCCGAAGCCAACGCGGTCGTTGGCATCCAAGCTGAGTATTGGCGTGTCTACGCCGTTCCAGAAGGAGCATCCGCAGATTGCCAAGTTTTTCGAGAAGGTTGAGTTGCCGATTGAGCCGCTGAATAAAGCCTTGGCGACCATGAGCGAGAACCACACCGCGCCTCGGGAGATGGCCCAGGCGTTTCTCAAGGAACATCCAGAGGTGTGGAAGGCGTGGTTGACCGAGGATGTGGCGCAGAAGGTTGAGGCGAGCTTGAAGTAAGCACGAAGCTTACTTACCGAGCGGAGATCCAGAAATGTGGGAGGGGCGGTGCTTCTTCCACATTTTTTTTGCATTGCCGCTTTAGCATCTGGTTTGCACCGCCAGCTCAAGCGAACCCTCTGCCCGTGGCCGATACTGCAGGCGGACACATTGAGCAGGCCGCGGCAATAGAGCATCCAGGCAATGAGCGAGCGGTCGGCACGGGCGAGTTTTATGGGGCGGCACTTTACTATCAGCCGCCGACGAAATACCTGCAAAAAATCTCAGGGCGACTATCCTGTTTCGCACCTTTCAGGGAGAACCCGCCATGAGTTTTGTCATCGCACGATGGATCGTCGGCGTTTTTACTTGCATCAGCATGGTGCACCTGTATTGGGCTGCCGGCGGCAAACTCGGCAGCCTCGCCGCCATCCCCCAACTGCCCGGCGAATTCGCCAGCGGGCCTCGCCCTGCGTTCAAGCCCTCGGCGCTGGGTACCTTTCTGGTGGCGATGGGCTTGGTAGGCATTGCGCTGCTGGTGTGCCTGCGGGCCGGGCTGTACTTTTCGGCGGTATCCCATGCGGCGTTGCAATGGGGCATCAGCGCGATTGCCCTGCTGATGTTTGCCAGGGCGATTGGGGATTCGGAGTTGGTGGGGTTTTTCAAGAAGGTCGGCGGGTCACGGTTTGCGCGGCTGGATACGTGGTTTTATTCGCCGTTGTGTTTGGTGTTGGGGGTGGGGCTGTTGGTGGTGGCGTGGGGGTGAGGGGGTTACGTCCTGATCAAATAGTATTGAGTCGGGATGCAAGAAAAGAAAGTTGTCCTCACGCAACGCTCAGCAAAGTAGATAGGCATAACACTTCCCTATGTTTTCGGTCACTCGGCCAATAGTTCGAATGATTCAACTTTTCCGATATATTAGTTGTCGGAAAAATCTAATGTTAGTTGCATATAACGATTTTTGCCTTCTTAAATATAATAAGGGCGGTAGCTGATAAAAAATTAATGATCTCCATCGGCACCAAAGAACAGATGCGTGCGCAGAATGCCGAGAGCCTCAACCAGACCTGCGCTACAGCGCCGCAGTCCTCCCGGAAACCCGCGGCGCCACGGCTTCGCGTCTCGACCAATTGACCATTAAGGCGTGTATTCCTACCGGGTGGCGGGGCTTTTCGACGATGCCGATGGCCAGGTCGAACACACCGAAACCCGTCGCCAGTCGTTGTCCAGCGCGTTCACCTGGCGGCCGACGAAGGCACCTCGCTGACCTTGCTCGGGCATTTCCAGAAGGACCCCAAGGGCGCGTTCTACGGTTCGGTGCCGGCCGCTGCCAGAGCCAGGACGGCGAAGTGCAATCCCGTGGTTTTGAGCTGGAAGGCAAGGCCAGTCTCAACGACAACACGGCGGCCTATGCTTACCTGGATAACCGCATCAGCAAGTCGAATGACACCGTGCGTTATGCGCCCATCAACGATATCGGCGTAGACCCGGCCATTAACGCCGAGGGCATCACCACCTACGCGGTACCGCGCCACACGGCTTCAGCGCGACCTACCAGTGGTGATGGCACGCCGATAAGGCAATTTAATGGCCCCTTTGTAACAAAATTCTCGCCAGAATCGCTTTTATTTTCAGGTGGTTAGGTGGGGAAGCAAATGCGCACTGTTGGAATCATGCTGATCGCCTGCTCCCTGGCCGGCGGCGCGGCTGCCGTGCAGGCACGGGAGCTGCGCGAGGGTGACAAGTACATGTGCAGTTGGGGCGCCGGCACGGCCGCCAGGGCCCAGGAGCTCAAGCTGTCGGGGGTGTCGCTGTACGCTGCGCGTCAGAAGATCCAGACCATCAAGTTCAATAAATCCTGGATGCGCATGATGGCCATGGGCATCACCGAGCAGACATATGACAGTCGTTCACGGCTCAAGCCCGAAGCGATTCGCCAGAGTTTCTACCAGGATTGCGTGCGTTACAAAGTGGCACGCAAGTAAAACCCTACTCGCCGGCGCCGGCTTACAAATCCACGACAAACGCGTGTTTCCATTTGCATACAATTGCGCTCCTGATAGAGGAGGCTTGTATGCACACGGTTATTCGCCTTGCGAGGCTGGACGATATCGACGCGTTGTTTGCCATCCGCACTTCGGTGGTGCAAAACCATTTGAGTGTCGCGCAGATGGCGGACCTGGGCATTACGCCCCAGATGCTGGCCGACAGCATCCGTGAAGCACCCTGCGCGTGGGTCGCCGAAGTGGACGGTGTGCGTGCAGCCTTTGCCATGGTCGATCTGGCCGAGGGCGAGGTATTTGCGATGTTCGTATTGCCCTCTCATGAAAATCTGGGCCTGGGCCGGAAGCTGATGGCGGTGGCAGAGGCCGCATTGTTTGAACACCACGACACGCTGTTTCTGATCACAGACGGGCGCGACGAAATCCGCGCCAACGGGTTCTACCGGCGCTTGGGCTGGTCGGTGGTGGAGCGGGTCGAGGCTGACGACGTTCGCTATCAGAAGAGCAGGGGAGGGTAAGCCGATGAGCCCGGCAGGACACCCATCGCCCGCCAGCTTGCGCTTCCTCGCGGTCGGCGTGCTGCTCGTCGCGGTGGTGCTGGGGGGCTATTTCGTGCAACTCAACGCCAAGGCGGATCGCCAGCGCGAAGAAGCGGCCGAGCGTTTGGCACTTTGCCAGCAGATTGAGCGAGTCGCCAGTGTGGCCACATCCGGTGGCCTCGAACTTCGCGATACCTGCAAGCAATTGAGAGCGAACGGGTCGAAGAGTGTCATGCCGCCTTAACTAATAACCCTTTTTTATAAGTGGAAATATCGACGGTAGTTGCACCAAAAAGTGGCACTCATATACGTCACTACCTTAAAAAACATGTGGTTATTGAAGGACTTACACCGCTTTTAATCCGACGAAAGGATATAAAATTTTCTTGTTACAGCTTTTTACACTCGTTACTATAGCCGGGCGTTCACCTCCCACGGTTTATGCATTTTTAAATCCCAAGTTTCCATCAGCTACTTGGGATTTTTTTTGCCTGGGATTTAACCCCCGGCGTCAAACTTCACCTTCTGCATACTCCGCACGCATCCGCCCATTGCGTTTGGCCTGGTAAAGCAGCTTGTCGACGTCTTCGACAAAACCCAGCATCGAGCTGTCGGGTTTGACGATGTGCGTACCCACGCCCAGGCTCAGAGTCAGCAGGTTCGATACCGCTGAACAGCCATGTTCGATCTGTTGCTGGCAGATCAGGTGCAGGCAGCGCTGTGCCACCTGTCTGGCCGACGCCGCATCGGTTTCCGGCAGCAACCACACAAACTCCTCACCACCGATACGTGCGATGAAGTCCCGGGGCCGGTTGGCGGCCAGTGACAGGGTACGCGCGACCTGGCGCAGGCACTCGTCGCCCTTGATGTGGCCATAGTGGTCGTTGTACTGCTTGAAAAAATCGATATCCAGGATGATCAACGACAGCGGCAACTGGCTCCGCTGGGCGCTGGCCCATTCGCGCTCGAGCATGGTGTCGAACATGCGCCGGTTGGCGATGCCGGTGAGGCCGTCCTGATAGGAGTATTCCTCGAGTTGCTTTTGCAGGCGCACCAGGTGTTCTTCGGTCTTCTTGCGTTCACTGATGTCGAACATAAAGCCAATCAGCGCCTCGACTTCGCCGTCCTTGCGCACTACGTGCACCACGTCGCGAATCCAGACATAGTCGCCGTTCACCGTCAGCGCCCGGTAATCCGCCTCATGGTCCACCCCGGCACGGGATTGCGACACGCAGAAATTCACCACGTATTCGCGGTCGTCCGGGTGCATGCGCGAGACCCAGTCGTCAACGCTGACCCAGCTTTGCGGGGTCCAGCCCAGCAGCGCTTCGATCTGCGGGCCGATATAGCTGAAGGTCATGCTCTGCCAGTCGATACGCCAGGGTATGGCCTTGGTCGACTCCAGCAGTGTCCGGTATACATCGCTGTCGGGCTGGCTCGGAGGGGCAATGCTCATGGTGGACGGCTCGAATGATGGCTAAGTGCCCAGAGCGTCGTGTGATCGACGGTGGGAGTCAAGCGCTTGCCGAGGCAGCAGACGAGAGGTCGAGGGGCGGGCATTGTGGCGGCCCGCTAGCTATTGACAGCATGGCTTGGTGTATCCAGTGCGCCGTAGTAACGCCAGCAGCAATGACGGTGCTCCGGCACGATCACGCAGCCGCTGAGGCAGACGATCAGCAAAGCGGCAACCAGCAGGGTAAGTCGACGGTACATGGTGTTTCCTCTTGGATTGACCTGGGTTAATCCTTCAACGTTGCGGCCTGCCTGAATCCGTCGCGAAGCTTTCAGATATTTCATCAAACCCCGTCATCCTCTGGGCAATACTGCCTTCGAACACTGCCCGAAAATAAATCTGCGCAGCCCGCGACGGATTTTTGCGCACGCGCCGTTCAACCCATCAGCAACCTGCACTTTCGCGTGTTGCATGAAGGAGTTGCCATGAGACCCCTGGCCACATTGCGTTTTGCCTTGCTTGCTCCGCTGGCCCTCGCCGCGTTTGTCAGCACCCCGACTTTTGCCCAGACCGAAATCATCATCCAGCAGGCGCCGCCGCCGCAGCGCGTGGAAATGATCCCGGCCCAGCGCCCCGGTTATGCCTGGGATCCTGGCCACTGGCGTTGGGAAGGGCGCGGTTATGGCTGGGTGCCGGGCCACTGGCAGCCCGTGATGCGTCACGCGCGCTGGGAGCCGGGTCACTGGGAAGCCCATGGGCCGAACTGGTACTGGCGCGAAGGGCATTGGATCCCCTGAACCCTGCCCCTTGGCCCTGAGAACCGCCCGATTGAAAGACCCTGATCCGGACGTCGAGCTGCTGGCGCGTATCGGCAATAACGAACCTGCCGCCGTCAACGAAATGGTGACGCGCAAACTCCCGCGTTTGCTGGCGCTCGCCGGTCGTCTCCTGGGAGACGCCGACGAGGCCAAGGACGTGGCCCAGGAAAGCTTCCTGCGCATCTGGCGCCAGGCCGCCCACTGGCGCAGTGGCGAGGCGCGTTTCGACACCTGGCTGCACCGGGTCGCGCTGAACCTGTGCCACGACCGCTTGCGGCGGCGCAAGGAGCGCCCGTTAAGCGACGCGCAGGCGCTGGAAGTGGCAGACAGCTCGCCATCGCCTGAAGAGCAACTGGAGACCCAGGACCGCAGTGCACGCATGGCCGCCGCATTGGCGGCCTTGCCCGAACGCCAGCGCGAAGCCATCGTGTTGCAGTACTACCAGGAGCTGTCGAACATCGACGCCGCGGCCCTGATGAATATCAGCGTCGAGGCACTGGAGAGCCTGCTGTCGCGGGCCCGACGCCAGTTGCGCAGCCAACTTGCCGACACACCCGGGCTTGCCCGCCCAGGAAGGGGAAAATCATGACACCCGAACGCTTTGTTTATCTGGCCGACGTCTATGGGGCGGACCTGCGTCGCTGGCCCGAGGCTGAACGGGTAACGGCCCAGGCATTGCTCCGCAGTGGCAATGTGAACGCGCGTAAAGCCTTGCAGCAGGCACGTTGGCTCGACAGCCAGTTGGACAGCCATCAACTTGCATTCCCCGACCCGGCGCTGGTCCGGCAGATACGCCAATCCGCCCCACGCTCATTCTGGTCACGCTATGCCAACTGGTTATCGCCCGCTGGCCTTATCGGCGTGGGCATTGCCGGCATCGTCACCGGGATGCTGGTGGCGTCCCTGAGCGTGCCGCTGCCGATGTTGTCCTCCGAAGTGCTGCCCAGCGTCTTCGATCAAGGCGACGCGGAAGTCGTCTTCAGCGTCAACGCCGAGGAAACCGAACAATGACCGCCAGATCCCTCAAGCCGTGGCTGCTCGTTTCGGTACTGCTCAACGTGTTTTTGATCGGCGGCGTCGGTGGTGGCCTCTACCATTGGATGGCCAACACCCCGCCCGCCGAAGTGGTGGTCAACCCGCACGGCCTGCGCCAGGCGATGGTCAAGTTGCCACCGGAGCGACGCAGGGAGCTGCGCCAACTGCTGCGTCACAATCGCGACGACAGCCAGCCGCTGATCATGGCCGGGCGTGAAGCACGGTTGGGGGTGATCAAGCAATTGGAAGCGCCGAGCCTGGACCGTGAAGCACTGGTTGCAGAGCTGGCCAAGGCACGGGAGGCCGATATGGCCCTTCGGGCGCTGGTGGACAGCACCCTGGCGCAGTTCGCCAATACCTTGCCCCAGGATGAACGGCAGAAGCTGGTAGAGGCCTTGTACATGCGCGGGCAGGCAAAGTCGGCAGGCAACAAACCTCGGTCGTGAGCTGCGAGACCTGAAGTCGTTCGGTTAAGGACGAGCACTGTCCCCGTGGCGAGGGAGCTTGCTCCCGTTGGGGTGCGAAGCGCCCCCAGCGCCTGGTTTGAAAGACTCCAAAGCGGGCTTGGTAAACAAGGATTAATCGACAGCAGGTCGAGTGCGTATTTACAGGCGGCGTAGAAAGGATTTGACGATATGACGTGTGGCGTCGGTAGTGTCTATATCGTCCACGGCGCCATAAGGGTGCCACTGGCAATCGACAATCTCGTTCAAAGGCCGTGCATCCGCGATATTCACCACCGAGGCTTCAAACACATGGTGCACGGTGTCGCGGGCTTTAAGCTCCTGCAAGTACAGCAACCCGTCCACGTTCAACCCGGTTTCCTCTTCCAGCTCCCGTTCGGCCGCACCGACCGGGCGCTCGTCGCGTTCGACCTTGCCACCCGGCAAGGCCCATTTTGATCTGGCCTTGCGCACGAAGAGGATATGCCCTTCGTGTTCGCAAATGACCGTTGCGCGTATTTTCATCGTCTGTGCCCCGCAGCGGGATGAGTGTCATAAAAGTGTAATGCAATTGTCATGCTAAGTGGTTGTGGCGCGCCGCGATGGGGATGTGGATACTGCTCGATTGATGAAAACGGACGAGGAAAACAGATGAGCAGCGTACGTTGGGGCATGATCGGGTGTGGCAGTGTCACTGAGTTGAAGAGTGGACCCGCTTTCTACAAAGCGCCAGGCTCGGCGCTGGTGGCCGTGATGGGGCGGCGCGAGGACGCTGTGCGCGATTATGCGTCACGTCATGGAATTGCCCGTTACTACACCAACGCCCAGGCGTTGATCAACGACCCCGAAGTGGACGCGGTGTACATTGCCACGCCGCCCGACAGCCACCTGGAATACAGCCTGATGGTGGCGGCGGCCGGCAAGCATTGCTGCGTCGAGAAGCCGATGTCGCTGAACGCCGAACAGAGCGCGCTGATGCAGCGCACCTTCGAACGTGCCGGGCTGCACCTGTTTGTTTCCTACTACCGGCGCTCGCTGCCGCGCTTCCAGCAAGTGCGCGCGTGGCTGCAGGAAGGGCGCATCGGCACGTTACGCCACCTGACCTGGACCCTGTGCAAGCCGCCGGCCGCCGAAGATGCCAGCGCCGCCAACTGGCGTACCGACCCGGCCATTGCCGGTGGCGGCTACTTTGCCGACCTGGCCAGCCACGGTTTTGACCTGTTCCAATACCTGGCCGGGGACATCGTCGAGGTCTCGGGCTTTACTGCGCGACAGGCCGGGCACTATGCGGCCGAGGACGCCGTGACGGCCTGCTGGACATTCAGTTCTGGCGCACTGGGCATGGGCTGCTGGAACTTTGTCGCTGATCGCCGGGAGGATCGAGTGGAGTTGATCGGCAGCCGGGGACGTATTCAGTTCTCGGTGTTCGAAGACCAACCGCTGCGCCTGGAGGGCGAAACGCATGAGGTGCTGGAAGTCCCGTGCCACGCACATATCCAATGGCACCACGTACTTGCCATGAACGCGCATATTCGCGGCGAAGCCGAGCACCCGTCGCTGGCGATCGAGGCATTGAAGACCGATCGGATCCTGGACAAGGTGCTGCAACGTAATCCCAATCTGCCTGGATGATGTTTCAAGGAATCGCTGAATGAAATACTGGATGGTCCTGTGTCTGGCACTTGCCACAACGGCAATGGCAGCCCCGCGTAACCAAGGGACGCCTGGGGAGTTTGATTTTTATGTGCTGTCGTTGTCATGGTCGCCGACCTTCTGCCTGACGCACCCGGACAACGAACAGTGTTCGGGCAAGGGCTACGGCTTCGTGCTGCACGGCTTGTGGCCGCAATACGCGCGGGGAGGGTGGCCTGCTTCATGTGCGCCGCAATCACGGTTGAGCCGCGAAGAGATGGACAAGGGCGCGGCGCTGTTCCCTACGCGCTCACTGCTCACGCACGAATGGTCCAAGCACGGCACCTGCAGCGGGCTGGAACCGTCGGCGTACCTGGAGAAAACCGATGCGGCGCTGGGCGTAGTCGCTATCCCTACGCAACTGCAACCGTTCAACACGCCGCCGTCGTTGCAGGCCCGCGAGATCGAGGCGCTGTTTCGCGAGAGCAACCCGCGCATGGGCAACCATGGGCTGGCGGTGATCTGCAAAGGCAAGGTGCTGTCGGAGGTGCGTGTGTGCCTGACTAAAGACCTGGCCTTCGCCGGCTGCCCGCGCAATGTGAAAACTCAATGCCGTGATGGCGAAATTCGCATCCCCATGCAGCGCTAAGGCAGCATTGCCACGCGGTAGCGCTCGTCAAAGTCTTCGGCCAACTGCGCCAGGGTGACCTTGCCCAGTCGTTTCAACAGCAGTGCCTGGGCTTGTTCGAAGGCATCCGTGAGCGCTGCATTCACTGCCTGCTCCACCAGGCACTCGGGGTGATCGGTGGACAGGCCGATGGCGAATATCGAGGGCGTGCCCAGGGCGTTGTGAATGTCCAGCAGAGTGATTTCACTCAGTGGTTTGCCCAGGCTCCAGCCGCCCTGATGGCCCTTTTCCGAACGCACATACCCTTTCTCCTTGAGCAGCCCCAGGGTGCGCCGCACCACCACCGGGTTGGTGCCCAGCATCTGCGCGATGGTCTCCGAGGTGGCGCGTTCTTCATGGCGGCCCATATGGATCAGCACGTGGAGCATGCGCGACAGGCGCGTGTCGTTTCTCATCGATCAGCCTCAGGTTGGGTCAGTCGAAAGTATCGTTCGTAACCCGAAAAGTTGCGAGACACTTGACGGTCTATTTTTATGTAACTTATGGTGTGTCGTGAAAGTGCGCGGATAACCCCGTGCACACAACATGGAGTCACTTTCATGATGTACGACGTGATTATCGTGGGCGGCAGCTATGCCGGCCTGTCTGCGGGCCTGCAATTGGCAAGGGCGCGGCGCCAGGTGCTGGTGATCGATGCGGGGCAGCGGCGCAACCGGTTTGCCGCCACCTCCCACGGGTTTCTCGGCCAGGACGGCCAGGCGCCGGAGGTCATTGCGGCCGAAGGGCGCAGTCAGTTGATGGAGTATCCGACGGTCACCTGGGTGCAGGGCAGTGCGGTTAAGGTCAACCCACAGGCTGAGGGTTTCAGTGTACGCACCGAACATAGCGGTACGTTTCACGCCAGACGCCTGATCCTCGCCACCGGAGTGGTGGATGAACTGCCGGCGGTCGAAGGCTTGAAAGAGCGCTGGGGGACGCGAGTGTTCCATTGCCCCTACTGCCATGGCTATGAACTGGACCAAGGCCGTATCGGCGTCCTGGCAACCTCACCCCTGGCGATGCACCACGCGCTGATGCTGCCGGACTGGGGCACCACCACCTTGTTCACCAATGGTGTGTTTACCCCGGATGCCGAGCAACAGGCGCAGTTGGATCGACGTGGGGTCAGGGTGGAAAAAGCTGGCGTGCGGCGTATCAGCGGCGAGCGTGCCGACCTGGAATTGCACGATGGCAGGGTGTTCAACCTCGACGGGATCTTCACCATGTCCCGCACGCGCATCGGTCCGTTGGCCGAACAACTGGGCTGTGAATTGGCCGACGGCCCCACCGGGCCTTACCTGCACACCAACGACACTCGCCAGACCTCGGTGCCCGGCGTGTTTGCCTGTGGTGATGCATCCCTCGCCGCCGGGTCCGTGGCGCTGGCTGTGGGCGAGGGCGTACGCGCCGGGGTGGGCGCACATTTCTCGTTGATCAACGCGTGAAGCCATTGCCGCCGCAGGGGCATTTTGTTCAATACCGCTGCGCGCGGGCCTTATACCGTGGAGCCCTGTTTACGCCTCATCATAAAAAGGGAACCGCAATGAGCTTGATCATTTCCATGGCCGCCTTCGCCCTGGCCACGTCCATCACGCCGGGACCGGTCAATGTGGTCGCCCTGAGTTCAGGCGCGCGCTTCGGTTTTGTCGCCAGCCAGAAGCATGTGTTCGGTGCCGCCGTTGGCTTTACCTTGCTGTTGGTACTGATCGGCCTGGGTTTGCACGAGGTGCTGCTGCGCTGGCCCATCCTGACCCAACTGATCCAGTGGGGCGGGGTGGCTTTCCTGCTGTACATGGCCTGGAAACTGGCGGTGGATGACGGCCGGCTTGACGCGGAGGGCGGCGCGACCGCGCCGTCGATGCTCTACGGCGCGATCATGCAGTGGCTCAACCCCAAGGCCTGGCTGGCCTGCGTGGCGGGGATGGGCTTGTTTGTGGCCGACGGCGACGCGGCGCAGGTCTGGTTGTTTGCCAGCCTCTACCTGGTGATCTGCTACCTGTCCGTGGCGTGCTGGGCCTATGCCGGGACCTTTCTGCGCCGCTACTTGGACAATCCCCACGGCGTGCGCCTGTTCAACCGCTCAATGGCCGCGTTGCTGGTGGCCAGTGTGGGTTATTTGCTGATGGCTTGAGCACCTCGCGGTATTGTCCTGGGGTGGCGGCAAAATGCTGTTTGAAGGTGCGCTGGAAGTGCGCCTGGTCGGCAAATCCCGCAGCGAGGGCCACATCGGCGATCAACTCGCCATTGCGCAGCCGGGTGCGGGCAAACTGGATGCGCTGGTTGACCAGGAACGCATGGGGTGTCAGCCCGTAGTACTGCTTGAAGGCGCGGATCAGGTACGACGGCGACAGTTCGGCCGCCAGGCAGATATCTTCGAGTTTCAACGCCTCGGTGCAGTGCACACGGATGTACTCGGCGGCACGCTCCAGTTTTTGGTTGACCTCGCGCATCGGTGTGGGTGAAGGGTTCAGGCGCTGCTGGACTTCGCTGAAGTAACTCACCAGCGCGCTTTGCTTTTGCAGAAGCTCGGCCTGCTCATTCACCAGCATCCGGTACAACGCCAGCAAGCCGCTGTACAGCAGCGGGTCACGGGTATGCGGCGTATTGAAAGCGCGATAACCCTGGTCGGTGCTGAAGCCCAATTGGTACTGCAATTCGGTCAGCCAGGGCGTGTCGAGGTAGAGCATGTGATAGGACCATGGCTGGTCGTGGATAGGGTTGCACGCATGCACATCGCCCGGGTTCATCAGTACCACGGTGCCGGCGCTGATCTGGAACGTATCGGCGCCGTAATGGTAATAGCTGCGCCCGGTCGTGATCGCGCCGATGGAAAAATGCTCATGGGCGTGACGGGTATAAGTGACCTTGCGCCCGTCGGCGATGGTGCGCGCTTCGATGAACGGCAGGCGCTCGTCGCGCCAGAAGCGCGGCGCGGCGGGGCAAGGGGCGGTCAGCGTCATGGGCACGACTCCAGGGCAATCAAGATCAGTAACGGATCGTTGCACAGACCCTGGCGTTTGTGTAGCCGTTGGCTTGGCAGGGGGGCACGCAGTGATCCGATTGTGCGGCACACCCACGCGGGACGTGGGCGTGCAGATCGCTCAGAGCGGCTCTGGGCACGGCACCAGAAAGGCAGCCTCCAGCAGTTGGCGCGTATACGAATGCTGAGGATCGGCAAAGATCGTCCGCGCATCGCCCTGTTCCACCACCTGCCCCTGCTTGACCACCATCAGTTGGTGACTCAGCGCCTTCACCACCGCCAGGTCATGGCTGATAAACAGGTAGGTCAGGTTGTACTTGGCCTGCAGGCTGCGCAGCAATTCCACGACCTGACGTTGTACCGTGCGGTCCAGCGCCGAGGTCGGTTCGTCCAGCAAGATCAGGCGTGGCTTGAGCACCAACGCACGGGCGATGGCGATACGTTGGCGTTGGCCGCCGGAGAATTCGTGGGGGTAGCGATGGCGTGATTCAGGGTCCAGGCCGACCTCCTTGAGCGCTGCGATAATCGCTGCTTCCTGCTCGGCTGGCGTGCCCATCTTGTGAATGCGCAGGCCTTCGCCGACGATCTCGCTGACGCACATGCGTGGGCTCAGGCTGCCGAACGGGTCCTGGAACACCACCTGCATTTCCCGGCGCAACGGGCGCACCTGTTGCTGGGTCAGCGTGTCCAACTGCTGGCCTTCGAAACGAATCCCGCCCTTGCTGGCAATCAAGCGCAGGATCGCCAGGCCCAGGGTGGATTTGCCCGAGCCGCTTTCGCCGACGATGCCCAGGGTCTGGCCCTGGGGCAGGCTGAAGTTGATCCCATCCACCGCTTTGACGTAATCGACGGTGTTGCGCAAGAAGCCTTTCTTGATCGGGAACCAGACTTTCAAATCGTCCACTTCCAGCAACGGCGGCCCGACTTCGTTGGTGGCCGGTCCACCACTGGGTTCCGCGGCCAGCAGTTCCTGGGTGTATGGATGCTGGGGCGACTGGAACAGCGTCTCGCACTCGGCCTGTTCGACGATGCAACCTCGTTGCATCACGCAGACGCGGTGAGCAATGCGTCGCACCAGGTTCAAGTCGTGGCTGATCAGCAGCAAGGCCATGCCCAGGCGTGCCTGCAACTCCTTGAGCAACTCTAGGATCTTCAACTGCACGGTGACATCAAGGGCCGTGGTCGGCTCATCCGCGATCAACAGCTCTGGCTCATTGGCCAGGGCCATGGCGATCATCACCCGCTGGCGCTGGCCGCCCGACAGTTCGTGGGGCAGAGCCTTGAGCCGTTTGTGCGGCTCGGGGATGCCCACCAGCTCCAGCAACTCCAAGGTGCGCCGGGTCGCGACCTTGCCGGTCAGGCCCTTGTGCAGGCCCAGCACTTCGTTGATCTGTTTCTCGATGCAGTGCAGCGGGTTCAACGACGTCATTGGCTCCTGGAAGATCATCGCGATGCGGTTGCCGCGAATATGCCGCAGGGTCTTTTCCTTGAGGGTCAGCAGGTCTTGCCCGGAATAGGTGATGGTGCCGGACGGGTGTCGGGCCAGCGGGTAGGGCAGCAGGCGCAGGATCGAGTGGGCGGTCACCGATTTGCCGGAGCCGCTTTCGCCGACCAGGGCCAGGGTTTCGCCGCGCTTGATATCGAAGCTGACGTTGTTGACCACGCGGTGGTGATGCTCGCCCGTGACGAACTCGACGGAGAGGTCGCGGATTTCGATCAGATTGTCCTGATTCATCTCATTTCCTCGGGTCAAAGGCATCGCGAGCGGACTCGCCGATAAACACCAGCAAGCTCAACATGATCGCCAGCACGGCAAACGCGCTCATGCCCAGCCATGGTGCCTGCAGGTTGGATTTGCCCTGGGCCACCAGCTCCCCCAGCGAGGGCGAACCGGCCGGCAGGCCAAAGCCGAGGAAATCCAGGGCGGTCAGGGTGCCGATGGCGCCGGTGAGGATGAACGGCATGAAGGTCATGGTCGAGACCATGGCATTGGGCAGGATGTGGCGGAACATGATCGCGCCGTTTTGCATCCCCAGTGCCCGGGCCGCGCGCACGTATTCGAGGTTCCGCCCGCGCAGGAACTCGGCGCGCACCACGTCCACCAGGCTCATCCAGGAAAACAGCAGCATGATCCCCAGCAGCCACCAGAAGTTCGGCTGCACGAAGCTGGCGAGGATGATCAGCAGGTACAGTACCGGCAAGCCGGACCAGATTTCCAGGAAGCGCTGTCCGGCCAGGTCGACCCAACCGCCATAGAAGCCCTGCAAGGCCCCGGCGATCACGCCGATGATCGAGCTGAGCACGGTCAACGTCAGGGCAAACAGCACCGACACTCGGAAGCCGTAGATCACCCGCGCCAGCACATCGCGGCCCTGGTCGTCGGTGCCCAGCAGGTTGACGCTCGAAGGCGGCGCGGGGGCCGGTACCTTCAGGTCGTAGTTGATGCTCTGGTAGCTGAACGGGATCGGCGCCCACAAGGTCCAGGCGTCCTTGGCCTTGAGCAGTTCCTGGATATACGGGCTCTTGTAGTTGGCTTCCAGCGGGAACTCGCCGCCGAAGGTGGTTTCCGGGTAGCGCTTGAGGGCCGGGAAATACCAGTCGCCGTCGTAGTGCACCGCCAGTGGCTTGTCGTTGGCGATCAGCTCCGCGCCCAGGCTCAGCCCGAACAGGATCAGGAACAGCCACAGCGACCACCAGCCACGCTTGTTGGCCTTGAACCGCTCGAACCGGCGCCGATTGAGGGGGGACAGGTTCATCTCAATGCTCCCGGCTGGCGAAGTCGATACGCGGATCGACCAGGGTGTAGGTGAGGTCGCCGATCAGTTTCACTACCAGCCCCAGCAGGGTGAAAATGAACAGTGTGCCGAACACCACCGGGTAGTCGCGGTTGATCGCCGCTTCAAAGCTCATCAGGCCCAGGCCGTCGAGGGAGAAGATCACTTCCACCAGCAACGAGCCGGTGAAGAAAATCCCGATGAACGCCGACGGGAACCCGGCGATCACCAGCAGCATCGCGTTACGGAACACATGGCCGTAGAGCACGCGGTGGTTGGTCAGGCCCTTGGCCTTGGCGGTGATCACGTATTGCTTGTTGATCTCGTCGAGAAAGCTGTTCTTGGTCAGCAGCGTCATGGTCGCGAAGTTGCCGATCACCAGCGCGGTGATGGGCAACGCCAGGTGCCAGAAGTAATCGAGCACCTTGCCGCCCCAGCTCAACTCATCGAAGTTGTTGGACGTGAGCCCGCGCAAGGGGAACCAGTCAAAATAACTGCCGCCGGCAAACACCACGATCAGCAGGATCGCAAACAGGAACGCCGGGATCGCATAACCGACGATGATTGCCGAACTGGTCCACACATCGAAATGGCTGCCATGTCGGGTGGCCTTGGCGATCCCCAGTGGGATCGACACCAGGTACATGATCAGCGTGCTCCATAACCCCAGGGAGATCGATACCGGCATCTTTTCCTTGATCAGGTCGATGACCTTGGCGTCACGGAAGAAACTGTCGCCGAAATCCAGCCGGGCGTAGTTCTTGACCATGATCCACAAGCGTTCCGGCGCCGATTTGTCGAAGCCGTACATCTTTTCGATTTCCTTGATCAGCGCCGGGTCCAGGCCCTGGGCGCCGCGATAGCTGCTGGAACCGGCCACCGAGACTTCGGCGCCGCCACCGGCAATACGGCTGGTAGCGCCCTCAAAGCCTTCGAGCTTGGCGATCATCTGCTCCACCGGGCCACCGGGGGCGGCCTGGATGATGATGAAGTTGATCAGCAGGATCCCGAACAGCGTCGGGATGATCAGCAACAGGCGGCGAACAATATAGGCCAGCATTTAATCGCCTCCGCTCGCCGCATCGGCGCTGGTGTTTGTGTTCGCGTCTGAGGTGACGGCAGATTTTACGTTGGGTTTTGCCCACCAGGTGGCGGTGCCCACGTCATAGCGCGGCGGGGTTTTCGGATGGCCGAGGTGGTCCCAGTACGCCACGCGGAAGGTCTTGATGTGCCAATTGGGGATCACGTAGTAGCCGAACTGCAGCACACGGTCCAGGGCCCTGGCATGGGCGATCAGGCTTTTGCGCGAGTCGGCGTCGATCAGTTCTTCCACCAGTTGGTCGACTGCCGGGTCCTTGAGGCCCATGTAGTTGCGGCTGCCAGGTTTGTCGGCGCTGGAAGACTTCCAGAACTCCCGTTGTTCGTTACCCGGCGAAGTGGACTGCGGGAAGCTGCCCACCATCATGTCGAAGTCCCGGGAACGCACACGGTTGACGAACTGCGAGACGTCCACCCGGCGGATCACCAGGTCGATGCCCAGGTCCGCCAGATTGCGCTTGAAGGGCAGCAGGATGCGCTCGAACTCGGTCTGGGCCAGCAGGAACTCGATGGTCACCGGTTTGCCTGTGGTGTCGACCATCTTGTCGTCAACGATGCGCCAGCCGGCCTCCTGCAGCAGTTGGTAGGCCTCGCGTTGCTGGGCGCGGATCATGCCGCTGCCGTCGGTTTTGGCCGGCTCGAAGGCCTGGGTGAAGACTTCGGCCGGGATTTTGTCGCGCAGGGGTTCGAGGATTTTCAGCTCATCCGGGCCGGGCAGGCCGGTGGCGGCCATTTCGGAGTTTTCGAAGTAACTGCGGGTGCGGGTGTAGGCGCCGTTGAACAGCTGTTTGTTGCTCCATTCGAAGTCCAGCAACAGGCTGATGGCCTTGCGCACGCGCACGTCCTGGAACATCGGCTTGCGTGTATTGAACACAAAACCTTGCATGCCGGTGGGGTTGCCGTTGGGAATTTCTTCCTTGATCAACCGGCCCTCGGTCACGGCCGGAATGTTGTAGGCGTTGGCCCAGTTCTTGGCGCTGAATTCCAGCCAGTAGTCGAACTGCCCGGCCTTCAAGGCTTCCAGGGACACGGTGCTGTCGCGGTAGTAGTCGGTGATGCGGTTATCGAAATTGTAGAAACCCTTGGTGATCGGCAGGTCCTTGGCCCAGTAGTCCTTGACCCGCTCGTAGCGGATCATGCGCCCGGCCTTGACCTCGGCCACCTTGTACGGCCCGCTGCCCAGGGGCACTTCCAAGTTGCCCTTGGCAAAGTCCCGCGTGGCCCACCAATGCTTGGGCAGCACCGGCAGTTGCCCGAGGATCAGTGGCAATTCGCGGTTGTTGGTGCGCTTGAACTTGAACAGCACCCGCAGGGGGTCTTCGGCGATCACTTCATCGACATCGGCGTAGTAGGTGCGGTAGATCGGCGAGCCTTCCTTGATCAGTTCCTGGAAGGTGAACACCACGTCTTCGGCACGGATCGGGTGGCCGTCGTGGAAACGCGCCTCGGGGCGCAGGTAGAAACGCACCCAGCTGTTGTCCGGGGCTTTTTCGATCTTGCCGGCGACCAGGCCATACTCGGTGATGGGTTCGTCCAGGCTCTGCATGGCCAGGGTGTCGTAGATCAGGCTGACATTGTCGGCGGGCACGCCCTTGCTGATAAACGGGTTGAGGCTGTCGAAGCCGCCCATGCTCGACTCGCGGAAAGTGCCGCCCTTGGGCGCATCCGGGTTGACGTAGTCGAAGTGCTTGAAGTCGGCGGGGTATTTCGGCGGCTCGTTGTACAGCGTCAGTGCGTGTTGCGGGGCGGCGTGGGCCGTGGTGCACAGCAACAGGCTGCCGAGCAGTACGTTGCGCAAATACATCATTGGGCTTTCTCCGAAGCTTTCAGCCACCACGCGCTCAGGCCCAGGCTGTAGGGCGGCGTGGCGACGAAGGCGAACCGGTTGCGGTACGCCAGGCGATGATAGTTGAGGTACCAGTTGGGAATGCTGTAGTGCTGCCACAGCAGCACCCGGTCCAGGGCGCGGCCGGCAGCCAGTTGTTCTTCGCGGGTCTGGGCCGCCAGGAGTTGTTCCAGCAGGTGATCGACAATGGGGTTGGCGATGCCCGCATAGTTCTTGCTGCCCTTGATCGCGGCCTGACTGGAGTGGAAGTACTGCCACTGCTCCAGGCCGGGGCTCAAGGTCTGGTTGAGGGTGATCAGGATCATGTCGAAGTCGAATTGATCCAGGCGTTGCTTGTACTGGGCGCGGTCGACGGTGCGCAGGCGTGCGTCGATGCCGATGCTGATCAGGTTCTCGACATAGGGCTGCAGGATGCGCTCCAGGTTCGGGTTGACCAGCAGTATCTCGAAGCGCAACGGTTGCCCGTCCTTGTTGAGCAGGCGTTGGCCCGACAACTTCCACCCGGCTTCGCCCAGCAGCGCCAGGGCACGGCGCAGGGTTTCACGGGGGATGCCGCGCCCATCGGTCTGGGGCAGGCTGAAGGCTTGGGTAAACAGGTTGGGCGGCAGCTGTTCGCGGTACGGGGAGAGCATCAGCCATTCATGGCCGGTTGGAACACCGGTAGCGGCGAACTCGCTGTTGGGGTAGTAGCTGAGCGTGCGTTTGTAGGCGCTGCTGAAGAGGGTGCGGTTGGTCCACTCGAAGTCGAACATCAGCCCCAGGGCTTCACGCACCTTGGTCTGACTGAAGGTTGGCCGGCGCGTGTTCATGAACAGGCCCTGGCTCTGGGTCGGGATCTGGTGGGCGATCTGCGCCTTGATCACCTCGCCACGGTTGATCGCTGGGAAGTTGTAGCCATTGGCCCAGTTCTTGGCCTGGTGCTCGATGTAAATGTCGAACTCGCCGGCCTTGAACGCTTCGAAGGCTACGTCGCTGTCGCGGTAGAACTCCACTTCGACCTTGTCGTAGTTATAGAAGCCCTGGTTGACCGGTAAGTCTTTGCCCCAGTAATCCTTGACCCGTTCAAACACCAACTGGCGTCCAGGGGTGACCTTGCTGATGCGGTACGGCCCGCTGCCCAGGGGCGGCTCGAAGGTGGTCGCCTTGAAGTCGCGGTTTTTCCAATAGTGTTGGGGCAATACCGGCAACTCGCCCAGGCGCAGGATCAGCAACGGGTTGCCGGCGCGCTTGAACACAAAGCGGATGCGATGACGGTTGAGGATGTCCACCCGTGCCACTTCCTGCAGGTTGGTGCGGTACTGCGGGTGGCCTTCGGTCAGCAGGGTGCGATAGGAAAACGCCACGTCATACGCGGTGATCGGCTTGCCATCGTGAAAGCGCGCTTCCGGGCGCAGGTTGAACACCACCCAACTGCGGTCCTCGCTGTATTCCACTGACTGGGCAATCAGCCCATAGCTGGAAGTCGGTTCATCGCCGGACGGCGCGTACTGACCGGTGCCGACCATCAACGGCTCGTTCAGCTCATTGACGCCGTATTGCAGGAAGTTGGGGGTGGAAACCGGGCTTGAGCCCTTGAACGTATAGGGGTTGAGGGTATCGAAGGTGCCAAATGCCATGACCCGCAAGGTCCCGCCTTTCGGCGCTGCAGGGTTTACCCAATCGAAGTGGGTGAATTTGGCCGGGTACTTGAGCGTGCCGAACTGCGTATAACCGTGGCTCTCGGTTATCGTCGCGTTCGCACCAAAGCTCAAGGCCAGACTTATTAGTAGAAGGAGGGGACGCTTCAAGTCAGGGATCCGATCCAGGCGGCTTGGGCTTTATGATCGGTACAGTAACAGCTTGTTCCGGCTGGAAAAAGCCGGTTGGGAGCACTGTAGATCCAATGTGGGAGGGGGCAAGCCTCCTCCCACATTGGATCTACAGTGTTCTTGAAACCTTAGCGCGGCCCGGAAACCACCAGCATCTGCCCCGGCTTCAGCGCCTGGCCAGTACGCGGGTTCCAACGCTTGAGATGCTGCATCTCGACGTTGAAGCGCTTGGCGACGATGTACAGCGAATCGCCTTTCTTGACCTTGTACTGCACCGGCTTCTTGCTACTGGCCACTGCGCGGCGTGTGTCCTGCATCACCAGGGTCTGGCCGACCTTGAGGGCTTGGCCGTTGAGCTTGTTCCAGCGCTGCAGGTCATGTACGTCGACCTTGTTTGCCTTGGCGATCAGCGTGAGGTTGTCGCCACTGCGCACCTTGTAGTTGCGGGTCCGTCCGGCCACCCGTGCGGTCTCAACTTCGTCGAAAACCTGTTTCTTCGGACGCATCGCCAGCAATTCTTCAGGCTTCATCGTCGAAAGGGTGCTGGTGAGCAATTGCGCCTTGGAACTTGGCACCAGCAGGTGTTGCGGGCCATCCAGGGTGGTACGTTGCTTGAGCGCCGGGTTGAGCTGGAACAGTTCGTCTTCGTCGATCTCGGCCAGCGCGGCAACCCGTGACAGGTCCATGCTTTGCTTGACTTCAACCACTTCGAAGTACGGCGTGTTGGCAATCGGGTTCAGGTTGACGCCGTAAGCTTCGGGTGCCAGTACCACTTGGGACAGCGCCAGGAACTTGGGCACGTAGTCCTTGGTTTCCTGGGGCAGGGGCAGGTTCCAGTAGTCGGTGGGCAGGCCGAGCTTCTCGTTGCGCTCGATGGCCCGGCTCACCGTGCCTTCGCCGGCGTTATAGGCGGCCAGGGCCAGTAACCAGTCGCCGTTGAACATATCGTGCAGACGGGTCAGGTAGTCCAGGGCGGCGGTGGTGGAGGCGGTGATGTCGCGGCGGCCGTCGTAGGCGCGGGTCTGGCGCAGGTTGAAGTAGCGCCCGGTGGAGGGGATGAACTGCCACAGGCCGACGGCATCGCTGCGCGAATAGGCCATCGGGTTGTAGGCACTTTCGATCACTGGCAGCAGCGCCAGCTCCAGGGGCATGTTGCGTTCTTCAAGGCGCTCGACGATGTAATGAATGTAGAGGCTGCCGCGTTCACCGGCGTTCTCCAGGAAGGACGGGTTGCTGGCGAACCACAGGCGCTGTTGCTCGATACGCGGGTTGACGCCCACGTTGTCCTGCAATTGAAAGCCCCGGCGCATGCGTTCCCAGACGTCCTGGGGCACTTCTGGAGCAGGTTTCTCTGAAAGCCAGATGACGGGTTTCTGTTTGATCTTGGCGGCAAGGTTGGGCTTGGGTTGCACGGTGGATTGTGCGGCGAAATTGGTCGATTGGCAGCCCGCCAGCGTGGCGGACACAGCCACCGCCACAGCTTGAGCCAGGCGGGTCAATGCGTCTGAATGGTTGGATTTACGAATAGATGACGACATTGGCTGGAAGTAAGTTCCGGGCAAAAATGTCGGGCGATTCTAGAAAGCACTTGGGTTCCGGTCAACCGTTCAGAAATTACGTATCAGATTGCATCCCTTTAGAACTTATCTTTCCATGCCCTCAAGCTAGCAAATACCTCGGCCCCAGAGCGGTTGTCACGGCCATTCCGTTCGTCCGCTTTTTGTTTAACAGATGTTTCAGAGGTACGCAGGAAGGGGTTGGTACGCTTTTCCAGGGCCAGGTTGGAAGGCAGCGTTATCTCGCCGCGGGCCCGCAGTTGACGGACGTTTTCCACCCGTTCGGAGATGTCGGCATTCTGCGGTTCCACCGCCTGGGCAAACTTGAGGTTACTTTGTGTGTATTCGTGGGTGCAGTACACCAGGGTGTCGGCGGGCAGGGCGGCCAGGCGCTCGAGGGAGGTGTGCATCTGCTCCGGCGTGCCCTCGAACAGGCGGCCACAGCCGGCGGCGAACAGGGTGTCGCCACAGAACAGAACGCCCTGGTGGTAGAAGGCGATATGGCCCAGGGTGTGGCCGGGCACGGCATAGACGTCGAAGTCCCAGCCCAGCACGCTGATGCGGTCGTTACCCTGCAGGGCGGTGTCCCGCGCCGGGATCGGCTCGTTGGCCGGACCGTACACCTTGGCGTCAGTCACACGCTTGAGTTGCTCGACACCCCCGACATGATCGTGGTGATGGTGGGTAATCAGGATGTCGCTGAGGGTCCACGTCGGGTTTTGCTTGAGCCAGGCCAGTACCGGCGTGGCATCGCCGGGATCGACCACGGCGCAACGTTGGGTTTGCTGGTCCTGCAACAACCAGATGTAGTTGTCGGTGAAGGCGGGCAGGGCACTGATCTGTATCATTCTTCGATTCGCCAAGCTGAACACATTGGTGCATCTTAGAACGTCTAGGCGAGTTGGAGAATGCAATGACTGATAAAGCGTTCGCCCAGGCCGATCCTGAGTGGCTGGCCCTGATCGGCGCAGCCCGTGAATGGCTGTCCGGGCCCATCGGGCAATTTCTGCTGGATGAAGAACGGCGCATGCTCGAAGACGAGTTGGGCCGTTTCTTTGGCGGCTACCTGGTGCATTACGGCCCTTCGGCCCAGACCCCGCCCGCCGCGCCCCAGGTGCAACGCAATGTGCGCCTGGGCGCGCCGTTGCCGGGGGTGGAGATTGTGTGCGAGGAGCAGGCCTGGCCGTTGAGCGAGCACGCCGCCGATGTGGTGGTGTTGCAGCATGGCCTGGATTTCTGCCTGTCGCCCCACGGTCTGTTGCGTGAAGCGGCGAGCAGTGTGCGCCCTGGTGGCCATTTGCTGATTGTCGGCATCAACCCTTGGAGCAGTTGGGGGCTGCGGCATGTGTTCGCCCATGATGGCCTGCGCCAGGCGCGCTGCATCTCGCCCTCACGGGTCGGGGACTGGCTGAACCTGCTGGGCTTCGCACTGGAGAAACGCCGCTTCGGGTGCTATCGTCCGCCGCTTGCCTCGGCCAAGTGGCAAGGCCGCCTGGCCGGCTGGGAACGCCGCGCAGGGGCGTGGCAGCTGTCGGGGGGCGGCTTCTATTTATTGGTGGCGCGCAAGATCGTGGTCGGCCTGCGGCCGGTGCGCCAGGTGCTGCGCCAGCCCATGGGCAAACTGGTGCCGATGCCGATGGCCAAGGTCAACCGCAACCAAAGCGAACCGTAGAACTTTTTTGATTTCAGACCTGCCTGTTTTGATGGATGTAACCGATGACCGATAGCGTAGAACTCTTCACCGATGGCGCCTGCAAGGGCAACCCCGGCCCCGGCGGCTGGGGCGCCTTGCTGGTGTGCAAGGGCGTAGAGAAGGAGTTGTGGGGCGGCGAAGCCAACACCACCAACAACCGCATGGAACTGATGGGCGCCATTCGCGGCCTGGAAGAACTCAAGCGCCGCTGCAACGTGCTGCTGGTCACCGACTCGCAATACGTGATGAAAGGAATCAACGAGTGGATGGTCAACTGGAAGAAGCGCGGCTGGAAGACCGCGGCGAAGGAACCGGTCAAGAATGCCGACCTATGGCAATTGCTCGATGAGCAATGCAACCGCCATGACATCACCTGGAAATGGGTGCGCGGGCACATCGGCCATCCGGGTAACGAGCGCGCCGACCAGCTTGCCAATAGAGGTGTGGACGAAGTGCGGGGCTACAAGCAGAGCTGATGTTGGCTGACGTGTTAACATCGCGCCCCTTGACTCACACCACACTGCACACCAAACCGTTGAGAGCTGAACCCTGATGGCCATCCGATCTGTTGTACTCGATACCGAAACCACCGGCATGCCGGTGACCGACGGCCACCGGATCATTGAAATCGGCTGTGTCGAACTCATGGGTCGGCGCCTCACCGGTCGTCACTTCCACGTCTACCTGCAACCGGACCGTGACAGTGACGAAGGCGCCATCGGCGTCCACGGCATCACCGACGAGTTCCTCAAGGGCAAGCCGCGTTTCGCCGAAGTGGCCGATGAGTTCTTCGAATTCATCAACGGCGCCCAGTTGATCATCCATAACGCGGCGTTCGACGTCGGCTTCATCAATAACGAATTTGCCCTGATGGGGCAGATGGATCGCGCGGACATTTCCCAGCACTGCTCGATCCTCGACACCTTGATGATGGCCCGTGAGCGTCACCCGGGCCAGCGCAACAGCCTCGATGCCTTGTGCAAGCGTTATGGCGTCGACAACTCCGGCCGTGAACTCCACGGCGCCTTGCTCGACTCCGAGATTCTCGCCGACGTTTACCTGACCATGACCGGCGGGCAGACCAGCTTGTCCCTGGCGGGAAACGCCTCCGATGGTGCCGGCTCGGCGGAAGGCTCGGGCAACCGCCCTTCGGAAATCCGTCGACTGCCGGCGGATCGCAAGCCCTCCACCATTATCCGTGCCAGCGAGCAGGATCTGGCCGAGCATGCGGCGCGGTTGGAGGCTATTGCCAAGTCGGCGGGTGCGCCGGCGTTGTGGACCCAACTGACCCACAGTTGATCTCCATTGCTTTCAGAATCTTCATTCGCGTCATCGTCCCCGAGCTTCTACCCTTGAGTGCATAGCCCTCAGGACGACAAGCACTCATGTACAAAGACCTGAAGTTTCCCGTGCTTATCGTGCACCGCGACATCAAGGCCGACACCGTTGCCGGTGACCGGGTTCGCGGCATCGCCCGAGAGTTGGAACAAGAGGGCTTCAGTATCTTTTCTGCCGTGGACTACGCCGAAGGCCGGCTGGTGGCGTCGACCCATCACGGCCTGGCGTGCATGCTGATTGCCGCCGAAGGCGCCGGTGAGAATACCCACCTGCTGCAAAATATGGTCGAGCTGATCCGCCTGGCCCGCCTGCGGGCGCCGAACCTGCCGATCTTTGCCCTGGGCGAGCAGGTCACCCTGGAGAACGCCCCGGCCGATGCCATGAGTGAACTCAACCAACTGCGTGGCATTCTCTACCTGTTCGAAGACACCGTGCCGTTTCTCGCCCGCCAAGTGGCCCGTGCTGCCCGCACTTACCTGGATGGCCTGCTGCCGCCATTCTTCAAGGCCCTCGTGCAACACACGGCAGACTCCAACTATTCCTGGCACACCCCCGGACACGGCGGTGGCGTGGCCTATCGCAAAAGCCCGGTGGGGCAGGCGTTTCATCAGTTCTTCGGAGAAAACACCCTGCGCTCGGACTTGTCGGTCTCGGTGCCCGAACTGGGTTCGCTGCTCGATCACACCGGGCCCCTGGCTGAAGCCGAGGCCCGTGCGGCGCGTAACTTCGGGGCTGACCATACCTTCTTCGTGATCAATGGCACGTCCACCGCCAACAAGATCGTCTGGCATTCCATGGTCGGGCGCGATGACCTGGTGCTGGTGGACCGCAACTGCCACAAGTCGGTGTTGCACTCGATCATCATGACCGGTGCCATCCCGCTGTACCTGTGCCCGGAACGCAATGAGCTGGGCATCATCGGTCCGATTCCCCTGAGCGAATTCAGCCCCGAATCGATCCGCGCCAAGATCGACGCCAGCCCCTTGACCCGTGGCCGGCTACCCAAGGTAAAGCTGGCCGTGGTCACCAACTCCACCTACGACGGCCTGTGCTACAACGCCGAGCTGATCAAGCAGCAATTGGGCAACAGTGTCGAGGTGCTGCACTTCGACGAAGCCTGGTACGCCTACGCGGCCTTCCACGAGTTCTTTACCGGGCGCTACGGCATGGGCACCTCGCGCACCCCGGACAGCCCACTGGTGTTCACCACTCACTCCACCCACAAGCTGCTGGCGGCGTTCAGCCAGGCTTCGATGATCCATGTGCAGGACGGCGGCGCGCGCCAACTGGACCGTGACCGTTTCAACGAAGCCTTCATGATGCATATCTCCACCTCGCCGCAATACAGCATCATCGCCTCGCTGGACGTGGCCTCGGCGATGATGGAAGGCCCGGCCGGGCGCTCGCTGCTGCAGGAAATGTTCGACGAGGCCCTGAGTTTTCGCCGCGCCCTGGCCAACCTGCGCCAACACATCGCCGCCGAAGACTGGTGGTTCTCCATCTGGCAGCCGCCGTCGGTGGCGGGCATCGACCTAGTCGCCACGGCGGATTGGCTGCTGCAGCCGCAGGATGACTGGCACGGCTTCGGTGATGTTGCCGAAGACTACGTGCTGCTGGACCCGATCAAAGTAACCCTGGTAATGCCCGGCCTCACTGCCGGTGGCGCCTTGAGCGAGTGCGGTATTCCCGCCGCGGTGGTCAGTAAATTCCTCTGGGAGCGCGGGCTGGTGGTGGAAAAGACCGGGCTGTATTCGTTCCTCGTGTTGTTTTCCATGGGCATCACCAAGGGCAAATGGAGTACCTTGCTCACCGAGTTGCTGGAGTTCAAGCGCAGTTACGACGCGAATGTCAGCCTCGCCAGTTGTTTGCCATCGGTGTTTGCCCAGGGCCCGGCCCGTTATCAGGGCTTGGGTTTGCGCGACTTGTGCGACCAATTGCACAGCTGTTACCGCAGTAACGCCACCGCCAAGCACCTCAAGCGCATGTACACGGTGTTGCCGGAAATCGCGATGAAACCGGCCGACGCCTATGATCAATTGGTAAGGGGCGAAGTGGAGGCAGTCTCCATTGATGCCTTGTCAGGACGCATTGCAGCCGTGATGCTGGTGCCTTATCCGCCGGGCATTCCGTTGATCATGCCGGGCGAGCGCTTTACCGAGTCGACCCGGTCGATCATTGACTACCTGGCGTTTGCCCGGACGTTCGATAGCAGTTTTCCCGGTTTTGTTGCCGATGTTCATGGGTTACAACACGAAGATGACGGCAGTGGTCGTTGTTACACCGTCGATTGCATCAAGGGTTAAGGATGTTTATGCAAGCTGTAATGAACCCGAAGTATCCAGGGCTCAGTGTGCGGGTCGCCGATGAAGGCTTTGATGCCTACGTGTGGGGCAATGATTTCAGCTTTGAGGTCAACGCCTATGGCGTGCCGGAGATGGGCAGGCGAGTCGATCAATGGCCCGTGGAGCGCATCGTGCCGTACCGCAAGTGTTATGGCATCGACCCGGAAGAGTTCGCCAGTTTCCGCGACGCACCAGACAGTGCGATCTTCATGGCGTACCTGGATGATCGTGCGGTCGGGCATATCGTGGTCAGTACCAATTGGAATGGCTTTGCCCACGTTGATGAACTGGCGGTGGCCTTGCCTGCCCGGCGGCATGGGGTGGCCAAGTCGCTGCTGGATGTGGCGCAGTTCTGGAGCCGCAAGAAAAACCTGCCGGGCATGATGCTGGAAACCCAGAACAACAACCTGGGCGCCTGCCGTCTGTATGAGCGTTGCGGCTACGTGATGGGCGGGATCGACCACCTACGCTATCGCGGCATTGACCCGCAAACACGCGAGGTGGCGATTTTCTGGTATCGGTTGTTCAAGACCGACGCCGAGCGGTTTTAACTCGCCAGCAGGCCTTGGGCCTTTTGCGTGACAATCTCCAGCAGCGCATTCAGCGCAGGTGAGGTCACGCCATCCTTGAGTGTCAGCGCATACAGGCTGACCATGATCGGCGGTGACACCGGGCACGCATCCAGACCTGCCTCGCGCGCGCCAAACGCGGTGAACGGGTCGACAATCGCCAGGCCTTCGCCGGCTTCCACCATGCTGCGCATCATCTGGTAGGTCTGCACCCGCGTCTGCACCACCGGCAGCGGGCGCAGCGCTTGCAGCTTGGCGTCCAGCAGGCGGCTGAGCGGGTCGTGTCCTTCGAGCCCGATCATCGACTGCCCGGCCAGGTCTTGCAGCGCAATGTACTTCTGCTTGGGCTTGAGCCAGCCGTGGGGTGCCAGCAGTTGCAATTTGCCTTGGGCCAGCACCGTGCTATGGATCTGCGGGTGTTCCGGGTCGTACAGGCTCAAGCCGACGTCGGCTTCGTGCAGCAGCAGGCTGCGGACGATTTCCCGGGTTGGCTGGCTCGACAGGTTGCACGGTGTGTCCTGAAAGCGTCGGCGCAGCAGCGCAATGCTCTGGGGCAGCAGTTGATTGGCCAGTGGCGGCGTGCACAAGGCGCGCAAGGTGGGGGCGTGATGGTGTTTCAGGCGGCTGGCCAGGCGTTGCACCGGTTCCAGGGCTTCGTACACGTGGGCAATTTCTGCCTGCAGCTCCAGGGTTTCCCGTGTCGCCTGCAAACGCCCGCGCACACTGGCAAACAGCATGAAACCCAATTGCTGCTCGGCATCCTTGAGTGCCGCGTCTACATCGCCCACGGGTAGCTGCAACCATTCGGCGGCGGTGCCGAGGTGTCCGGTCTGCAGGATGGCTTGAATCACTTCGAGATGACGTAAACGCATGGCCGGAGTCTATGTGCAGCGCGGAGGGGATTCAATGGCGCAGGCCATCGTGCGCAAAAAAGACGGTGTGGGTCGTGTATGTCGCTGGCGTTCAGCCAGGACCTCACTAGAATGGCTCGTCTGATCATCAACGACCAATGCCGGTTACCGGCACATACAACAAAAACAGGTCTGGTCTCATATGCCTCTACCCTCGACATTTCTCGGGGTAACGGTCAAGCAACTGCTGGTCCTGGTGACCGTAGGCTGCGTGGCTGCTTATCTCTTCAGCAATCACGATGAATCAACCCCGGAAAACCTCGAACTCGAAGCGTTCATCCTTTCCCAGGAACAGGTAGTCGAGCACATCGGCACGGTGCTGGGTATGACGCTGGTCAAGCAGGTGGTGGCGTACCCTGGCTACAATGCACCGGGTTATAAACGCTTGATGTACGAGGTGGAAGGCGAGCGGGGCAGGTTGATGGTGACGCTCAAGCAGGTGGACGGCGGGCAGGGACCTGAATTGACGGAGATTCGCAGCCCGTGATCGCCCGACCCAGTCAATGCCGTCAATGGCCAGGACTGAGCAGGCACGCCTGGGCGATCAATCTTATGAGGCGAGGACGGTTTGCGATTCGCGGACGATAATGGTCCCCGACTGGATCAGTTTGAACTCATCGCCTTCCAGTTTTTCTACACGGTCGCCAATGGCCAGCTTGTAGGTGGTGGTGGGTGCCGAGCCAGCCAGGTCGCCTTGCGCCGGGTTGGATTCCTGGAACTCATGCACCGAATACACGCGTCCTTCTGCGTCTCTGGCATGAAACTGTCCGACTAATACTGCTGCCATCTGTTTAGAACCTCTGGAGATAAACACTCGATATGCGGTTGTGTAGACCGTCATAAAGAGAGGGAGTTTACCTATTGAAAAAAAATACTATTCGCTGATGTTTTCAGACGGTTCCTACGCATCGACTGGCGCGACAAACGTCTGGAGGATTATCAAAACCTTCTGGTGCACCCGCCGCGAAGCCTCTATAACTACAAGCTCCTTTAGTCACACGTCGGGAAACCCCAATGAGCAAGGTCTACACAATTGCCGTTCTGGTTGGCAGCTTGAGAAAAGACTCGATCAACCGCAAGGTCGCCCTGGCACTGGCCGAACTGGCCCCCGCCAACCTGAAGTTGAACATTGTGGAAATTGGCGATTTGCCGCTCTACAACGAGGACATCGACGGGGCATCACCGCCCGCAGCCTACAGTACTTTCCGTCAGCAAGTACGTTCATCCGACGCGGTGTTGTTTGTGACACCGGAGTACAACCGCTCCGTACCCGCACCGTTGAAGAATGCGATTGATGTAGGCTCCCGCCCTTATGGCCAAAGCGCCTGGAGCGGCAAGCCGGGGGCGATCATCAGCGTATCGCCGGGCGCCGTTGGCGGTTTTGGTGCCAACCACCATCTGCGTCAGTCCCTGGTGTTCCTCGATGTGCCGTGCATGCAGCAGCCGGAAGCCTACCTGGGCGGTGCGGGCAGCGTGTTTGACGAGTCCGGCAAGGTGTCGGAAAAGACCAGGCCTTTCCTACAGGCATTTATTGATGCCTACGGCAAATGGGTAGAAAAACAGAGCGCTTGAATCGGCACCCATTATCCAATGTGGGAGGGGGCTAGCCCCCGATTGCTCTTTGTCAGCCACCGGATTCATTGGCTGACACACCATAATCGGGGGACAAGCCCCTCCCACAGTATTGGATCAGCGCAACCAGTTAGTCCGCGCCAACTCGATCACCTCATCGCCGCGCCCACTCATCACCGCCTTAAGCATGTACAGGCTGAAGCCCTTGGCCTGTTCCAGCTTGATGCTCGGCGGCATCACCAGTTCCTGGGTGGCCGTCACCACATCTACCAGCACCGGGCCATCATGGGCCAGGGCGCGGAGCAGGGCCGGTTCCAGGTCTTCGGATTGCTCCACGCGAATGCCGAGGATGCCCATGGCGTTGGACATGGCGGCGAAGTCCGGGTTTTTCAGCTCGGTGCCGGCATCCAGATAACCCGCAGCCTTCATTTCCATGGCGACAAAGCCCAGCGACGAGTTATCGAACACGATCACTTTCACGGGCAATTTCAGCTGCGCCAGTGAAATGAAATCCCCCATCAGCATGGCAAAGCCGCCGTCACCGGACATCGAGATCACCTGGCGCCCAGGGAAGGCCGCCTGCGCGCCAATCGCCTGGGGCATGGCATTGGCCATGGAGCCGTGGTTGAACGAGCCGATCAGGCGACGCTTGCCATTCATTTTCAGGTAGCGCGCGGCCCACACGGTCGGCGAGCCCACGTCGGCGGTGAAGATTGCATTGTCGTCCGCCAGTTCGCTGAGCAGACGCGCCACGTATTGCGGGTGGATCGGCCGGTTGGCCTTTGACGGTTGCGCCAGGTCGTCCAGGCCCTGGCGGGCTTTTTCGTAGTGCTTAAGCGAGGTATCGAGGAAGCTGCGGTCGGTCTTGCGGGTCAGGCGCGGCAGCAGCGCGCCGAGGGTCTCGCTCACATCGGCAGCGATTCCCAGGTCCAGCGTGGCGCGCCGCCCCAGGGCCTGCGGGTTGCGATCGACCTGGATGATTTTTGCGTCGGTGGGGTAGAACTGGCGGTACGGAAAGTCAGTGCCGAGCATGATCAGCGTGTCGCAGTCGAGCATGGCGTGGTAACCGGAGCTGAAGCCGATCAGGCCGGTCATGCCCACGTCGAACGGGTTATCCCACTCCACATGCTCCTTGCCGCGCAGGGCGTGCACCACCGGCGCCCCCAGCGTGTCGGCCAGGGCCACCACTTGATCGTGGGCACCGGCGCAGCCACTGCCGCAGAGCAGGGTGACTTTCTCGCTGCTTTCAAGGATCTCGGTCAGGCGCAGCAGGTCCTGTTCCGCCGGCAGGGTGCGCGGTGCGTGCAGGGCCGGCCAGGGCTTGAGCTTGTCTTCCACCTCCAGCAACGACACGTCCCCCGGAATCACCACCACCGCCACGCCGCGATTGAGGATCGCCGAACGCATGGCACGGTGCAGCACGTGGGGCATCTGCTCGGGGTTGGTGACCAGCTCGATAAAGTGGCTGCATTCTTTGAACAGTTCCTGGGGATGGGTCTCCTGGAAGTAGTTCAGGCCGATCTCGGAGGAGGGGATTTGCGCAGCAATCGCCAGCACTGGTACGTGGTTGCGATGGCAGTCGAACAGGCCATTGATCAAGTGCAGGTTGCCCGGTCCGCAACTGCCGGCGCATACGGTCAGTTCACCCGTGGCCGCCGCTTCGGCACCGGCAGCGAATGCGGCGACTTCTTCGTGGCGCACGTGCATCCACTCGATGCTGTCCATGGTGCGCAGGGCATCGGTGAGGCCGTTGAGGCTGTCGCCGGTCAGGCCCCAGATACGCTTGATGCCCGCCTGTTCAAGGGTGGTCGCCAATTGCTGGGCCAGGTTGATTTTCGCCATGAAGAACTCCAATCGTCAGTGAGGTTAAAAGCGGCTGATCAATAGGGGACAGTTCGATCACGGCGAATGCTCCGCCTTTAATGTGAAGATTGCGTCATGGCCGCGCGGTATTGCCGGGTGCGCCGGGCGATAAACCATTGGTCGCGCACCAATGCCAGCCACGGCGCGACCTTGGCATTGGGCAAGCGGCCGCGGCTCAGGCGGCGCATCTGGTCACGCACTACGGCCAGGGTGGCGAGGGCGGCCAAGGGTTTGCGCTGCCAACTGATCGGTTTGAGTTGCGGGTTGAGGTCGCGCCCCTCGTGCCAGTGTTTGATCAGTTGCGGTTCCAGCGTCAGGGCGGTAGCAATGCCGGCCATGGCAATACCGCTGTCCAGCACCTGCTGCACGATGGGCAGGCGGCGAATGCCGCCGGTGACCATCAACGGCATCCGGGCGATAGTCGCCAGTTCCTTGGCAAACTCCAGGAAGTACGCTTCACGGGCCAAGGTGCGACCGTCCCGCGCATCGCCTTGCATGGCCGGTGCTTCGTAGCTGCCTCCGGACAATTCCAGCAGGTCGATGGGCAAGGGGTTGAGCATCTCCACCACTGCACGCGCATCGGCCTCTGCGAATCCGCCGCGCTGGAAATCCGCTGAGTTGAGCTTTACCGCGACGCAAAAGGACGGGCTGACGCTGGCGCGAACCGCGTGGATCACCTCCAGCAGCAGGCGCGCACGGTTCTCCAGCGAGCCCCCCCAGCGGTCAGTTCGGTGGTTGCTCAACGGCGAGAGAAACTGGCTGAGCAGGTAACCGTGCGCGCCGTGGATCTGCACCCCGGTGAACCCGGCTTTCTCGGCCAGGCGTGCGCTGGTGGCGAAGCGTTTGATCACGTCTTGAATGTCGTCCTCGGTCATGGCCCTGGGCTTGGCAAACATCTTCGAAAAGCTGCCGAGGTCCAGTGCAATCGCGGAGGGCGCCAGGGCTTGCTGGCCGAGGTTGGCCATGGTCTGGCGTCCCGGATGACTGAGCTGTACCCAAAAGTGCACACCCTTGTCGCGGGCCACATCGGCCCATTCGCGAAAGCTGTCCAGATGCTGTTCGTCTTCGAGGGCAACGCCGCCGGGACCGGTCATGGCACGGCGGTCGATCATCACATTGCCAGTCAACAGCAGGCCGGGCTCGCCGTTGGCCCAGGCGGTGTACAGCTGCTTCAATTCACGGGAAGGCGCTTGATCGGCGTCCGCCATATTCTCTTCCATCGCTGCCTTGGCGATGCGATTGGCGAGGACCTGGCCATTGGGCAGTTGCAAGGGGTCGAAGGGTGACATGAGTTGACTCCGGAGCTTGGGAGGCCTCAGGCTAAGCTTAAAGTTAACTTTAATGTCAAGCGGGCGTTTTGATGAATATTGGTGAGCTGGCAAAGCAGAGTGGGTTGGCGGCGTCGCGTATCCGCTTCTATGAGTCCGAAGGGTTGATCAGCCAGGTGGGGCGCCAGGCCAACGGGTATCGACGCTATGCGCCCGATGCCCTGCAAACGCTGCAACTGATCCAGAGCGCACAGCAGGCCGGGTTTACCTTGCAGGAACTCAAGGCGCTAATGCCCGCGCCGGGGGAGCACAAGCGCGAGGAGTTGATCGAGGCGCTGGAGCGCAAGGTGACGCAGATCGAGGCGATGCAGGCGCAGTTGGCTCATAGCAAGGCGCAGTTGCTGGGCGTGATCGACGCGGTCCGGGCGCAGCCGGAAGGCGTGCCGTGCTCCATGGGGCAGAAGCAGGTGCTGGCGTCGATTAAGATCGGTGCCTGAACAAGCTTCGATGAGTATAGGTATCGACACAACGTAGCAGCCAACGCTAACCACGATGCGAAGCGAGCCGCCCTTGATCTTGCTTTAGATCTTGATCTCAGGCGGCCAGGGGGTGGGCTGACCATACATTGGCTTACTTTTGGGCCTCTCCAAAAGTGATTCGCTGTAAGAGCGAAACCATAAGTAGCCGTTACCGCAGCAATGGATATGTACTCATTCCAACCCAAGCACATGGGCGGCCCAGAGGCCGCCATCGGGAGCAAGTCGAATCGTCGCACCGCCCCTCCCACATTTAGCGCGGGGCATCAGTTACAGCGTTGTCAGCTCCAGAGCCGTCACGGGAGCAACCCCCCCCCCTCCCACATTTGATGCTCAGCGACGACGGAACAGCGGCAGCGGTTCGTCCGTTGCAGCCTGGTACGTCACCGAGAAGTCCTTGAGGCTTTCCAGCGCTTCGTACGGGTCTTTGTCGGCGCGCAAGGCGAAGGCATCGAACCCGCAACGGCGCAGGTAGAACAGTTGGTCGCGCAACACGTCGCCAATCGCCCGCAGCTCGCCTTTGTAACCATAGCGGTCACGCAGCAACCGTGCGTTGGAGTAGTTGCGACCGTCGGTGAAGGCCGGGAAGTTCAGGGCGATGACCTGGAAGTGTTCCACGTCTGCGCCGATCTCCTCGGCTTCTTCATCGGCGTCCAGCCAAACACCCAGGCCGCCGTCGCGAGCCTTGAGGGCGTGGCCATGTTCGCGCCACAGCGCCAGCGGCACGATCAGGTCGTCGCAGTTGGAAATGCCGTCGAAGCTCGCGTCCTTGGGCAGCAGGTGCCAGGTTTCGTCGAGGACTTCGTTGTTCTTAATGATTCGCTGCATAGACGCGCTCCTTGAACAGGTCAATGCCGATGCGCTGGTAGGTGTCGATGAAACGCTCATCTTCGGTGCGCTGTTCGATGTACACGTCGATCAGCTTGCCGATCACCTCGGGCATGGCTTCCTGGGCGAAGGATGGGCCAAGGATCTTGCCCAGGCTCGCATCGCGGCTGGCGCTGCCACCCAGGGACACTTGGTAGAATTCTTCGCCTTTCTTGTCCACGCCCAGGATGCCGATGTGGCCGACGTGGTGGTGACCACAGGCGTTCATGCAACCGGAGATGTTCAGGTCCAGCTCGCCGATGTCGAACAGGTAGTCCAGGTCGTCGAAACGGCGCTGGATCGATTCGGCAATCGGGATCGACTTGGCGTTGGCCAGGGAGCAGAAGTCGCCGCCCGGGCAGCAGATGATGTCGGTCAGCAGGCCGATGTTCGGCGTGGCGAAACCGCCTTCGCGCAGCTCGCCCCACAGGGTGAACAGTTGGCCCTGCTCAACGTCCGCGAGAATGATGTTCTGCTCGTGGGAGGTGCGCAGCTGGCCAAAGCTGTAGCGCTCGGCCAGGTCGGCGACGGCGTCCAGCTGCTTGTCGGTGATGTCGCCCGGTGCAACACCGGTCGGTTTCAGCGACAGGGTCACCGCCACATAGCCCGGCTTTTTGTGCGCCAGGGTGTTGCGGGTGCGCCAGCGGGCAAAGCCTGGGTGCTGCTGGTCGAGCGCTGCGAGCTCGGCGTCCTGATTGCTCAGGGCCTTGTACTCAGGGTCGACGAAGTGCTTGGCCACACGGTGCACTTCGGCTTCGGTCAGGGTGGTCTGGCCGCCGCGCAGGTGCTCCATCTCGGCATCGACTTTCTGGGCGAACACCTCAGGGGTCAGCGCCTTGACGAGGATCTTGATCCGCGCCTTGTACTTGTTGTCACGACGGCCGTAGCGGTTGTAGACCCGCAGGATGGCGTCGAGGTAGCTCAGCAGGTCCTGCCATGGCAGGAACTCGTTGATAAAAGCACCGACCACCGGGGTACGGCCCAGGCCGCCACCCACCAGGACACGGAAACCCAGCTCGCCGGCCGCGTTGTACACCGGCTCCAGGCCGATATCGTGTACTTCGATGGCTGCACGGTCCGAGCTCGAGCCATTGATGGCGATCTTGAACTTGCGGGGCAGGTAGGCGAACTCGGGGTGGAAGGTGGTCCATTGACGGACGATTTCACACCACGGGCGTGGGTCGATCAGCTCGTCGGCGGCAACTCCGGCGAATTGGTCGGTGGTCACGTTGCGCAGGCAGTTACCGCTGGTCTGAATGGCGTGCATCTGCACGGTGGCCAGTTCAGCCAGGATATCCGGCACATCTTCCAGGGCTGGCCAGTTGAACTGCACGTTCTGGCGGGTACTGATGTGGGCATAGCCTTTGTCGAAGTCGCGGGCAATCTTGGCCATCATGCGGGTCTGGCGCGAAGTCAGTTGTCCATAAGGCACGGCCACCCGCAGCATCGGCGCAAAGCGCTGAACATAAAGGCCATTTTGCAGGCGCAGAGGGCGGAACTCTTCTTCGCTCAGTTCACCTGCTAGGTAGCGTCGGGTCTGATCACGGAACTGCTTGACGCGGTCCTCGATGATGCGCTGATCGTATTCGTCGTATACGTACATATAGGTCCTGTTCTCGGCAAATCTGCGCGCACGGCCGCGCACTCCCAACGGAGCCGGCGCACGATACCAGTTTGCGTTTATGCGCAAAAGTGATGTTTGAGTATATGCACATAACCAAAATGACTAATGAGAAGGGTTATCGTGATACCCACATTTGTCATGCGGGCAATCGTGAACTTTACTGTGAGCGTGTTTGAGTGCAATCACCTATAAAACCGACAAGAGGCGATGCAATGAGCAATCCGACAAAAGCCCGTAAACCTGACAGTACCGTCGATGCCTGGGCCATTCTGTTCTTGATCATTCTGGTGGTGGGAACGGCCGTATTCTGGGTCAGCCACCAATAAAGGACGTTGATTGAGCCTCGATTGGTTCAGGCATTGCCACTATCATGGCGGCCTATTTTCGAGGCTCAAGCATCCATGTTGAAGGTGTTGATTACGTATTTCTGGTTGCTGGGATCGACGTATGGGGTGATGGCTCATGCAACGTCGGTGGTGTTTCTCAATCCGGGCATGTCGACGGAAACCTTCTGGGTCAGCTACACGCAATTCATGCAGGCCGCCGCCAAGGACCTCGGCCTGGATTTGCGTGTGCGTTATGGCGAGCGTAGTACCGACAACACGCTGCTCCAGGCGCGTGAGGTGCTGCAAGGCAGCCAGCGGCCTGATTACCTGATACTGGTGAATGAGCAGTACGTTGCGCCGCAGATCCTGCGCATGGCCGAGGGCAGTGGCGTCAAGCTGCTGCTCGTGAACAGTGCGCTGACCCCCGATCAGGAGCAATTGCTGGGAGCCCGCCGTGGCATCCGTTTGATCGGCAGCCTGGTCGCTGACGATGAACAGGCTGGTTACCTGATGCTCCGTGACCTGTTGAGCCAGCACGGCCCGGTTGGCCCCGGCCAATCCCTCGATCTGCTGGCCTTTTCCGGCGTCAAGACCACGCCGGTCGCGCAACTGCGTGAGCGAGGCATGCGGCGGGCGCTGGCCGAGCATCCCGAGGTGCGCCTGCGTCAGTTGGTCTACGGTGAGTGGAGCCGCGAACGCGCCTTCGAGCAAGCGACGCAACTGTTCAAGCGCTACCCGCAGACGGCGCTGGTGTGGTCGGCCAACGATCAGATGGCACTGGGTGCCATGCAAGCGTTGCAGGCCAGTGGACGGTTGCCGGGTAAGGATGTGCTGTTCAGCGCACTCAACAGTTCGCCGGAGATCTTGCAGGCGCGATTGGACGGACGCTTATCATCCTTGGTCGCCGGGCATTTCACCGTCGGTGGCTGGGCCATGGTATTGGTTCATGATGATGCCAAGGGCCTGGACATTGGCGCATACGGCGGGCGCGACCGTCAGTTGGCCTTGTTCCAATTGATCGATGCCGGCCAGGCGCGGCGCTTGTTGGGGCCGACACCGTCGGTGAATTTTCGCGCGCTGTCCGCCCAGGGTAAGCCGGCGTCCTATCGTTACCCGTTCAGCCTGCACCTGTTACTGCGCTAGACGCCGGCCAGGTGCAGCACCAACTTGACGATTCCAAACAAGGTCAAGGCAAACACCGCCGTAAACAGAATGCCCAGGATCACGAAGTGGCTGGGCTTGCCGTGGGTGAAGTCCCGCGCGCGATTTTTGCCGCTCTGCACGCCAAAGGCGGCGGCCATGACGCTGTGGAGCATCTGCCAGAAGGTCGGCGGTTTGTTGTTGACTGGATCGTCCATACATCCCTCGACAAAAGGTGTGTGACGGACAGCATAGACAATCCAGGCCGGCTTAGTTGTCGTAACCCAGGTTCGGCGCCAGCCAGCGCTCGGTCACGGCCAGGTCCTGGCCCTTGCGCGCGGTGTAGCTGGTTACCTGGTCCTTGTCGACCTTGCCCACCGCAAAGTACTGCGCCTGCGGGTGGGCGAAGTACCAGCCGCTGACCGCCGCCGCCGGGAACATCGCGTAATGCTCGGTGAGGAACACTCCGCTGCGCCCAGCGTGCATTTCGCGGGCCTCGGGGTCGAGCAGTTGGAACAACTGGGCTTTCTCGGTGTGATCCGGACACGCCGGGTAACCGGGGGCAGGGCGGATGCCGCTGTATTGCTCCTTGATCAGCGCCTCATTATCCAGTTGCTCGTCCTTGGCGTAGCCCCAGTGTTCCTTACGCACCTGCTGGTGCAGCCACTCGGCACAGGCCTCGGCCAGGCGGTCGGCCAGGGCCTTGACCATGATCGAGTTGTAGTCGTCGCCCGCGTCCTGGTAAGCCTTGGCCACTTCTTCGGCGCCGATGCCGGCGGTGGTGATGAAGCCACCGATGTAGTCGGTCACGCCGCTGTCTTTTGGTGCCACGAAGTCGGCCAGGGAGAAGTTCGGCTTGCCGTCGGTCTTGATGATCTGCTGGCGCAGGTGATGCAGTTTGGCAATCGGCTGGCCGTCTTCACCGTAGACTTCCAGGTCATCGTCCTGCACCTGGTTGGTCGGCCAGAAACCGAACACCGCACGGGCGCTGATGAGTTTTTCGTCGATCAGCTTCCTGAGCATTTCCTGGGCGTCGGCGTACAGCGCGGTGGCGGCTTCACCCACCACTTCATCGGTAAGGATGCGCGGGAACTTGCCGGCCAGGTCCCAGGAGATAAAGAACGGTGTCCAGTCGATGTACTCGGCCAGGACGTTGAGGTCGATATTGTCCAGTACCCGGGAACCGGTGAAGGTGGGCTTGACCGGCGCGTAGGTGCTCCAGTCGAACTGCGGCTTCTTGGCGATGGCCGCCGGGTAGCTCAGGCGTTCGGTGCGCGCGCTGCGGTTGGAGGTGCGCTCACGCACGTCGATGTATTCCAGGCGGGTCTTCTCGACGAAGCCGGCCTTCAGTTCCTTGGACAGCAGCTGCGTGGCCACGCCCACCGCGCGGGAGGCGTCGGTGACGTAGATCACTGCATCGTTGCTGTACTTGGGCTCGATCTTCACCGCCGTGTGCGCCTTGGAGGTGGTCGCGCCGCCGATCATCAGTGGCAGGTGGAAGTCCTGGCGTTGCATCTCGCGGGCCACATGCACCATCTCGTCCAGGGACGGCGTGATCAGGCCGGACAGCCCGATAATGTCGCACTTCTGCTCCTTGGCCACCTGCAGGATCTTCTCGGCCGGCACCATCACGCCGAGGTCGACGATGTCATAGCCGTTGCAACCGAGCACCACGCCGACGATGTTCTTGCCGATGTCATGCACGTCGCCTTTCACCGTGGCCATCAGGATCTTGCCCTTGGCTTCCGGCTTGTCGCCTTTTTCCAGCTCGATGAACGGGATCAAGTGGGCCACGGCCTGCTTCATCACGCGGGCGGATTTCACCACCTGGGGCAGGAACATTTTGCCGGCGCCGAACAGGTCGCCGACGATGTTCATGCCGGACATCAACGGGCCTTCGATCACTTCGATCGGACGCGCGAACGACTGCCGCGATTCTTCGGTGTCTTCGACGATATGGGTGGTGATGCCCTTGACCAGCGCGTGTTCCAGGCGCTTGTTGACCGGCCAGCCGCGCCATTCTTCGGTCTCGGCCTCTTTTACGCTGCCGTCGCCCTTGTACTTGTCGGCGATGGCGAGGAGGGCGTCGGTGCCTTCCGGGGTGCGGTTGAGGACTACATCTTCCACGGCATCGCGCAGCTCGGCCGGGATCTGGTCGTAGATCTCCAGCTGGCCGGCGTTGACGATACCCATGGTCAGGCCGTTGCGGATCGCGTACAGCAGGAACACCGAGTGGATCGCCTCACGCACCGGGTTATTGCCGCGGAACGAGAACGACACGTTGGACACCCCGCCGGAGGTCAGCGCGTACGGCAGCTCGTCGCGGATATAGGCGCAGGCGTTGATGAAGTCGACGGCGTAGTTGTTGTGCTCCTCGATACCGGTGGCGACCGCGAAGATGTTCGGGTCAAAGATGATGTCTTCCGGCGGGAAGCCGACTTCATTCACCAGGATGTCGTAGGAACGTTTGCAGATTTCCTTCTTGCGCGCTTCGGTGTCGGCCTGGCCGGCTTCGTCGAAGGCCATCACCACCACGGCGGCGCCGTAGCGCTTGCACAGCTTGGCGTGGTGAATGAACTGCTCGACGCCTTCCTTCATGCTGATGGAGTTGACGATGCCCTTGCCCTGGATGCACTTGAGGCCGGCTTCGATCACTTCCCACTTGGAGGAGTCGATCATGATCGGTACGCGGGAGATGTCCGGCTCGCCGGCAATCAGATTGAGGAAGGTCACCATGGCCTTCTTCGAATCGAGCATGCCCTCGTCCATGTTGATGTCGATCACCTGGGCGCCGGCTTCCACCTGCTGCAGGGCGACTTCCAGGGCTTCGGTGTAGTTGTCTTCCCGGATCAAGCGGGCGAAACGCGCAGAACCGGTGATGTTGGTGCGCTCGCCGACGTTGACGAACAACGAACTGCGATCAATCGTGAACGGCTCCAGGCCCGACAGGCGGCAAGCCTTGGGGATGTCCGGGATCGGGCGCGGCGCGTAGCCGGCCACGGCCTTGGCGATGGCTTCAATATGGCCCGGAGTGGTGCCGCAGCAGCCGCCGACGATATTGAGGAAGCCGCTCTGGGCGAACTCTTCGATGACCTTGGCGGTTTCCGACGGCAGTTCGTCGTATTCGCCGAACTCGTTGGGCAAGCCGGCGTTCGGGTGCGCAGACACGTGGGTGTTGGCTTTGTTGGACAGCTCTTCCAGGTAAGGGCGCAGCTCGCTGGCGCCGAGGGCGCAGTTCAGGCCCACGGAAATCGGCTTGGCGTGGGCGACCGAGTTCCAGAAGGCTTCAGTGGTCTGGCCCGACAAGGTACGGCCGGAGGCGTCGGTGATGGTGCCGGAGATCATGATCGGCAATTCGATACCGAGCGCTTCGAACACACCCTGTACGGCGAAGATCGCAGCCTTGGCGTTGAGGGTGTCGAAGATGGTCTCGATCAGGATCAGGTCGGCGCCGCCCTCGATCAGGCCTTTGGTGGCCTCGGTGTAGTTCTCCACCAGTTCATCGAAGGTGACGTTGCGGTAGCCGGGGTTGTTCACATCGGGCGACAGCGAGCAGGTGCGGCTGGTCGGTCCGAGGACGCCGGCAACGAAGCGCGGCTTGGCCGGGTTCTCGGCGGTCTTGGCATCGGCGATCTTGCGTGCCAGGCGTGCGCCTTCGACGTTCAGTTCATAGGCCAGCTCTTCCATGCCGTAGTCGGCCATGGAGATACGGGTGGCGTTGAAGGTGTTGGTCTCGAGGATGTCGGCACCGGCGTCCAGGTAGGCCTTCTCGATCCCGCCGATCACGTCCGGGCGGGTGAGCACCAGCAGGTCGTTGTTGCCCTTGACGTCGCTCGGCCAGTCGGCGAAGCGCTTGCCGCGGTAGTCATGTTCTTCCAGTTTATAGCTCTGGATCATCGTGCCCATGCCGCCGTCGAGGATCAGGATGCGTTCCTTGAGGGCGTGGTGAAGGGCTTGCAGACGAGCGCTACGATCGGACATGGGACTACTCTGGTCAGGCATTACGGAGGGCGTGGATCATAACAAACCTGTGCGGATTTGCGGCATGTACAGGTTTTGCATGAATATCGTTCATGTTGATGGAGGGCATGGCCCGCTAGAATCACCGCCACTTTAAATCGCACGTATTGAATCGGGACCGGATACATGTCACTTCGTCTTATCGTCAGCGCCGTCCTGGCCTTGATAGCCAGTACCGCGTTGGCGGAAGGTCCCTCTTCGGCGATCTCTTATACCCGCGACATCCAACCCATCTTCACCGAGAAGTGCGTGGCTTGCCATGCGTGCTACGACTCGGCCTGCCAATTGAACCTAGGCAGTGCCGAGGGCGCGACGCGGGGCGCCAGTAAGATGCCGGTCTACGATGGCGAACGTAGCCAGGCGACCAAGCCGACCCGCCTGTTCTATGACGCGTTCGGCAAAGCTGCCTGGCAGCGCGAAGGCTTCAGCTCAGTACTCGACGCCCAAGGCAGCCAAGCTGCGCTGATGGCGCGCATGCTCGAACTCGGTCATCGCGGCGCGCCGTTACAACCCAACGCCAAGTTGCCCGCTGATATTGTGCTGGGCCTTAACCGCGAGAATATGTGCCCGTTGCCGGGAGAGTTCGACGCTTACGCCGGTGCTCACCCCAATGAAGGCATGCCTCTGGCCGTAACTGGCTTGAGCGACCAGCAATACCAGACGCTGCAACGCTGGCTGGCCTCCGGTGCACCGATTGACGAGCAAGGTGTGGCCCCCAGTGCCCAGGAAGCCGCGCAGGTGCTGCAATGGGAAAACCTGTTCAATGCCCCCGGCGCCCGGGAAAGCCTGGTGGCCCGTTGGCTGTTCGAGCATTTGTTTATTGCGCACCTCTATTTCGAAGGCGGTGAGCCGGGGCATTTCTTCCAGTGGGTGCGCTCGCGTACCCCCAGCGGCCAGCCGATTGACCTGATCAACACCCGTCGTCCCAATGACGATCCCGGCACCCGCGTGTACTACCGCCTGTGGCCCGTACAAGGGGTGATCGTCCACAAGACTCACATCACATACCCCCTCAGCGCAGAAAAAATGGCGCGGATCAAAGCCTTGTTCTACAGCGGTGACTGGCAGGCCAGCGCCTTGCCGGGCTATGGCCCCGGCCGTCGTGCCAATCCTTTCGAGACATTCGAGGCGATTCCCGCCCAGGCGCGCTACCAGTTCATGCTGGATAACGCCGAGTACTTCGTGCGCACGTTTATTCGCGGGCCGGTGTGTCGCGGGCAAATTGCCACGGATGTGATCCGCGACAATTTCTGGGCGTTGTTCCAGGCGCCCGACCACGACCTGTACATCACCGATGCTCGCTATCGCGGCCAGGCCACGCCGTTGCTGGCGATGCCAGGGCAGAATGACGACGTGGGCAGCGTGCTCAGCCTGTGGCTCAAGTACCGTGATAAGCGCAACCAGTACGAAGCGTTGCGGCGAGACAGCTATGCCGAGCTGCCGGCGCCCACTTGGTCGACGCTATGGGCCGGCAACGACAACGCGCTGTTAAGCATCTTCCGCCACTTTGACAGTGCCTCGGTCAATAAAGGCCTGATCGGTGAAGTCCCGCAGACGATGTGGTTGTTCGACTTTCCATTGCTCGAGCGCACCTATTACCAGTTGGTGGTCAACTTCGACGTGTTCGGCAACGTATCGCACCAGGCCCAGACCCGGCTGTACTTCGACCTGATCCGCAACGGCGCCGAGCAGAACTTCCTGCGCCTGATGCCCGCCGATAGCCGCGACGCCTTTATGGATGATTGGTACCAGAACAGCGGCAAGATCAAGCTGTGGCTGGACTATGAGGCGATCGATGACGATAAGCCCACTGGCTTGCATCTGGATGAAAAAGACCCGAAGCGTGACTTTGCCAACCAATTGCTTACCCGCTACGGCTACCTGAACGCCAGCCCGGACCCGATCAACCGTTGCGCCGGGGCGTACTGCTCGCGTGATGGTATCGACCCGGCGTTGCAGGATGCGGAGCAGGCGCTCAGCCGCCTGACCTCGCGCCCGGCGGCGGGGCTCAAGGTGATCGACCAGTTGCCCGAAGCCACGATGCTGCGCATCGAAACCGCCAGCGGCCGGCGTGTGGTCTACAGCCTGCTGCGCAACCGCGCTCACAGTAACGTGGCCTTCCTGCTCGGTGAGGCCTACCGTTATCAGCCAGGCCTCGACACGCTGACCCTCTATCCGGGCGTGCTCAGCAGCTACCCGAACTTCATGTTCAATATTCCTGCGCAGGAAGTGCCGGAGTTCGTGGCTGAAATGGAGCGGGCCAAGGACGCCAAGCGCTTTGAAAAAATCGTCGATCGTTGGGGTATACGCCGCAGCCATCCGTTGTTCTGGCAGTATTTCCACGATTTGTCCCAGTACATCCGCGAAACCACGCCAGTGGAAGAGGGGGTGCTGGATATGAACCGTTATGAAAACCTCTGACTGGGGCGAGAGTCTTTTCCGACAAAATTACTAGGACTTTGTACCTGCGTAATATTTTGGCGTAAACTGCCGGCAAGCCTGTGAGGAGTTTCCATGACTGCCATAACCATTACCGACGCCGCCCACGATTACCTGGCTGACCTGCTGTCCAAGCAGAATACCCCGGGTATCGGCATCCGCGTCTTTATCACCCAGCCTGGCACCCAGTACGCCGAGACGTGCATTGCCTACTGCAAGCCCGGTGAAGAGAAACCTGAAGACACCGCCCTGGGGCTGAAAAGCTTCACCGCGTATATCGACAACTTCAGCGAAGCCTTCCTGGACGATGCCGTGGTCGACTACGCCACCGACCGTATGGGCGGCCAGTTGACCATCAAGGCGCCCAACGCCAAGGTGCCGAACGTCAACGCCGACAGCCCGGTCAACGAGCGCATCAACTACTACCTGCAAACCGAGATCAACCCGGGGCTGGCCAGCCACGGCGGTCAGGTCAGCTTGATCGACGTCGTCGATGACGGCATCGCCGTATTGAAGTTCGGCGGCGGCTGCCAAGGCTGTGGCCAGGCGGACGTGACCCTGCGTGAAGGCATTGAGCGCACTTTGCTGGAGCGCATTCCGGAGCTCAAGGGCGTCCGTGACGTGACAGACCACACGCAGAAAGAAAACGCCTACTACTGAGTAAGGCGTTCACTGCGAACAAAAAACGGCGCCCGTGAGCGCCGTTTTTTTATTCTTTTAATTCAAGCTCTTACACCATCTATCTAACAATAAAGATCAAGTGTGGGAGGGGCTTGCTCCCGATAGCGGTGCCTCAGTCGTCTCATGAGGAAGCTGACACACCGCTATCGGGAGCAAGCTCCCTCCCACATTTTTTTGCATTTATTCAGTTAAATCAGCGTGTTGTTGATGATTTGTGAATTAAAAAATCAAATTCGAATGTTGACTCTATCTCCCTGACAAGGAAGGTCAAATGTGGGAGGGAGCTTGCTCCCGATAGCGGTGTGTCAGTCGCCTCAGGAGTAGGCTGAAAAATTGCCATCGGGGGCAAGCCCCCTCCCACATTGTTCTTTGTATTTTTTAAGTTAAATCAGTGTGTTGGTGTGATTTTATGAAGTAAAAAATCAAGGTCGATAAAGGTGCGCATGCCCGGCCCGATACAGTGACGACTCACTGAAATTGTCACTGGCCAGCACCCGGCCCACCACGATCAGCGCCGTACGCCGAAAGCCCTTGGCGGCGACTTTGTCGGCAATATCGCTGAGCGTGCCGACCACCCAATCCTGATCCGGCCATGTCGCCCGGTGTACCACCGCCATCGGGCAGTCCGCGCCATAGTGTGGCAGCAGTTCGGCGACGATCTTCTCCAGATGATTGACCCCCAGGTGAATCGCCATGGTCGTGCCATGCCGGGCCAGGCTGTCGAAGTCTTCCCCGGCCGGCATGCTGGTTTTATCGGCGTAGCGGGTCAGGATTACGCTTTGGGCGATGTCCGGCAGGGTCAGTTCCGTTTCCAGCAACGCGGCGCAGGCTGCCACCGCCGTTACTCCGGGAATGATCTGGAAAGGGATGCCCAACTCACGCAAGTAACGGATCTGCTCGCCAATCGCGCCATACAGGCTCGGGTCGCCGGAGTGCACGCGGGCCACATCCTGGCCGTTGGCGTGGGCAGTCTTGATCAGTTCGATGATCTGTTCCAGGTGCAGTTCGGCGCTGTTGACCACCTGTTGCGCCTGATGTCCTTCCAGCACCGCCGCCGGCACCAGCGAGCCGGCATAGATGATCACCGGGCAACTGCGGATCAGGCGTTGGCCTTTGACGGTGATCAATTCCGGATCGCCGGGGCCGGCGCCGATGAAGTAGACGGTCATGGAGAATTCCTGTGCAAAAGCGGGCGAGCATGAAGATTGCTCATGATCGGGAAGGGCGATTATCGGGATTTTAGCCGGCGCAGGCCAATGCAAAGGTGGCCTGGGCGGTTTTCTGGCGAGTGATCAACAAGCGGGCAGGACCGCCGCAGAGCTGTTCGGCCAGGGCCAGGGCAGCGCTTTCGGCGATGCCATAACAGCCGGTATGGGCAAACGCCACGGTGGATTTGTGGCTCAGCCGGTCTTCATACGCCGCCAGTTGCGCGGCGCTGAAGCACTGCAACGGCAGATTGAGCAAGCGGGCCAGGGCGAGCAACCCAGGCTCGTCCTGTTTACGGTCGATGCTGGCCAGTGCCGTGACACGCTGGCGCTCAATCCCGCCATTGGCGAGGGCGCTGTCAAACAGGCCCAGCAGGGTGTCTACATCACAACCCCGCTGGCAACCCAGGCCGACCACCAGGGTCATGCCGAGTATTGGTCGTCGCGGTTGCGGCGGAACAGCCAGGCACTGATCAGGCCGAGCGCCAGCCAGAACGCCACGTTGGTCAACTGCGAAGCGATCTTGAACTGCGCTTCGAGGGCTTCCGGCGCCAGCATGGAATGGGTTTCCGGCTGCGGCGCGCCGATCACATGTGGCACCACCAGGATCGCCACGCCCAAGACTTTCAGCAGCCAGTTGCGCCCAAACACGATCAGGGCAATACCGGCCGCCGTCGAGGCAGCGGTGCCGATCCACCAGATTTGCCGTTGCGCCAGGTCAGCGGCGGCAGTGCCCGGCAGCTCCGGTGGCAGGCCCAGAGTGGGCGCCAGCACAAAGGTGGCGTAACCGGCCAGGCCCCACAGCAAGCCTTGGGCCGTACGGGTAGGGGCGCGCAGGGTATAGAGGCCGGCGAGCATCAGGGCGAAGCCGACAGCGACCACGAGGTTGCCGCCGGTGGTCGACAGCACGCGCTGCCAGCCGTCTTCCGGTTCCCAGGCTTCGGCGTTGTGGGTGTGCGCGGCGGCGCCCGCGGCGTGCTCATGCACGACTTCAGTCGCGGCCGGGGCCTTTTCAAAGGTTTCCGCCTGAAGAATCAGCGGCGCGACCCAGAAGCTTTGCAACAGGGTCAGCAACAGGGCGGCCAGCAAGCCGGTGAACCCTGCGGTTTGCGCAATACGCTTGATCATGTCGGCAGGCCTCAGTGGCACGGGAACGCGGCGCTGTGGCGGGTATCGTGGGCCGCGTTGTGGACCGCCTCGATATGCGAGAAGCCGGCGAAATACACCAGGCACGCTCCGAGGATCGACGCACCGATGGCGGTGGTCAGGCGTTGGCTGAGGGTGGCGGAGCTGCTGGCGGTGTGCGAGGTGCTGCTGATGATCGACATGGCGCGTCCCTTTCAGGTGTCAGGGTGAAACGAGCGCATGCAAACCCCGCGAGCCAGGCACGCAGGGTTTTAACAGCGCCCGCCCACCGCGGGTTTGTTATTCGATGTTATTCGGGCCGGTCTCCGGGCTTACGAGGGACACTGGGTCTATAAAGCGTCGCCTTCCCATGCCGTACAGGCACAGTGGATCTGACGCTTCACTCGCTTACCGTTGCGGGGGCAGCACCGGACTCGTCATAACGCTATGACTCACCGGTTTCCCGTTTCACCCTGTGAAGGGCACCCGAAACAAGATGTGTAGGAGAGCATGGGCAATGATTTGAGTCAAATGTGGTGGCCAGGCGCCGCTTATGAAGTGTGGAATATGAAAAATACAATTACCTGGTCGTGTTATCGGAGTTTGATGAAAAAAGCAGTTTCAAAAAGCCTGCACGTCGTTGAGTATGCCCATTCCTTTTGCCTGTATTGCAATGTCGCGTTGCCCCGTTTACTAAGGAGAAGTGGTTCATGACCATCAAGATCGAGGGAGTGATCGCCAACAAGATTGGCTTTGCGTCCCACCAAAACGCTGTCCCAGTTCTACGCGAACTGACGGTACACAATGATGGTGAGGCGGATTACAACGATCTTGAGTTGGAGCTGGTGGCTGACCCGCCTTTCCTGGAAGGAAAGGTTTGGCGTCTTGATCGTCTAGGCAAAGATTCAACCCTGCATATTTCAGATCGCAATCTGACATTGAATGCCGGCTATTTGGCTGATCTTGCTGAAAGCCTGGCTGCAACGCTTGTTCTGCGACTTCGCTGCAAGGACGAGGTTCTGGCTATTCAGACCTTTTCTGTGGAGCTTCTCGCGAAAAATGAGTGGGGTGGTGTGAATGCCATGCCGGAGCTATTGCCTGCGTTCGCGATGCCAAATGACCCAGCAGTTGATCGGATACTCAAGTCGGCATCGGACGTACTGCGTCGAGCTGGCAAACCGGATGGTATTGATGGATACGAGCGTAAGTCCCGAGCTCGAACATGGGAGCTGACTTCCGCTATTTGGTCGGCAGTTTGCGGGCTGAGACTGAGTTATGCGCTACCGCCTGCAAGCTTTGAAACCCGTGGACAAAAGGTTAGGTCGCCGGGACTTGTCTTGGACGGACGCGTAGCTACGTGCTTGGACACTGCGCTTCTGTTCGCTGGAGCGCTGGAGCAGGCCGGCCTCAATGCGCTGCTGATTCTGACCAAGGGTCATGCGTTCGTGGGTGTCTGGCTTCAGCCGCAAGAATTCTCCCAGTTAATTACTGATGAAGCGGCTGCGGTGCGTAAACGCATTGATTTGAAAGAAGCACTGGTATTTGAAACCACTCTAGCCACTCAGTTTCCGGTTCCGAGCTTCAGTCAGGCAATCAATGCTGGTGAGCGACAAATCAATGATGAAGATTTCATCATGGCTGTTGATTTGCATCGCGCACGTATGCAGCGCATCCGACCTCTCGCAACTTCAGTGTCTGCCATCAAACCGGATGCTGACCAAGAGGCGGCGACTGTGCTTGAGGGCTTGGAGGTCGCTCCGGCACTGCCACCATTTGACGTTGAGATGTCTACCGATTCGGATTCGCCCGCCGGTAAGCTAACGTTATGGCAACGCAAACTCTTGGATTTGACCACCCGCAATCGGCTCCTGCATCTGCCGGACAGCGCCAAGGGTGTGCGGCTAATTTGTCCTGATCCAACTGAACTGGAAGATCAGTTGTCCAGCGGTAAACGCATTCGAATTGTCTCGGTGCCTGACCTTGCTGCTGGTGGTAGAGATGCTGCGCTGTATGAGCAGCAGAATCGTGAAAACCTGTGCGACGAGTATGCGAGGTCGGCTCTGGCCAGGGGTGAGGTGCTCGCTACACTTGAGAAAGCCAAGCTTGAAGTCGCCATGATCGACTTGTATCGCAAGGCCCGAAGTGATCTCGATGAGGGCGGCGCGAATACCTTGTTTCTCGCCTTGGGCTTTCTGAAATGGAAAAAATCCGCGGATGACCAGAAGAGCTATTCAGCTCCGTTGATTTTGCTGCCGGTCAAACTTGATCGTAAAAGTGCGTTGTCCGGCGTGACGATGACGTTGCTGGAAGATGAGCCGCGCTTCAACTTGACCTTGCTTGAGTTACTGCGACATGACTTCGAACTGGTTATCCCTGGTTTGGATCGTGAGCTACCAACGGATGACAGCGGTATTGATGTGGCTGGTATCTGGAACATCGTGAGACGCGCTGTCAGGGATGTGCCGGGATTTGAGGTCACTACAGAACTCGTACTGGGGACATTTTCATTCGCCAAGTACCTTATGTGGCAAGATTTGGCAGCTCGTTCAGAGCAGCTGCTGAAGAGTCCGATGGTCAAGCACCTGTTGGAGCGAAGCCTAGGCGGTGACAGTTATGCGACCTCTGGAGAGTTTCCGCAACCCCACGAGTTGGATCGAAAGGTCAACCCTGCGAATTTATTTACCCCACTACCAGCGGACTCCTCTCAACTGTCTGCTGTGGTTGCGTCATCCAGTGGTTGTGATTTTGTACTCGATGGGCCGCCAGGCACAGGTAAATCCCAAACTATTGCCAACATGATTGCGCACAACCTTGCGCTTGGACGAAGGGTGTTGTTTGTTGCTGAAAAGATGGCCGCGCTTGATGTGGTGTATAGACGGCTTGAAGAAAAGGGGCTGGGCGAGTTTTGCCTCGAGCTTCACTCGAGTAAGACGTCCAAGGTTGAAGTACTTAAGCAGCTCGAACGCGCCTGGGATGTTCGTGATGCGCTGAGTGCGGATGAATGGGCTAACGAAACGGCCAAGCTGCATAAGCTGCGAAACCGGCTCAATCAAGTTGTCGAGTTGCTCCATCAACGCTCACCTAACGGTCTGTCGGTGCACCTAGCCATCGGGCGGGTAGTACGGGATTGGAACGAGTCGTTGCCTCGATTGACGTGGCCGTCCGGAACGGTTCACGACTCGCACACTTACTTGATGATGAAAGAGTTGGCGCGACGTCTCGACTTGAACAGTCAGGCCGCGCGTGAGCTGTCGAAAGATTTTGCACTGATGGCGCCTACAGATTGGTCGAATGGATGGCAAGAGGCGATTGTCGCTGCCGCACAAGAGATGCCAGATAAAATCGAACGACTCAAAGTCGCCGGTGCCAACCTTCTCAAGGCAACGAGCCTCCCGCTCGCTGTCGAGAGTACTGAGGATTTCGAGCAGCTTGTACGGTTTGTCACCTTGCTGATTGATGCCCATGGCATTGATCTCTCATTTGTCTTCACGCTGAATGTCAGTGCCAAGATCGGCTCGGCAAAAAAAGCATCGCAACTTTTGGCTGATTATCGATCAATCGAAAGTTCGCTCTCTGTCCGGTACAGCGAGGGTGTATGTCGCACGCTCGAGCTTGCCGTATTCAAGGAGGAATGGAGTCGGGCCAAGGAAAAGTTCTGGTTCTTCGCAACCCTGGGTAAGAAAAAAGTTGCCAAAAATCTGGCCGGCGCAGGTGGCGCGGTAGGGCTGCCGGACGTCGAAGCCGATCTGCCCAAGCTCAATGAAATGCAAACCTTGCTCGCCGCTCTGGATGGAATGTCCTCAGAATTGAGTACAGTGCCTGGGTGGAGCGGTTTGGCTAGTGATGGTGTGGCCATGAACGCAGCCTGTGAGTTGGGCGAACGCTTAAGGGCTATCATCAGTGCAAGTGCGCAATCGCCGGAGCACCTGATTTCCCTGAGGGAGACGACTGAAAAGCTGGTCGTGAAAGCCAATGAGCTATTGGGTGCAGGTGGTTTTATTTCTTCCGCGTTGCACGTATTGAAGGATGTACTGGGGGACTTTAATCAGGGAACCCAACGTTTCTACGAACTTTGTAATCGACCCTACGAGGCCAAGCTGTCAATCGAAGCGCTGTTTGATGTGTCCAGTGCAGTCACTCGACAATCCTCAAAGCTGAAGGCTTGGTGCGACTGGTGTCGAGTCAGGGACGAGGCGCTGGCAGTGGGACTGCAACCCCTAAGCGACGCTCTGGCGGCAAATGCATTGCCCGAGGGAGGCACCCTGAGTGTGTTCGAAACAGCTTATGCGCGCTGGTTTGCAACTGGGGCGATTGACGCAGAACCATTGTTGCGCAACTTCGTTCCTGTTGAGCACACCAGCGATATTGAAGCGTTTGTGCGCTTGGATGACGATTTATCTAGGCTTACTGTGCGTTACATTCGCGCGAAACTTTGTGGCTCGATTCCATCGAAAAATGACATCGGCAAACAAGGTGGTTTTGGTGTCTTGAAGCATGAGTTGCAGAAGTCTCGACGTCACAAACCGGTGCGTCAATTGGCTGTGGAAATGGGCGATGCGTTACCTAAGCTCGCGCCATGCATGCTGATGAGTCCGTTGTCGATTGCTCAATACCTTCCTGCGGATCTCCAGCTTTTCGACCTAGTGATCTTCGATGAAGCATCGCAGATAGCACCTTGGGATGCCATTGGCTCTATTGCCAGAGGCAAGCAAGTGGTGATTGCGGGCGACCCTCGGCAAATGCCGCCGACCAACTTCTTCAATCGTGCGGCATCCGCCTCTGAAGACGACACTGCGGAAGATATGGAAAGCATCCTCGACGAATGTCTGGGTGCAGGTATCCCAAGTCACAGCCTCAGTTGGCACTACCGTAGCCGTCACGAGAGCTTGATCGCATTTTCCAATCATCGTTATTACGACAGCAACTTGATTACGTTCCCAGCCGCGCAAACGCGTGCGAGCACGGTCGAATGGCGACGTGTTGACGGCGTGTATGCGAAGGGCAAGGGCCGTAATAACCAGGCCGAGGCCGAGGCCATCGTCGCCGAAACGGTTAAGCGCTTGATGGATCCGGCCTTTATCGCTGCGGGTCATACGATTGGCATCATCACGCTTAACAGCGATCAACAACGACTGATTACTGACCTGCTGGATAAAGCGCGGCAACAGTTCCCGCAAATTGAGCCGTTTTTTCAAGATGATCAACCTGAACCGGTGGTAGTCAAAAACCTGGAAACCGTACAGGGCGATGAGCGCGATTTGATTATGCTCGGCATTGGGTATGGGCCAACGGAACCCGGTGCTCAGGTCATGTCGATGAACTTCGGTCCCCTGAATAAAGAGGGCGGCTGGCGTCGATTGAACGTAGCAATAACCCGCGCTCGCCGGGAAATGCTGGTCTTTTCATCTTTTGATGCTTCGATGATCGACTTGAATCGCACCAATGCAAGAGCCGTACGTGATCTAAAACACTTCATTGAGTTTGCCCAGCGTGGGCCGAGAGCGTTAGCCGAAGCGATACAGGGCTCGGTGGGTGGATACGACTCTCCCTTTGAAGAAGCTGTCGCCCAAGGTTTGAGACGCAAAGGCTGGCAAGTCGTTCCGCAAATTGGCGTATCCCGCTTCCGTCTTGATTTGGGCATCGTGCATCCAGACCGCCCCGGTGATTACCTTGCTGGCGTCGAATGTGATGGTGCGACTTATCACAGTGCGGCGACGGCGCGCGACCGTGACAAGGTGCGAAGCGCGATTCTGCAAGGTTTGGGCTGGAAGCTGGTGCGATTGTGGTCCACAGATTGGTGGATCGACAAGTCCGGAGCTCTTGATCGTCTGCACGCAGCTCTTGAAGCGCTGCTGGTTGAATCCCGGGCTACCCCTGAAGTGGTTGTTTATGGAGAGCAGCAGGTATTCATTCCACCTTTGACACTCGTCGGTAGTGATTCATCTCTATCCGTCCAGGATCAGGCAGAAGATATCGTTGCAGCTCCTGTGAGTAGCCTGGCGATAAACGAGCCTCCGGAGCTCAAAGTTGCCAGGGCAGCCTCGGTTTCAGCCCATCCTGCTGTCAAAGGTGAATATCGAGTCACGGACTTCACTAGTGTGAGTGAAAGGATTCGCGCGGATGCGTTTTACTCGGAGGCGTATGATCCGGTTCTGAAAGACCTGATTTCCCATGTGCTGATCCATGAAGCACCGATTCTGGATTCACTGTTGGTACAGCGAATTGCAAGGGCGCATGGATTTCAACGGTCCGGTCGCTTGATCCGGGAGCGTGTTCTCGAATTGACCGAGCAGCATCACCATTTGAAAAGCGACCCGGTGGAAGGGCAGTTCGTCTGGCACTCGCAAAGCGATGTGTTGAACTGGAATCTATATCGAACACCAGGCGCACTTGACGATGCCCGTTCTGTCGAAGAAATAGCTGCTGAAGAGTTGCTGTTAGTGGCGTCTTTGATTTCAGCGGGTGACCAGCCTTTGGAAATTGCCAAGACATTTGGTGTGAAGCGTTTGACGAGTGCAGGGCGTGAGCGGATCGAGTCAGTCGTAAGGTCTGCTACTGATTTCTAATCACGAGGTATAGCGTGGGGGTAAGCCATCTCGGTCGTCTCTTCGAGGATAGTCACTTGAAAGTCGCCGACATTGACCATCCCCCGCGCACTGCGTAGCCTTGCACCTTCGAGGTTCTTCGGCCCAGGTCGAAGCTAAGAAGGGAACGCGGTCCAAGCCGCGGCTGCCCCCGCAACTGTGAAGGGTTTATCTGACTGCCACGCCACTGCCATTACGGCGGGAAGGCGCAGTCGGCGCCGGTCGCAAGACCCGCAAGCCCCAAGCCAGGAGACCTGCCTCGTAACCGATTTTCCAATTCAACCGGGCGGGGTGATCCGGTGACGAAATCCGCGTCTGCGCGCCGCCGCAGGGCCTATCGTCCCGTATGCCCGCCCCAAAGGGCATCCGATGAAAACACTGGCCAAACTCCCCGTCACCATCGTTACCGGCTTCCTCGGCTCGGGCAAAACCACCTTGCTGCGCCATATGCTCGACAACGCCCAGGGCCGTCGCATTGCGGTGATCGTCAACGAGTTCGGCGAGCTGGGCATCGACGGTGAAATCCTCAAGCAGTGCTCCATCGGTTGCACCGAAGAAGAGGCCAACGGCCGCGTGTACGAGCTGGCCAACGGCTGCCTGTGCTGCACGGTGCAGGAAGAGTTCTTCCCGGTGATGCGCGAACTGGTCGCTCGTCGCGGCGACCTCGACCATATCCTTATCGAAACCTCGGGCCTGGCCCTGCCAAAACCGTTGGTACAGGCCTTCCAGTGGCCGGAAATCCGCAGCGCCTGCACGGTTGATGCGGTCATCACCGTGGTCGACAGCCCGGCCGTGGCTGCCGGCACCTTTGCCGCGTTCCCCGACCAGGTCGATGCCCAGCGCAAACTTGACCCGAACCTGGACCATGAATCGCCGCTGCACGAGCTGTTTGCCGACCAACTGGCCAGCGCCGACCTGGTGATCCTCAACAAATCCGACCTGATCAGCGCCGAAGACCTGGCCCGTGTACGCCTGGAAGTCGCCGAAGAACTGCCGCCGGCTGTGAAGGTCATCGAAGCCAGCAGCGGTCGCCTGCCGTTGGATGTATTGATCGGTCTCGGCGCGGGTTCCGAAGAACATATCGACGGTCGCCATAGCCACCACGATCATCACCACGATGGTGAAGACGATCATGATCACGATGCCTTCGATTCCATCTCCATCGACCTGCCCCAAGCCGACGAGGCACTGCTGCTCGACGCCCTGACCCAATTGGTGGTTCAACACGGCATCCTGCGCGTCAAAGGCTTCGCCGCAATCCCGAACAAACCGATGCGCCTGCTGATCCAGGGCGTGGGCACGCGTTTCGACAAGCACTTCGACCGTGCCTGGGGCGCCGACGAAGCGCGCATCACACGGCTGGTGCTGATCGGCCAGGAGCTGGACGCGGCGGGCCTCGAAGCGCAGCTGCGCGCTGCCCTCAGCGTTTAACCCATGCACCTGCTCAGGACTCAGCCCGGTGGTTTCGTCGCGGACGACAATATTGCCGACCTTGGCCAAACCCCAGCTGAACTGGTGATTCTGTGCAGCGGCGATTCCAGCCTGGCGCTGCTGGCCGAAGCGGCCCAGCAGTTGCCCGAGGATTACCCCAGCCTGCGCCTGGCCAACCCGATGCAGGTGCAGAACCATGCCTCGGTCGACCTGTATGTAGACGAAGTGCTGCGCCACGCCAAGGTCATCCTGATTTCGCTGCATGGCGGCATCGGTTACTGGCGCTACGGCATCGAGCGTCTTGTGGAGCTGGCCGCGCGCGGCGTCACCCTGATCCTGGTGCCGGGGGATGATCGCCCGGACCCGGAACTCAGCGGCCTGAGCACGGTGAGTGCCGAACAGCGCGACCGCCTGTGGCTCTTCCTTCGTCAGGGTGGTTTGGGCAATGCCCTGGACTTCTATCGCTGCCTGGCCAGCGGCTACCTCGAACGCGACTATGCCTGGGCCGAGCCGCAAACCCTGCCGCGCACGGCGATTTATCACCCGCATAAAGCCAACCCTCGTCTCAATGACTGGCAGACCGATTGGCACGCGGATTGGCCCGTGGCGGCGGTGCTGTTCTACCGCTCGCACCTGCAGGCGGCCAATACCGGTTTTATTGATGTGTTCTGCCAGCGCTTGCAGGCGGCAGGCCTTAACCCGTTGCCGATGGCGGTGGCCAGTTTGAAAGAGCCCGGCTGCCTGACGGTGGTCGAGGACCTGCTGGATGAGGTTCGCGCGGCGGTGATCCTGAACACCACCGGTTTTGCCCAATCCAGCCCTGAGGCCCCGCATCTGAGGCCGTTTCGTCGCAATATCCCGGTGATCCAGGCGATTTGCGCCCAGGATAACCAGCCGGGCTGGCAGGCCAGCGAGCAAGGCCTTGGCCCTCGCGACCTGGCGATGCACATTGCCTTGCCCGAGCTGGACGGGCGGATTATCAGCCGGCCGATCAGCTTCAAGGATCTGGCCTGGCGCAGCGAGCGCAGCCAGTCGGACGTGGTGTGCTACCGCGCAGCGCCCGAGCGCATGGATTTCGTCGCTGAATTGGCGCGCCGTTGGGTCGAACTGGCACGGCTGCCGAATGCGGATAAACGCATTGCCCTGATCCTCGCCAACTACCCGACCCGCGACGGTCGCATCGGCAATGGCGTGGGCCTGGACACCCCGGCCGCCGCGCTGAATATCCTGCGCGCCCTGCAAGCCGAAGGTTATCCGGTGCCGGATCAATTGCCCGAAAGCGGCACTGCGCTGATCCATGATCTGCTCGGCGGCGTCACCAACGATCTCGACAGCCTCGACCTGCGCCCCTGCCATCAAAGCCTGGGCCTGGACGACTACGAGGCGATGTTCCAGCGCTTGCCTGAGTCCAATCGCCAGGCGGTGCTGGAGCGTTGGGGCGCTCCGCACAACGATCCGATGTTCCGCGACGGCCGCCTGATGATCGCCGGCCTGCGCCTGGGCCTGACCTTCATCGGCATCCAGCCGGCCCGGGGTTACCAGGTGGATGCCAGCGCGGTGTACCACGACCCGGACCTGGTGCCGCCCCACGGCTACCTGGCGTTCTACTTCTGGTTGCGCCACACCTACGGCGCCCATGGCGTGATCCATGTGGGCAAGCACGGCAACCTGGAATGGCTGCCGGGCAAGGGCGTGGGGCTCTCGGAGAACTGCTGGCCGGATGCGCTGCTGGGGCCGCTGCCGAACATCTACCCGTTTATCGTCAACGACCCGGGCGAGGGCGCCCAGGCCAAGCGGCGCACCCAGGCGGTGATCATCGACCACCTGATGCCGCCGCTGACCCGCGCCGAAACCTACGGGCCGTTGCGTAATCTGGAGCTATTGGCGGACGAATACTACGAAGCCCAACTGCTCGACCCGCGCCGTGCCCGCGAACTGCAAAAAGACATCCTCCAACTGGTTCGCGAAACCCGTATCGACCAGGAGCTTGAACTGGATGGCGACGCCGATGCTGCGATTTGGCTGCCGCGCCTGGACACCTACCTGTGTGACTTGAAGGAATCGCAGATCCGTGACGGCCTGCATATCTTTGGCGAGTCCCCGCAGGGTCGCTTGCGGATTGACACCCTGCTGGCTTTGCTGCGCATCCCGCGTGGCGATGGCCGTGGCCCGCAATCGAGCCTGCTGCGCGTGTTGGCCAAAGCCTTCGAGTTGGGCTTCGACCCGCTGGACTGCGCCCTGGCTGAGCCCTGGACCGGACGACGCCCGGCGGTGTTGCAGACGATCGATAAGCAGTTGTGGCGTACCGCTGGTGATACCCGCGAGCGCCTGGAACTGTACGCCGCGCGACTGATCGAGCAGGCATTGGAAGGGCCGGTGGAACAGCTGGAAGAGCCCGGCTGGGAGGATGTGAAGGCGGTGATCGAAAGCCTGCGCATTGTGGTCGCGCCACGCCTGGATGCCTGCGGCCCTGCGGAAATGCACGGCTTGCTGGATGCCCTCGGCGGGCGTTTTGTGCCGGCTGGGCCAAGCGGCGCGCCGAGCCGTGGGCGCCTGGATGTGCTGCCTACCGGGCGCAATTTCTTTACCGTGGACGTGCGTAACCTGCCCACGACCACGGCATGGCGCATCGGTTTCCAGTCGGCCAACCTGATGCTTGAGCGGCACCTGCAGGACCACGGCGACCACCTGCGCCAGCTCGGCCTGTCGGTGTGGGGCACGGCCACCATGCGCACCGGTGGCGACGACATCGCCCAGGCCATGGCGCTGATGGGCGTACGGCCGGTGTGGGCCACGGGCAGTCAACGGGTGGATGACTTTGAAATCCTGCCGATCAGCCTGCTGGACCGCCCGCGCGTGGACGTCACGCTGCGCGTGTCCGGGTTTTTCCGCGATGCGTTCGCCAACCTGATCCGCCTGTTCGACGCGGCGGTGCAAGCGGTGGCGGCCCTGGATGAGCCGGACAACATGAACCCACTGGCCGCCAAGGTGCGCAGTGAGCGCGCGGCGTTGCTGGCGTCCGGCCTGGATGACGAGGTGGCGGCGAAACAGGCCGGCTGGCGTATCTTCGGGGCCAAGCCCGGTGCCTATGGCGCGGGCGTGCAGGGCGCCATTGACGGGCGTCTGTGGCAAAGCCGCGAGGACTTGGCCGAGGTCTACCTGAACTGGGGCGGCTACGCCTATGGCGGTTCCGATGAAGGCACCGCCGCTCGCGAGCAGTTCGCCCAGCGCCTGAGCCAGGTGCAGGCGGTGTTGCAGAACCAGGATAACCGCGAGCACGACCTGCTCGACTCCAACGACTACTACCAGTTCCAGGGCGGCATGCTCGCTGCCGTGGAAACCCTGAGCGGCGACAAGGCCGTCAGCTACCATGGCGACCACAGCCAGCCGGACCTGCCCAGGATTCGCACCTTGAAGGAAGAGCTGAACCGGGTGATCCGTTCTCGCGCCGCCAACCCCAAGTGGATCGACGGGGTGAAGCGCCACGGCTATAAAGGTGCGTTCGAAATGGCCGCGACCGTGGACAATCTGTTCGCCTTCGACGCCACCACTGAGCTGATTGACGATCATCAATATGCATTGCTCGCCGACGCCTACCTGCTCGACCCTGACACCCGGGCCTTTGTGCAGCAGCACAACCCCGCAGCGCTGCGTGATATGACCGAGCGCATGCTCGAAGCCCAGCAGCGCGGTTTGTGGCAGGAACCGGGGGCGTACCGCGAGGCGTTGGAAAACCTGTTGCTGGATATAGAAGAAGACAGCTGATGACCAATATTCCCCATTTCCCGCTGTCCGCCGTGGTCGGCGCCGACGACCTGAAACTGGCGCTGTGCCTGACCGCCATCGACCCGAAGATCGGTGGCGTGCTGATTGAAGGCCCACGCGGCATGGCCAAATCAACCCTGGCCCGTGGCCTGGCGGATCTGCTGGCCAGCGGGCAATTTGTCACCTTGCCGCTGGGCGCCACCGAAGAGCGTCTGGTCGGGACCCTGGACCTCGACGCCGCGCTGGGCGAAGGCCGCGCGCAGTTTTCCCCTGGCGTGCTGGCCAAGGCGGACGGCGGCGTGTTGTATGTGGATGAAGTCAACTTGTTGCCTGATCACCTGGTGGACCTGTTGCTCGACGTCGCCGCCAGCGGCACCAACCTGATCGAACGCGACGGCATCTCCCATCGGCATTCGGCGCGCTTTGTACTGATCGGCACGATGAACCCGGAGGAGGGCGAGTTGCGCCCGCAGCTGCTGGACCGTTTCGGTTTCAACGTAGCGCTGAGCGGGCAGACGGTGCCGTCCGAGCGCGGGCAGATCATCCGGCGTCGCCTGGATTTCGACAGCGACCCCGCTGCTTTCTGCGCGCAGTGGACCGAACAGCAGGCAGCGTTGCGCGAGCGTTGCACCCAGGCGCGGGCGCGGCTGGACAGTATCGATCTGGATGATCAGGCCTTGGCGCAGATCACCGAGCGTTGCTTTGCCGCAGGTGTCGACGGCTTGCGTGCTGACCTGGTCTGGCTGCGCGGCGCCCGGGCCCACGCGGCGTGGCGGGGCGCGGATAAAATTGCCGAAGAAGACATCGAAGCGGTTGCGGAATTTGCCTTGCGCCACCGTCGCCAGGAGCAATCCCCACCGGCCAGCCCACCCAATCAAGGGCAGTCGCCGACACCCTCGGATACGTCGCCCGGGCAAGGCCAATGGGGCGACATGCCCGCGCCGGCCCTGCCCACCGGCACACGCCGAGACGTGCCCACCTGGCCAAAAAAGCCCTAGGCATTCGCCCCCGAGCTGACGCGGGGGCGGATGCCCGCCCCAAGGCGGGGCGACTGGACAACGGCAGGCAGGGCAAGGCACGCAGTGCGCAGCAGGGTTCGATCAACTGGCCGGGCACCTTGCTCGGCGGTCGGCCGCACTCCCGTGAAGACCTGCGCTACCACCTGCGCAGCCGCTCGCCCCATGAGTTGTGGCTGGTGATCGTGGATGCGTCGGCGTCCACCCGGCGGAATCGTGCATTAACCGACGCGAAGGGATTGCTCGCCCAGCTGTTTGACGACGCCTACCGGCAACGCGCACGCATGGCGTTGCTGACCGCCAGCGGCCAGGCGCCGAAGTGGCAGGTACAGGGGTTGAAAGCAGCGAAAGGCCTGGCGGGCTGGCTGGATCAGTTGGGTGCAGGCGGTGGTACGCCGTTGCTGGCGGCGCTGACCGAGGCGGCGCATTGGCTGGTGGCGCGGCGCAAGCGTTATCCGGCGGAGCAGCAGCGCGTGCTGGTGATTACGGATGGGCGACTCAAGGACATCGACGGGTTGCCGTTATTGGCGTGTGCGGGGTTGCTGGTGGATATCGAGCGCGGGCCGATCAGGCTGGGGCGGGCCCAGGCGTTGGCGGCGGGGTTGCAGTTGGATTATCGGCATATCGATGAGTTGTAGTGCCGGTACCGTCGCCATCGGGGGCAAGCCCACCTCCCACATTTGATCGAGTACACCCTTTGGAATGCGGTCAGTGTGGGAGGGGGCTTGCCCCCGATGAGGCCCTCAATACACCACACACTCTATCAGCCAGCCCCCGGCACATTCGGCCAAAGATCCGCCACCAGGAACAACCGCTCGGCTTCCTCCCAATCCTCGCCGTTCTGCACCATGCGCACGAGCAACTGTGCGGGTGCCATCGGATCAAGGTCTGCCAGCCAGGCCTGCATCTGTCCTTCACTCCACACTTCATCCGCCGGGTAGTGCGCCGGCGCCAGCCACGCATGCCGGGGCAACGGTTGCCAGCGACCTGGCGCGCTGGCGCTGACAAAATCCCGCCAATCACGTTGATGCAACCAGCGCCCGCGCAAATGCTGCGGATGGGCACCGTGGGGCGATTCGGCCTGGCCCGGCCATGGATAGAGCAAATACCCGCCGAGCCACAGGTGCGCGTCAAACTGCTGAATATCCAGGGCCGCCAACACCTCACGGCTCTCCGCCCGCGCCGAAATCGGCAATTGATGCTGGGCCAGGTGCGCCAGTTTGCGGTCCAGCCGGTCATGGCAGCCCGGGCCCAGCCACTGCGCGGTGTCCCGGCCGTTGCCGTCCTGCGGGCCGAGATAGAGCTTGATCGCCAGTTCCAGATGGTGCACGCCATCGCGGTCGCGCAGCAGCATGTCCAGCTCGCCCAGGGTGTGCCCGGCACGGCGGATCGGCAGGTTGGCGGCGAGCAATTCCACCCCCGGCGCGTGCTGCACGGCGAACTGCCACAGGCGTTCGTAGTACAGGCCCAGGCGCCGGGTGCGCGACAGGCTCAACCAATGCTGCAAGGCGCGGCTGTCCTGGTCGAGTGCACGTAGCCAGTGTTCAAGACGCTCGGGCGCCTGCACCCAGTCGCTGCCCGCAAGCGGGTGGCGCTGTGGCCACGGCGTCTGCGCGAGCATCGGCGGGGCAAGCATCACCCACGCCAGGTCACGCACCTCGGGGTGGCGCAGCTGGCGGGGCAGGTTGTGCAAATCCGGGAACACAGTCATGGTCCGAGCATAGCCCTTTAACCGTTGCGCAGGTGGGCGAGAACCGTTGTCATCAAGGCTTCACGGCGACAAAGGATTTTGCCTGAGGCGGCCTTTCGCCCATAATCGTTTCTTTTTTGCCACACTCCCAATCCCGCAGGAGCCCCATGGAGCACTTTCGCAATATCGGCATTATCGGTCGCCTGGGCAGTACCCAGGTGTTGGACACCGTCCGCCGGCTGAAAAAATTCCTGCTGGAACGCCACCTGCATGTGATCCTCGAAGACACCATCGCCGAAATCCTCCCCGGCCACGGCCTGCAAACCTCCTCGCGCAAGATGCTCGGCGAAGTCTGCGACATGGTCATCGTGGTCGGCGGCGATGGCAGCCTGCTCGGCGCGGCCCGGGCCCTGGCGCGGCATAACGTGCCGGTGCTGGGGATCAACCGCGGCAGCCTGGGGTTTCTCACTGATATCCGCCCCGACGAGCTGGAAGTCGAAGTGGCCAAGGTGCTCGACGGCCATTACCTGGTGGAAAACCGCTTCCTGCTGCAGGCCGAAGTGCGCCGTCACGGCGAAGCCATCGGCCAGGGCGATGCGCTCAATGACGTGGTGCTGCACCCGGGCAAATCCACGCGGATGATCGAATTCGAGCTGTATATCGACGGCCAGTTCGTGTGCAGCCAGAAGGCCGACGGCCTGATCGTCGCCACCCCGACCGGCTCCACCGCCTACGCGCTGTCGGCCGGTGGCCCGATCATGCATCCCAAGCTCGATGCCATTGTGATCGTGCCGATGTACCCCCATATGTTGTCCAGTCGGCCAATTGTGGTCGATGGCAACAGTGAGCTGAAAATCGTGGTGTCCAAAGACATGCAGATCTACCCGCAAGTCTCCTGTGACGGGCAGAACCATTTCACCTGCGCCCCCGGTGACACCATCACCGTGAGCAAGAAGGCACAGAAGTTGCGGTTGATCCACCCGCTGGATCACAACTACTACGAAGTGTGCCGCACCAAGTTGGGCTGGGGCAGCCGCTTGGGGGGTGGAGGCGACTGATGCTCGATCCCGCGCGTAGCTACGACCTGATTGGTGACGTGCACGGTTGCGCTCATACCCTTGAGCACTTGCTCGAGCAGTTGGGCTACCACAAGCAGGCTGGCACCTGGCGCCACCCGTCGCGCATGGCGGTGTTCCTGGGCGATATCATCGACCGTGGCCCTCGCATTCGCGAGGCGCTGCATATCGTCCACGACATGGCTGAGGCCGGCCAGGCGCTGTGCATCATGGGTAACCACGAGTTCAATGCCCTGGGCTGGGCCACACCGGCGCCGCCGGGCAGTGGCAAGCAGTTCGTGCGTGAGCACACCCCACGGCATGAACGGCTGATCCACGAGACCCTGACCCAGTTCGAGCACCACCCGGCCGACTGGCACGACTTCCTCGGCTGGTTCTACGACATGCCGCTGTTTGTCGATGCCGGGCGTTTCCGCGTGGTGCATGCGTGCTGGGACGACGGCTTTATCCAGCCACTGCGCGCGACGTTCCCGGATGGCTGCATCGACCAGCACTTCCTGCAGGCCGCCGCCGTGCCCGGCAGTTTTGCCTGCAACGCCTTCGACCGCCTGTTGCGCGGCACCGATATGCGCCTGCCGGACGGCCTGACGCTGACCGGTGGCGATGGCCTGACGCGCTCGTTCTTCCGCACCAAGTTCTGGGAAGACGACCCGAAAACCTACGGCGACATCGTGTTCCAGCCCGACGCCTTGCCTGAGCCGGTGGCGCGCACGCCCTTGTCGCCCCATGAAAAAAATTCCCTGCTGCGCTACGGCGCCGACGAACCGTTGCTGTTCGTCGGCCATTACTGGCGCAGCGGCAAACCGGCGCCGATCCGCCCGAACCTGGCGTGCCTGGACTACAGCGCGGTGCTGTACGGCAAGCTGGTGGCGTATCGGCTGGACCAGGAAACCCGACTGGATCCGCATAAATTCGTATGGGTCGACGTTGAGCGACCCGAGGTGATTGTATGAGTGCCGTGCCCGTATTGCGCTTGCCGTTGAGCGTCGACCTGGGCGGTTTCGTGAAATTGCTGCAACGCATGCAAGTGCCCCATCGCGTCAGCGAGGAAGCCGGCGAGCAGGTGTTGTGGGTGCCCGAGACCATCAGCGACGACGTGCGCGTGCTGTACCAGCGCTTTCCCGCCGGTGATCCGGACCAGACGCTGGATATTCCCGAGCAGGCGCCGGTAACGCGTCCCGGCTTTGCCCAGCAAGTGCGCCATAGCCCGGTAACGGCGCTGGTGCTGCTGGCGAGCATCATTGTCGGCGCCGTGACCTTGCTGGGTGAAAACCTGCAGGCCATGAGCTGGCTGACCTTCCTGCCGTTCCGGGTGATGGGCGAGTACATCCAGTTCACGCCGTTCGCCGAGATGTTGGCCTCCGGTCAGTGGTGGCGGCTGGTCACGCCGATGCTGATCCATTTCGGCATCCTGCACCTGGCCATGAATGGCATGTGGTACTGGGAGCTGGGCCGGCGTATCGAAGTGCGCCAGGGCAGCATCAACCTGCTTGGCCTGACCCTGTTGTTCAGCCTGGTCTCCAACTACGCGCAATATGCCTACGGTGGCCCCGGTCTGTTCGGTGGCTTGTCCGGCGTGCTGTATGGCCTGCTCGGGCATTGCTGGATCTTTCAACTACTCTCGCCCAACCCGGCCTATCGCTTGCCCCGTGGGGTGCTGGTGATGATGCTGGTGTGGCTGGTGCTCTGCCTGTCAGGGCTGGTCTCGATGATCGGTTTCGGCGAAATTGCCAACGCTGCCCACGTCGGCGGCCTGGCCATCGGTTGCCTTACCGGTTTGCTGGGCGGTTTGTATAACCGTCGCAAATCCTCTCTTTGATAAGGAAGAGCCTTATGTCCTCTTTTGCTGAAATGATCGAAAACATCACCCCGGACATCTACGAGAGCCTCAAGCTCGCCGTGGAAATCGGCAAGTGGTCCGATGGCCGCAAGCTCAGTGCCGAGCAGCGCGAACTGTCCCTGCAGGCCATGATCGCCTGGGAGATCCAGAACCTGCCGGAAGACCAGCGCACCGGCTACATGGGCCCGCAGGAATGCCAGTCGAAGTCGACCACCGTGCCGAACATCCTGTTCAAGTCGGATGCGATCCATTGATTGAAATTGGTCGCGGTGCAGTCAGCAAAATGTCGGCGCAACTGGGTGAGCCGACCGTTCAATACGCGTTTCGTTTGGGCGATACCGAAGTGCCGGTCAACCCCCTGATCGGCACCCATGTACGCCTGGAATACCTCGGTGCCATCCATTGCAGCCATTGCGGCCGCAAGACCAAGACCAGCTTCAGCCAGGGCTACTGCTACCCGTGCATGACCAAGCTGGCCCAGTGTGACTTGTGCATCATGAGCCCGGAGCGTTGCCATTACGACGCCGGCACCTGCCGCGATCCTGGCTGGGGCGAGACATTCTGCATGACCGACCACGTGGTGTACCTGGCCAATTCGTCGGGGATCAAGGTCGGCATTACCCGTGCCACGCAATTGCCGACGCGTTGGCTGGACCAGGGCGCCAGCCAGGCGTTGCCGATCATGCGCGTGGCTACACGCCAGCAATCCGGGTTTGTCGAGGATGTGCTGCGCAGCCAAGTGGCGGACAAGACCAATTGGCGTGCGTTGCTCAAGGGCGATGCGGCGGCGGTGGACCTCAAGCAGGTGCGCGACGAGTTGTTCGCCTCCTGTGCCGACGGCCTGCTGCAATTACAGGAACGCTTCGGCCTGCAGGCGATCCAACCGGTAACCGACCTCGAACCGTTGGAAATCCGCTACCCGGTGGAGCAGTATCCGGCCAAGATCGTCAGCTTCAACCTGGACAAGAACCCGATTGCCGAAGGCACGCTGCTGGGGATCAAGGGCCAATACCTGATCTTCGACACCGGCGTGATCAATATTCGTAAGTACACGGCCTACCAGCTCGCCGTGCATCAGTAGAAGGATGCCACCCATGCGCACCGAACAACCGAAGATGATTTACCTGAAGGACTATCAGGCGCCGGACTACCTGATCGAAGAGACGCACCTGACCTTCGAGTTGTTCGAGGACCACAGCCTGGTCCACGCGCAGCTGGTAATGCGCCGTAACCCCGAGCGTGGCGCCGGCCTGCCGCCGCTGGTACTCGACGGCCAGCAGCTGGAGTTGCTGACGGTCAACCTCGGCGACCAGGAACTGAGCGAGGCTGACTACCAGCTGACGGACAGCCACCTGACCCTGCATCCGACCCGCGAGACCTTCACGGTCGATACCAGCGTGCGCATCCACCCGGAAAGCAACACTGCCCTGGAAGGCTTGTACAAATCCGGCAGTATGTTCTGCACCCAGTGCGAGGCCGAAGGTTTCCGCAAGATCACCTATTACCTCGACCGCCCGGACGTGATGAGTGCCTTCACCACCACGGTGATCGCCGAGCAACACCGTTACCCGGTGCTGCTCTCCAACGGCAACCCGATTGCCAGCGGCCCTGGCGAAGACGGCCGCCACTGGGCAACCTGGGAAGACCCGTTCAAGAAACCCGCCTACCTGTTCGCACTGGTGGCCGGTGATTTGTGGTGTGTCGAAGACAGCTTCACCACCATGACTAACCGTGAAGTGGCGCTGCGCATCTACGTCGAGCCGGAAAACATCGACAAGTGCCAGCACGCCATGACCAGCCTGAAAAAATCCATGCGCTGGGACGAAGAAACCTACGGCCGTGAGTACGACCTCGACATCTTCATGATCGTCGCGGTCAACGACTTCAACATGGGCGCTATGGAGAACAAGGGCCTCAATATCTTCAACTCCAGCGCCGTGCTGGCCCGGGCCGAAACCGCCACCGACGCCGCGCACCAACGGGTCGAGGCCATCGTCGCCCACGAATACTTCCACAATTGGTCGGGCAACCGTGTGACCTGCCGCGACTGGTTCCAGCTGTCGCTGAAAGAAGGTTTCACCGTGTTCCGTGATTCGGGCTTCTCCGCCGACATGAACTCCGCCACGGTCAAGCGCATCCAGGACGTGGCTTACCTGCGTACCCACCAGTTCGCCGAAGACGCCGGCCCCATGGCCCATGCGGTGCGCCCGGACAGCTTTATCGAGATATCCAACTTCTACACCTTGACCGTGTACGAAAAAGGCTCGGAAGTGGTCGGCATGATCCATACCTTGCTCGGCGCCGAAGGCTTCCGTAAAGGCAGCGACCTGTACTTCGAACGCCATGACGGCCAGGCCGTGACCTGCGACGACTTCATCAAGGCCATGGAAGACGCCAACGGCGCCGACCTCAGCCAGTTCAAGCGCTGGTACAGCCAGGCCGGTACGCCACGCCTGGCGGTGAGCGAGTCCTACGACGCTGCGGCCAAGACCTACAGCCTGACCTTCCGCCAGAGCTGCCCGGAAACCCCGGACAAGGTCGAAAAACTGCCGTTCGTAATTCCGGTCGAGCTGGGCCTGCTGGACGGGAAGGGCGCGGGCATTGCCTTGCGCCTTGTCGGTGAAGCGACAGCCGGCGGCACGTCCCGCGTGATTTCGGTGACCGAAGCCGAGCAAACCTTCACCTTCGTCGACATCGCCGAACAGCCATTGCCGTCGTTGCTGCGTGGTTTCTCGGCACCGGTGAAACTGAGCTTCCCGTACAACCGCGACCAACTGATGTTCCTGATGCAGCATGACAGCGACGGCTTCAATCGCTGGGATGCGGGGCAGCAGCTGTCGGTGCAGGTGTTGCAGGAACTGATCGGTCAGCATCAGCAGGGCAAGGCGTTGCAGATGGACCAGCGCCTGATCACGGCATTGCGCAGTGTGTTGAGCGACGAAAGCCTGGACCAGGCCATGGTTGCGGAAATGCTGTCGTTGCCGGGCGAAGCGTACCTGACGGAAATCAGTGACGTGGCGGATGTGGATGCCATCCACGCCGCGCGTGAGTTTGCGCGCAAGCAACTGGCTGACAACCTGCATGAACCGCTGTGGTTGCGTTACCAGGCCAATCGCGAGCTGTCCAAGCAGACGCCTTATGTAGCCGCCGCCGAGCACTTCGCCCGGCGTGCCTTGCAGAACATCGCGCTGTCGTACCTGATGCTCAGCGGCAAGCCCGAAGTGCTGGCGGCGACGCTTGAGCAGTTCGACACCAGCGACAACATGACCGAGCGCCTGACCGCGCTGGCGGTGCTGGTGAACTCGCCGTTCGAAGCGGAGAAGACCCAGGCGCTGGCGGTATTTGCCGAGAACTTCAAGGACAACCCATTGGTCATGGACCAGTGGTTCAGCGTGCAGGCCGGCAGCACATTGCCCGGCGGGCTGGAGCGGGTCAAGGCGTTGATGGAGCACCCGGCGTTCACTCTCAAGAACCCGAACAAAGTGCGTGCACTGATCGGCGCGTTTGCCGGGCAGAACCTGATCAACTTCCACGCCGCCGACGGTTCTGGCTACCGCTTCCTGGCGGACCTGGTGATCCAGTTGAATGCTTTCAACCCGCAGATCGCTTCGCGCCAGTTGGCGCCGCTGACCCGCTGGCGTAAATACGACAGCGCGCGCCAGGCGTTGATGAAGGCGGAGCTGGAGCGCATTCGTGGGTCGGGTGAGTTGTCCAGCGATGTGTTCGAGGTGGTGAGCAAGAGTCTTGCTTAAATAAACCGCTTCGGTAAAAAAAAACGGCCTGTTCAGGCCGTTTTTTTTGCCTCGGAGCTTCGTTCAAGGAGCGCTTTTTTGCTGCTGACGTTTCCTGGCAGAAGGCTCTGCTAAGCTTCGGCACTTTTCCTTATTCGGCAGGATCAACGTGTCGCGTACCACTCGTCTACTCACTTTGTTGCAGGCCCTGCGGGGCAAGAAACGCCCGGTGACCGCCGCCGTGCTGGCGGCGCAGTTGGAGGTGTCGGAGCGCACGCTGTACCGCGACATTGCCGAGCTGACCGCCCTGGGCGCGCCGATTTTCGGCGAGGCCGGGGTAGGGTATGTGCTGCGCAGCGGGCTGTTTCTACCGCCGTTGATGCTCAACGCCGAGGAAACCGAAGCCGTGGTGCTGGGCTTGCGTTATGTCGATCAGCGCGGGGATGAGGTGTTGAGTCGAGCCGCCGCCAATGCGCTGGCCAAGATTGCCGATGTACTTGACCCTGCCGCCCAGGAAGCCTTGCGCAACCCGACGCTATTGCCCGGCCCGCCAGGGTTCGGCTACCCGGAAAACCGCGTGCCCCTCAATGTGTTCCGCGAGGCCATCCGCAATCAGGCCAAGTTGCATATCGACTACGCCGATGCCAGCCAGACCCAGAGCCAACGCCTGATCTGGCCCCTGGCCCTGGGGTTTCTCAATGAAGTGCGGGTGGTCGTGGCCTGGTGTGAGCTACGCGGCGCCTATCGCACCTTTCGCACCGACCGCGTGGCGAGTGCCAAGGCCCTCGGTGAACGTTATCCGGGGCGGCGCAGCGACTGGCTGCGGGCCTGGCGCAAGCTGATGGAGCAGAATGAAACCGGGCCGTTTACTCCTGACAAGAACTGACACATCCCTGGCTTAGCATGGTGCCACAACCACCTAAGAAGGAGCTTTGCCATGTCCCAGCCTGAACTGGCCCCAGCCATCGCGGCTTATATCGCGGCGACCAATGCCCGCGACACCTCGGTCATTGCCCACTGTTTTGCCGACGATGCCAATGTGTTCGATGAAGGCCAGCACCAGGTGGGCACCGCCGCCATTGCGCGCTGGATGGAAGACACCGGGCGCCGTTACCAGCCGCGTGTCGAGGTGCTCAAGGTGCAGCACCGCACCGGCAAGGTGCTGGTCAGCAACGCGGTTTCCGGTAATTTCCCCGGCAGCCCGCTGGAGTTGCGCTACACCTTTCGCCTGAACGCGCAGGGCAAGATTTCACGACTGGACATCTCCCTGTAGGTCATAATCGCGGGCATGACTTTCGACTCGCCCCTCGCTGCCTACCAACACGCCATCGCCCAACAGGGTTTCGTCGTCGACGACGCCCAGCGCCGGGCGGTGGACGCCCTGCAAGCCTGCCATGCGGCCTTGCATCAAGGCCATTCGCCCGTGACTGGCGTTTACCTGTGGGGGCCAGTGGGCCGTGGCAAGACCTGGTTGATGGATCAGTTCTACCAAAGCCTGCGGGTGCCCGCACGGCGTCAGCATTTTCACCACTTCATGGGCTGGGTGCATCAGCGTCTGTTCCAGCTCACCGGCACCCATGACCCGTTGCAGGCCCTGGCGCGGGAATTGAGCCGGGAGGTGCGGGTGTTGTGTTTCGACGAGCTGTTCGTCAATGACATCGGTGACGCGATCATCCTCGGCCGGCTGTTCCAGGTCATGTTCGAGGACGGTGTGGTGATGGTCTGCACCTCCAATCAACCGCCGGCCCAGCTGTATGCCGATGGCTTCAATCGGGAGCGCTTCCTGCCGGGCATTGCGGCGATCGAGCGGCATATGCAAGTGGTGGCGGTAGACGGTGGTGAGGATCATCGCTTGCATCCCGGTATTGGCCTGCAGCGCTATTGGGTGAACCGACCCGACGCGCTGTCGAATGTGTTCGAACAATTGGCCGAAGGGCAAGCGGTAAGTCGTGGCCCGGTCACCGTTGGCCATCGTTCCATCGTTTGCGTGCAGGCCAGTGACAGCGTGCTTTGGTGCCGCTATGCCGACCTCTGCGAACAACCCCTGGCGGCGATGGATTTCATGCTGCTGTGCGATCGCTTCAAGGTGATCCTGCTGGGGGAGGTGCCGAATCTGAGTGCGCAACAGCGTCCAGGCCGGATTGCCCGTGGCACCGAGGATGGGGCCGAGCGTGTGGTAGCCGGTGATCGAGAGCTGCCGCAGTTGTCGGTGCACGACGACAGTGTGCGTCGGTTCATTGCCTTGGTGGACGAGTGCTACGACCGCAAGGTGCCGTTGTTTATCGAAGCCCAGGTGCCGCTGGAGTGCCTGTATACCGACGGTTACCTGGAGTTTCCTTTCCGTCGCACCCTGAGTCGGTTGCAAGAAATGCAGCTGCAGCGCTTCGGCTGAGACCTGTACGAAAAAAGCCCTGAATTGGCACTTTGTGCTTTTTTAGCGCCAAAGCCTTCGTGCTTTCGGGCGCACATTTGTAGTTAATCTCCTTCATCTGGTGCTGACTCCACGCTTACAATCGTGCCCCTCAAAAGGGAGCAGATTCCCTTGTAGTCGTGATCGAGGACGGAAATGGACACCCCAGATATCCTGGTGCTGCAAGCCAGCTACACCAATCCTGTGCATGCCGAAGCCATTCGCCGCGTGCTTAACCATTACGCAGAAGACCCGATGGGTGGCGGCCACAGCCTGCCCGCCGATCTACTGGAGCAACTGCCGGCCGAGCTGGCCAAGCGCCCCCATGCCTTCAGTGTATTGGCGTTTGTCGGCGGTGAGCCGGCCGGTCTGGTGAATTGCTTTGAGGGGTTCTCCACCTTTGCAAGCCGACCTTTGGTCAACGTTCACGACGTGGTGGTGATGAATGAGTTTCGCGGCTTGGGGCTGAGCCAGAAAATGCTGCTGAAGGTCGAGGAAATTGCCCGCCAGCGTGGTTGCTGCAAGATCACCCTGGAGGTGCTGGAAGGTAATGCCGTCGCCCAGTCGGCGTATCGAAAGTTTGGTTTTGATGACTCGAAGTTTGATCCGGCCCATGGGCGCATGTTGTTCTGGAACAAACCGCTTTAATAAATAGCGGGCGAAAAAAAAGGGCGCCTTTAGAGGGCGCCCAATAAACCGTTTGCCAACGGAGCGGAGTGGCCCCGGGTAGTGCGGATTAGCCAAAGATTAAATTAACTCTTGGGTTGTTCCTGTTCGGCAGTATTGGTTTTCGGTGTCTTGCCGTCGGCGGACGCCGTTTGTTCAGTCGTGCCGTGAAGTGTCTGCTGCGTGAAGGTGAAATCTTTGTAGAACTGCTTCGAACGCTCCGAGCCGCCTTCTGCAAACGCGGCAGCGGAGGTCAGGGTCATCAGGCTGGCAAGCATCAAGGTAGCAAGTTTCATCGCAGTGTTCCCATTAAGAATGATCGGTATCCGGTCGCTCCTTGATCAGAATCATGGAGCGACTATGGCGATATCTTATTAAGTGGGAGTTAACATGACGCTGATCGAAAGTTAACGATTTCGTTAACTTTGCAGACGCTGTTTATAGTCTCCAGTCCAGCGCAAGCGTGACGGCCCGTGGGTCACCCCAATACACGCCGTTATAAAAGCCGACGCGTTCGTAATATTTTTTATCAAATAGATTATTAATGTTAAGCGACGCCGAAAGATGCTCGTCGAATTGATAGCGGGACATCAGGTTGACCACGGTGTAGGCCTGTTGCGTGATCTTCGCCCGTTCGGTCACTCGTGTGTTGCCGACGAGAGCCACTGTGGGTCGATCGCTCCAATCGTAAATGTCGCTCTGCCAGTTCACCGCGCCGCCGACCGTGAGGTTGCGCCACGCACCCGGCAATCGGTAGGCGCTGGAGACCTTCAGCAGGTTCAGCGGCTGCCCGGTGTTGTTGCGTTTGCCTGAGCCGTTGACCGAATGGGTGTAGGTGTAGCCGGCCGTCAGGTTCCAATCGGGCATGATTTCCCCGGCAGCTTCCAATTCGAAGCCGTTGACCTTGTTACCTTTGCCGCCGGACTTGTAGTACTCCTCGCCTGTGGTCGGGTTCCGCGCTACCGAGTCGTCCCGCTCTGCGACGTTGTCCTGGGTGCTCCAGAAGTACGCTGCCGCCAGGTTCAAGCGTTCGCCCAGTACGCTCCCTTTAAGGCCGACCTCATAGTTGCTGCCCACCACGGGTTCCAGGTACTTCTTGCTGGCATCCTTGAGGCTTTGTGGCTTGAAGATGTCGGTGTAGCTCGCGTAGACGGTGTACTCCGGCGTCAGGTCGTAGAGTAGGCCGGCGTAGGGCGTCCACATATCATTGTGGGTCTGGCTGGTTTTGCCGGCTGCAGTAAGCTGGTCGTTGGCATCGTATTGTGGGGCCGCGCTTTTCAGTTCCCAACTGCCATAGCGGCTGCCCAGCACCGCATGCAAGCGCTCGGTAAGGCTCAGGCGCGTGGCCAGGTAGCCGGCCTTTTGTTGCTTGCTGCTGTGTTCGCCCTTGAGGTCGGTGACGGTGTCGCCGAACTTGGCGATCCCGCCCATGTATTTCCAGTCTTCGATGGTGTAGTAGCCGGCAGGTATGTTGCTGCGCATCACGGGGGAGACATCCCGCTGCGTGGCCTCGCCATAGCCCATCATCAATGCATGTTCGCGGCCCAGCAGCGCATAGCTGCCGGCGAGGTTGAGGTCGACGGCTTCCATTCTGGAGGTGCCGCGCATATGGCTCGCCCAGGCGGTCATGCCGCTGCGATCATCGTTGGGGAAGCCCGCGCCGCCGTAGTACACCTTGCCATCCGTGTCGCTCTGGCGATGGGTGTAGGCGGCCTTCACGTGCCAGTCGCCGCCCAGCCTATGGTCGAGGGTCGCGAAGGTGGTCTTGTCCGTCAGCGGCCAGGAACTCCAGTGCGCCGCCATATTGGTGGAGCGCGACAGCCCGGCCTTGCCGCCCTGGCTGTTCCAATACGGCACGGTGCCCCATGAGGTGCCTTGGACCTGCTTGTTCTGGTAATCGAAACCTACGGCCAGCACGGTATCGTCTGAAAGATCACCTTCCAGAATGCCGTAGCCGACCGCCCGCTGCAGGCCATAGTTGTCGCGGAACGATTGGCTGTCTCGGTAGGCCAGCACTGTGCGCCCGCGCAGCTTGCCGTCCAACGCCAGCGGGCCGCCCACGTCCAGGTAGCTGTAGTAGTTGTCATGGCTGCCGGCGCTGACGCCGGTTTTCGCCTGCCATTGGGCAGTCGGGCGCTTGCGCACCATATTGATGGTGGCCGAGGGGTCGCCGGCGCCGGTGGTCAATCCCGTGGCACCGCGTACCACCTCGATGTGGTCATAGATGATGGTGTCGGCGTCGGACTTCATGTAGCCGAAGGTATTGAGCATCCCGTCAATCTGGAAGTTGGTGATGCCGTAGCCGCGGGAGGAATAGGACACGCGGTCGGAGTCGTTATGCTGGACGTTGATCCCGGTGGTCTGGCGCAGCACGTCGGTCAATGTATTGAGATTGAAGTCATCCATCTGCTGGCGAGTGATCACCGAGATCGATTGTGGGGTTTCCTTGACCGACAGGTTCAGGCGGGTGGCGGTACTCATCGAGCCCGTGGTGTAGGCGCCGGTGTGTTCGGTGGTGGCACCCAGGCCTTCGGCAGAGATGTTGGTCGCGCCAAGTTCGAGCGGGGCATGTTCGGGGTCGGTTTCAGCCAGCAGGTCCGGGCTTAACGCGGCGCCGCACAGGCCGAGTGTGAGGGTCATGGAACGGGTAAAAGGCGCGAACATCGCGGAAGACTCCTTGTCGTCTTTGTGGCCACCCCGGAAAGGGAAGGCCTTGGCTCAAAGACGAAAGGAGCGGGGAAACTTTAGGCTTAAACGAGAATGATTGTTATCTATCTGGTGCAAAGCCTATTTTTACTGAAGGACCACATCGGCCGGATTAACCTTTTTTGGCTTGATCAGGCTGAAGTCAATCAAGGCCTTTTGCGGGCGCATGTAGGGGTTGCCGATCATCAGCGGGCGCGACGTGAAGCTGTCGCTCACGACGCTCTTGCTGCGGTCCAGTTCGTTGAAACTCAGCCCGGCGAGGTCGGCCCAGGTATGGATCAATTGCGAGCTGCTGTAAGGGCGTTGCAAGTCGCCTGCAAACTTCCAGTCGTGGGTTTCGCGCCATTTCGGCGAGGCATAGGCCATGAACGGAATGGTGTACATCGGCGCCGTCGGCTTGCCTTCGTTACGTCCCAGGGTGGCGTGGCCAGCCGAGTCGAATACATCTTCACCGTGGTCAGACAGGTATAGCAGGAAGCCGTTGGGATCGGTCTTGGCGTAGTCCTTGATCAGGCTAGACACCACGAAATCGTTGTACAGCACCGCATTGTCGTAGCTGTTGTAGGTGGGCAGTTGATCGTCACTGATCCCGGCAGGTACACCCTGGCGGTCGGTGAATTTGTCGAAGGTCGGCGGGTAGCGGTACTGGTAGCTCATGTGGGTACCGAGCAGGTGCACCACGATGAACTTGCGCTCGGCCGGATCGGCCAGGGCCTTGGAGAACGGTGCAAGGACGTCGCCGTCGTATTGGCGTGCGTTCTGGTTGCGGTTGTTGTTCAGGTACACCTGTTCGTCGGCCTGTTCGGAAAAGGTCGTGAGCATGGTGTTGCGCTTGGTCATGGTCTGCTGGTTGGTAATCCAGTAGGTCTTGTACCCGGCTTGTTTCATCACGCTGACGATCGACGGTGTCTTGAGGTAAAGATCGGGGTTCTCCTCGTCGGCGAACGTCAGTACCTGTTGCAGGGCTTCGATGGTATAGGGGCGCGGGGTGATGACGTTGTCGAACACCGCCAGTTGGTCGCGCAGCTTGTCCAGCTCCGGCGTGGTGTTGCGCGGATAGCCGTAGAGGCTCATGCGCTGACGGTTGGTGGACTCACCGATCACCAGCACCAGGGTCGAAGGCTGGCCGGCCATGGTGTCCTTGAGGTTGGTCAAGGGTGGGATCTGGCTGGCGCTGTCGAGCATGCCTTGCATGTTGTCCAGCTGTTCGGTGTAGCGGCGGTAGGCAACGATCATCTGCCAGGGCACAGCCGGTTCGATGCGCGATTCGAAGCGGTCGATGGCGTCGTCCAGGGTGTCGCTGCGGGCAATCTGCTTGACCAGCGGGTAACCGATAATGGCCACCAGGATCGCCGTTGCCGCCACCAGGGCCTGGCCGCGCGGCAAATACACCGGGCGTACCCGGGTCCACAGGAAAATAGCCACGGCGGTGTGGGCAATGAACGCCAGCACGATCCACCAGGCGAAGTATTGGGTGGCGTACTCGCCGGCTTCAGAGATGTTCGACTCGAACATGATGAAGATGACGCTTTGGGAAAATTCCTGCTGGTAGATGAAGAAATAACCCAGGCTGGCCATGGAACAGGCCCACAGCACCACACCGATCAGGGCGGCAAGCAAGCGCGTACGCCGGGGGAATACCAGCAGCGGCGCGAGCCATATCGCGCTCATGAAGAAGGCTTGGCGAAAACCACTGAAGCCGGAAGTGCCGCTGAGTTGGATCAGCAGTTGGGTAATGCCGGAGAAGTACCAGAAAAACAGGAATAACCAGCCAAGGCCGGCCCAATCAAAGCCTTTCGCAGACTTGGTGCTGCGTTCGAACATCGCCATCCAGTGCTCCAACCCGGTAATTTTTCAGTTGGCGCGCAGGGCTGCGCGCAACAGAGGCCACCCTTGCATGGGGTGGCCCTTGGGGGCGGGAGTATCGGGAAGGGCGTGTGAAAACTTTGTGAGATTTATGTAGCCGTTATCTTACAAAGTTATGACGGGCTCAGCAGAGCGCAGGCTGCACACCGGAAGGCTGATCAAGCTGGGCTTGAATGATATGAGCACGCAGGCGCATGACTTCCTGCTGCAGCTGTTCGTGTTCGTCTTTCAGCTGGCGCAACTCATCACGACGGATAGTGACGTAGAGGGTCTGTGGAGGACGGGTCATCTGTGCTGTGCTCATTGCTTACCTCGCAAATAGCCGGTGTGTCGCGGTGTGCCAGAACGCTTGAGTCGAGGTTCTCGGCAACAGTCGGAAGCAATTCTGAATTCTTTTTCACTTCAATGGAACTTTTTTATTTTTGGTGGTCGTGTGACTTTCGGGGGTGTGATGGTGAAACGATGGCAATTTTTTCCCATGAAACTACACGGTTCTGCCCTGGACTAACCCTCATTAGCCTCATTGCGCTATAAACTATGTCACACATTTTTTAGCAGTTAGGAGCATCAGCACATGCAACTGGGGATTATCGGACTAGGCCGCATGGGCGGGAATATTGCACGGCGCCTGATGCTCAATGGGCATACCACCGTTGTTTACGACCGTAACGAAGCATTTGTCCAAGGTTTGAGCGAAGAGGGCGCCACCGGCGTTGCCGACCTGAAGGCCCTGGTGGCCGGGCTGCAGAAACCGCGTGCTGTCTGGGTGATGTTGCCGGCAGGCGACCCCACCGAAAACACCATCAATGAACTCAGTGAGCTGCTGGAAGACGGTGACGTGATCATCGACGGCGGCAACACCAACTATAAGGATGACGTGCGTCGCGGCAAGGCCCTGGCGCAAAAAGGCCTGCACTATGTCGATGTCGGTACCTCCGGCGGCGTCTGGGGCCTGGAACGTGGCTACTGCATGATGATCGGCGGCGACACCGAGACTGTGCAGCGCCTCGACCCGATCTTCGCCAGCCTGGCACCGGGCCTGGGCAATATCCCGCGCACCAAGGACCGTTCCGCTGCGGCTGACAAACGTGCCGAGCAGGGCTACATCCACGCCGGCCCAGCGGGCTCCGGGCATTTCGTCAAGATGATCCACAACGGCATCGAGTACGGAATGATGCAGGCGTTTGCCGAAGGTTTTGACATCCTCAAGACCAAGAACTCGGAAAACCTGCCCGAAGACCAGCGCTTCGATCTCAACGTTGCCGATATCGCCGAAGTCTGGCGCCGTGGCAGCGTGGTCTCGTCCTGGTTGCTGGACCTGACCGCCGACGCCCTGGCCACCGACCCCAAGCTGGACGGTTACTCCGGTTCCGTGGCCGACAGTGGCGAAGGCCGCTGGACCATCGAAGCCGCCATGGAACAAGCCGTGCCGGTGCCGGTATTGTCCACTTCGTTGTTCGCGCGGTTCCGCTCGCGCCAGCAGAGCACCTACGGTGACAAGATGCTGTCTGCCATGCGCTTTGGCTTTGGCGGCCACGTGGAGACTTCCAAAAAATGACCGCCAACGGCAAGAAACTCAAGGCCGAACCTGCTCCACCCACCACCCTGTTTCTGTTTGGCGCCCATGGCGACCTGGTCAAACGTCTGCTCATGCCGGCGCTGTACAACCTCCGTCGTGATGGCTTGCTGGGGGATGGCTTGCGCATCGTTGGCGTTGATCACAACGCCATCAGTGATGCCGACTTCGCCAAGAAACTCGAGGACTTTATCCGCACCGAGGCGGCGAGCAAGATCAAGGGCAATGCGGATAACGCCCTCGATCCGACATTGTGGGCGCAACTGGCCAAAGGCATCAGCTACGTCGAGGGCGATTTCCTCGATGACAGCACCTACGCCGACATCGGCAAGAAGATCGCTGACAGCGGCACCGGCAACGCGGTGTTCTACCTGGCCACTGCACCGCGCTTCTTCAGTGACGTGGTGCAGCGCCTGGGCAGTGCCGGCCTGCTGACGGAAACCGATGACAGTTTCCGTCGCGTGGTGATCGAGAAGCCCTTTGGCTCCGACCTGGCCACCGCCGAAGCGTTGAACGCCAGCCTGCTCAAGGTGATGAGCGAGAAGCAGATCTATCGCATCGACCATTACCTGGGGAAGGAAACGGTGCAGAACATCCTCATCAGCCGTTTCTCCAACGTGCTGTTCGAAGCGTTCTGGAACAACCATTACATCGACCACGTGCAAATCACCGCCGCCGAAACCGTCGGCGTGGAGACGCGGGGCAATTTCTTCGAAAAAACCGGCACCCTGCGCGACATGGTGCCCAACCACCTGTTCCAGCTGCTGGCGATGGTGGCCATGGAGCCCCCGGCCGCCTTTGGTGCCGATGCGGTGCGCGGTGAAAAGGCCAAGGTCATCGGTGCGGTACGCCCGTGGTCCCTGGAAGACGCGCGGGCCAACTCGGTGCGCGGGCAATACACCGCTGGCGAAATCGCCGGCAAGTCACTGCCCGGCTACCGCGAAGAAGCCAACGTCGCTCCCGACAGCAGCACCGAGACCTTCGTCGCCCTCAAGGTGATGATCGACAACTGGCGCTGGGTCGGGGTGCCGTTCTACCTGCGCACCGGCAAGCGCATGAGCGTGCGCGACACCGAGATCGTGATCTGCTTCAAGCCGGCGCCCTATGCGCAGTTCCGCGACACCGAGGTGGATGAAGTCAAGCCCACCTACCTGAAAATCCAGATCCAGCCCAATGAAGGCATGTGGTTCGACCTGCTGGCGAAAAAGCCCGGGCCAACGCTCGACATGGCTAGCATCCAGCTGGGTTTTGCCTACAAGGACTTCTTCGAGATGCAACCGTCGACCGGGTACGAAACCCTGATCTACGACTGCATGACCGGTGACCAGACCTTGTTCCAGCGTGCCGACAACATCGAGAACGGCTGGCGTGCAGTGCAACCGTTTCTGGATGCGTGGAAGGAGGACGACGGGATCCAGACCTATAAGGCCGGTGAAGACGGGCCGGCAGCGGCTGATGTGTTGCTGGCGCGCGATGGCCGCACCTGGCACTCGCTAGGATGAGTGATGCAGCGATTCATCCCATCCGTTTTATCCTCAGCGACGTGGACGGCACCTTGCTGCATCCGGATCACAGCCTGAGCCAGCGCACCGCCGATGCGGTGAGCGCCCTGCGCGAGGCCGGGGTGTTTTTCAGCCTGGCCAGCGGGCGACCGCCGAAGGCCATGCTGCATCTGATCGAGACATTCGGGATCGATATGCCGGTGGCGGGCTTCAACGGCGGCACCTTGATCAACCCGGATGGCAGCATCCTGGTTGCCCACCACCTGCCGGCGGAGGCGGCGCTGGTGACCCTGGCGCTATTCTCGGCCGAGCCGGATGTGGAGGCGTGGGTGTTTGCCGACGGTGACTGGCTGCGCCGCGGCCCGCCAGGGCCGGTGGAACCGCGCGAAGCCCATGGCCTGGGATATGGGCCGGTGGTGGTGGAGAGTTTCGAGCCCTACCTGGATCGTATCGACAAGATCGTTGCAGCGAGCAACAACGCCCAATTGCTGGTGGCGTTGGAAGCGCAATTGCAGCCCAAGGTCCAGGGCTTGGCCCAAGTGTCGCGTTCGCAGCCGATTTATCTGGATGTGACGGCCATGTTGGCCAACAAGGGCGAGGCTTTGAAGACGCTGGCGGCGCACCTTGGGGTGCAGCTGGAACAGACGGCGGCCATCGGTGACGGGGGCAATGATCCGGCGATGTTTCAGGTGGCCGGGTTGTCGATTGCCATGGGGCAGGCGGAAGAGGTCGTCAAGCGCCAGGCCAGTGTCGTTACCGGCAGCAATGTCGAGGATGGCGCTGCCGAAGCAATCGAACGGTTTATTCTCGCGGCGCGATAAGCGTCTTAAGTTGTATTGCGCAACTTGCGATCACTGTTTTGCAGTGATCGCAAGTTGGTCGCGATTTACTTCGGCATGGCCCAGGACTGCAACTGGTAGCCATCCTTGTCGAGCTCGGCGCGGGCTTGCAACAGCAAGTCTTCCAATTGCGCCGGGTCGCTATAAGTGTTCGACGACAGTTGTTTGCTGCCGATACGGGTATTGGTGCGGTCGATGACACTCAGGCTCAGGGCGCCGTTGCCATCGTGCCAGGCCACGCATTGAAAGGGCTGGAAAGCACGGTCTGCGATCAAAAGAGCTTCGTTGATGCGGAGCGGGGCGTTCATGTGGGTCTCTCTCTAAATGCCCATTCAAGTGAGTACCGGCGGTTGGGCTGACCGTGCGGCGGGTTACTTGTACTGATGCGCGATGGCGGGGTACGGGTCACATGTTAGAGCAACAATTTTCAACTTTTCCTGACTAACGTCATGTAAGCGGCTGTTTTGAAAGCGGATTGAAAGCTTTGCGATGGCGCAACTTTCTGCCCTCTAACCCGAGCAGTGGCTTTTTGCCCGCTCTTATAGCAAAACGATACAAGCGGGCGTCAATATCTTGCTAGGGTTATCGACAGCCAATACAAACTATTGTTTCTAAATAACTTTAATAATATTGACGCCAAGGATCAGTCATGGGTGTGCCCCTCGTCCAACGTCGTTTGCTCGTGGTTGACCCCTGTGACGACTGTCACGGCTTGCTGCCCGGTTTGCGTACGGCGGGGTGGGATGTGGACAGCTGTGCACTGCAATCGGTGGGAGAGCGCTCCTGCGATGTCGGCCTGTTGCGCCTGCAGCCCTATCACCTGGAGCGGCCCGAAGCCGTCAAGGAACTGATCAGCCGCAGTGGCACCGAGTGGATCGCCGTACTCAGCCAGGATGTGCTGCGCCTGCAAAATGTGGGCGACTTCGTCTGCGAGTGGTTTTTCGACTTCCATACCTTGCCATTTGACGTCGCGCGGGTGCAGGTGACTCTGGGCCGCGCGTTTGGCATGGCGCGCCTGCGCGGCAAGGGTCACACGCCGGTTGATGAAGGGCATGAACTGCTGGGTGACAGCCGACCCATTCGTGAGCTGCGCAAATTATTGTCGAAGCTGGCGCCCACGGAGTCCCCGGTGTTGATCCGTGGCGACAGCGGCACCGGTAAGGAGTTGGTGGCCAAGACCCTGCACCGCCAGTCCCAGCGCCATGCCAAGCCCTTTGTCGCGATCAACTGCGGCGCCATTCCCGAACACCTGATCCAATCCGAGCTGTTCGGCCATGAGAAGGGCGCGTTTACCGGTGCCCATCAGCGCAAGGTCGGGCGCATTGAAGCGGCCCATGGCGGCACTCTGTTCCTCGATGAAATCGGCGATTTGCCCATGGAGCTGCAGGCCAACCTGCTGCGCTTTCTCCAGGAAAAGCAGGTCGAGCGGGTCGGCGGCAGCCAGCCCATTCCGGTCGATGTGCGAGTGCTGGCGGCCACCCACGTCGACCTCGAAGCGGCTGTCGCCAAGGGCTCTTTTCGTGAAGACTTGTACTACCGGCTCAATGTGCTGCAGGTGGTCACCGCGCCTTTGCGCGATCGCCATGGTGATGTGGCGATGTTGGCCAATCACTTTTCGCGCTTCTACAGCCAGGAAACCGGGCGCCGCCCTCGCAGCTTCAGCGATGACGCCTTGGTGGCCATGGGGCAACACCCTTGGCCGGGCAATGTGCGCGAACTGGCCAACCGCGTGCGCCGCGGCCTGGTACTCGCCGAAGGGCGTCAGATCGAAGCCGCCGATCTGGGATTGGTGGGCGAACAGGCAATTTCGCCACCCATGGCTACACTGGAAGACTACAAGCACCGCGCCGAACGCCAGGCGCTGTGCGATGTGCTTAACCGGCACAGCGACAACCTGAGTGTCGCGGCCCGCGTGCTGGGCATTTCCCGGCCGACGTTCTACCGGTTGTTGCACAAGCACCAGATCCGCTAGGGCGGGTAAACCGAAAAGCCCCGCAACGACCCTTATCGTTGCGGGGCTTTTCCTTATGGATGTTGCGTCAAGTTAATCAGAAGTAATACGGGAATTTCAGGCTGAACGTAAAGTCCGGCGCATCATCCGTCATGCCGATTGCAAGGTTCGGCACGATCGTCAGGTTATCCGACGCCGCAATGGTCATCCCCACGTTGAAATAGCCGGCGTTGGCATCGCTGGACACCACCGATTGCCAGTCGCCGCCGTTGGGCTTGAGCCTGCTCTTGCGCTGCACCAGGTCGGACACCGAGAACGACATACTCATCTTCTCGTTGAGGGCGAAGGCCACGCCGACACCGAACTGGAAACTGTCGCCCAGGCTGACCTTGCCGCCGACTTTCTGGTTGACGTCACCGCTGATGTCATCGAACGATTCTTCGAAGTTATGGGTGTAGGACAGCGAACCAAACAACACGGCAGGGTCGAAGGTCTTGACCAGGGAGATCCCCGGCGTGATCGACCAGACCCCATTGCCCGTAGGCAGGCTTTCCGGCACGAACAGGTTGTCGTTGCCGGGTGTATTGATCAGCTTGATACCAAACGGTTCTTTACCCGTAGGGGCCTTGACCCGCACCGATACCACGGCATCCGGCAGGGTGGGGGTTTCGTCGAGGAACTTGTAGGCTACGCCGAAGTTGACGTCGCCGATGGTCGGGTCGCGGGTGACCGACTGTTCCGACGTCGCGGTACCGTTGTTGCCGGCACCGGCAGACTGGTAAGTCGATTCGCGGTACACCACCGGCACGTTCACGTCGAACTGCCAGCGGTTATCGACGTTGTAGCGCCCGGTCAGGTCCAGGGTCCAGTTATCGGACTTGATTCGGTCCAGGTTGATATCGCCGAGGAAAATCGAGTCCAGCGCCAGGAACCCGTTGAGGGTCAACTGGCGGGCGTCGTAACGGGCATAGGTGACGCCGGTTTCGAAGCTGAACTTGCCATTGCCGAAAAAGCCGCTGGCTTCGTTATAGAGGTTACTGACGCTTTGCGCCGGCGCGGAGTCATCCTTGAGGGACTGGCCGTAGGAACTGCCGCCACCCCCTCCTGCGCCACCGGATGCTGCTGTGGCACCCGTGCCCGCGACGGTGGTGCCTTTGGCTTTTTGAAAGTCTGCCGGGGACTTGGCCAGGCGTTTGGGAGCCGGGGTGGCCGGTTGGTCTTCGACCTGACGCACACGCTGCTCCAGGACGGCCAGGGCTTTTTGCTGCACTTCGTATCGCTGCTTGAGTTCCAGAAGTTCCTGTTTGAGGGTTTCGATGTCGCTATCTGGCGCTGCATACAGAACAGATGCGGGCAAGAGCGTACTTAAACAGATCACAGCACGGAGCGATAACGATCGATGCATGAAATAAGCCGTCCTTTATCTAATGCGTAAGTGTCGACGGTCAGCGTAGTTCAATAACCGAGCGTGCGTAGGGCTTTGAGTTGATCCAAGTTGCAATTTAAGGCGCCGTTGTTCAAACCGTTGTTGTTCATCACTACGTTGAGTTGGGTCATGTTGTTGACGAAGTTAGTGTTGCCGGTCAGGACCGTGCCTTGCAGCACATTCCCGCCACCGATCTGCTGCAGGCTGTTGCCTTGGTTGTGGTTGGCCTGGATCGCCATCTGCAAGCCACCGTTGTTGGCCGACACGCTCACGCGGCCTGCCGCGCTGTCACCGGTCACCGTACCTCCGGCGACCAGCACTTGCCCCGATTGCACGATGTTGGAGGGTGCAAAACCGTTTTCGACGGTGATGCCCACATTGTTATAAGCGGTGTTGCCATCGCCGGCGGTACGCACGCTCTGCGTCACGCCCTGGCCGCTGCCCAGGCCGGCGCCACCGGTTACCGTGCCGGTGCCGGTGTTCGGGTTCGTGCCGTTGCCGGTCGAGCCAGTGGTTTGTACGTAGAATTGCGGGGTAATGGTCGACGAGTCGACCTGCATACTGGCCTTGCCGGTGATGCTGTCACCCACGGCATTGGTCCAGGTGCTGCTCATGACAATGCCGAAGCTGATGATTCGCCCGGGCATCACGTAACGGCCGCGCAGGTCGGCCATTTCCGAGTCCTTGAGTTCGATGGGTTTGAACCCCGACGAAGCATAAGCGGGCATTGAGGCTGCCAGACACAAGACCGTCAGCCAACGGGAAGTGTTCATCTGCTGCTCCTGGAGCGTCCTGCCCCTTATTGCGCTTCTTAGAAGAAGTCGCTCTGGATAAAACCGAAATCCATCAGCTCGGCATCGCCTACGGGCCTGAATTCATTCATCTGGTTTTTGGCGGTCAGCGGTGTGGGCGGGTCGAGCAGGGCATTGGCCTTGTCATAACCTTCACCCAGCACGGCGAAGACGATGCCGTTCCAGCCCTTGACGAAGTCGTCATGCGAATAGCGCTTATGGCCTAGTACAGGGTCGCCGATATAGACCCAGTCCTTGTCGGCGCGCTGCATCACCACGAAGTGCTTGTAGCCACGAATTTCCAGCAGGACCACCACGGGGATCTTTACGGTGACCAGTGTTTCTGGCGCGATTTTGTAGCCCCGGGCACGCATGCCGATGCTTTCGAGGTAGCGCTTCATGTCCAGCATGGAAAACCCCTGGGTACGTACCAGGTCCTGGTCTGCATTGACCAGCATGCCTTTGATGACGTGATCTTCGTCTACGTCCAGCCAATAACCCTGGCGCAGGATGGTGGCGAGTGCCGCAGCACCGCAGCTGAAATCGGTTTTCTGTTCCACCAGGTTGGCGAACCGGCGCTCACGAATACTCTCGACCTTCTTGTAGATTACTGTACCGCCAGGCAGGGCGGAGATCGCCATGGTGCCTGCCCAGGTCGGGCCGGTGAGCAGCATCAGGAGGGTGAGGGTCGCGAGGCGCATGATCATGTGACCTGCTGGACACTGGAATAAAAAAGGGCCTTGTTGCCAAGGCCCCGTTGGATCAGAAGCGCACGCCGCTGGCGCAGACGCTGCAACCTTGACCGATCGACAGGCTGTTGCTGCCTTGGTTGCCCGAGCCGGACTGCAGGTTCACACCTACGTTGCCGGAGTTGCGGTTAACCGAGTTGTCGAGGCTGGAGTTGTTGGACACGTATTGGGCTTTGCTGCCATGACCATACCCGTAGCTGGTAGCGGCAGCGTTCAGGTAGCTGTTGGCGAGCGAGTTTTGCTCGGTGTTGGCGGCCGCTGCGATGTTTTTGCCATCAGCCGTGGTGATTGCCAGGTTGTTTTTACCCTGGTTGCCTTGACCGGCCTGGCCGTTGTAACCCAGGTTGCCGGAGTTACCGTTAGCCGAGCCATCCAACGAGGCGTTGTTTTGGGTGCCTTTGTTGACGAAGTTGTTCAGCCCGCTGTTTTGATTGACATCGACGACAGCGAATACGGTTGCAAAGTCACCTTTGGCGCTGGAGATGGCGCCGGAGTTGTCTGCCTGGTTACCGCTGCCCGACTGGACGTTAACACCGGTGTTGCCGCTGTTGCCGTTTACCGAGTCATCGGCAGAGGCATTGTTTTCGGTCTTGGTGTCGTCAAACTTATTGCCGACGCTGTTTTGTACATCGGTCACGACAGAGGCGACAACCCCGGTTGGTTGAGGCGCAGGGTGCCAGCCACCACCATTTGCTTGAGCAGCAGCAGCCATGAGTGCAGCCAGAGCGAAAACCAGTGGTTTCAGAGCCATTTGAGGTTTCATGGTGTTTCTCCTTGCTTCTAATTAGTTGGTTAAGTGTTGGTACGGTCTAACGAGTGCTACCAAGCGTTTACTTGATAGTGATGCCCAGGGTGTTAGCCACTCGGTTCCCCACCCCTGCACTCTGGTTCACCTGAATCACTCCTCGGCTGCCTGTGAAGGCCTGGTCGCTTGTAACGACAAGGCGGCTGCCAGTGGTGGGGGTGAGCCCTGAGTCGGTTGCCAGCGTCGTGGTGTTCTGTTGCAACAGGACGCTGTCATCAATGCTTTGCGGGCCAGGGTTGATGCTGATCCGCACGGCATTGATTGTTTGGTTATTGGCGCCGGCCGACTGGTTGATGCCCAGTACACCGTTGCCATTGGTAAAAGAGCTGCCCTGGATCGCCGCCTTGGCGTTCAGGGACGGGTCGACACTGCCATCGAGGCGCTGGATGTTGACGTTGGTGGCCTGGCCGCCGAGCGCGATGGCGCGGCTGTTGGACATTTGTTGCTGGTTGCCGGCCGCCTGGTTGATCGACACGACACCCTCGTATTGTTGGCCGCTGTTGTTGATCACTGCCGTGTCGTCGGCGAATGCCGGGGCGCTGGCCAACAGGGCGAGAACGAGCAGGGAACGATTCATTACTTGCCCCCCAGCATGCTGCCGATGTTGTTCAACGGCGCCATGCCGCGCTGGACCGAGTCGCTGATCTGCCCGCCCATGCTGCTGCCCGCACCGTGGCCGGCGGCAGAGCCGGCCCCCAGGGTGGACATGCTGCTTTGTGTGGCATGCAGGCCGGTCAAGGTGCCGTTGGTCTGAACTGCGCGGACGATGCTTGAGCCGCTGCTGACGCCGCCGATATCCCTATCACTGAGCTCGCCAGTGGCACCGATGATTTCCCGGCTGGGATTGGCGTTGGCAGTGGAGGGGTAGGGGTCTTTACCGAAGGCGGCGCGGCCGTACATATGAGCCTGTACGTTGCGCCCTGTCACGATCACGCCATCATCTGCAAAGCTTGGAGTACTGATGCCGGCGCTGAGTACACAGCTGATCAGCAGTACGTTCATCGAACCTTGAGTGAGTGTGGCCACGGCGGCATTCCTTATTCGTCGCGCTGACCCTAAACAGCGCTGTAAGGGATAGAGCAGAAGCCGTGCCGCTTTTTATTTACTGTTGTTATTCAATGGGTTGGAGTTATTTGTGGGCAAACTGATGTCAGTGCTGTTTCATCGCTGAGACACCTGCCGTCCAGGCACACACACACAGCGCCGTACCACAAACGATTCACCCCGCTGTATCGGCGCTGTAACACTGCGTATGACAAAACGAAGAATCCGCACAACACGGGCGATCCAGGGAAGTCGAGTGTTTCAAAAATGGACACTTCAGGCGCAACGACGCCCGGGCTGGGGGGCAGGCTCAGCCTTTGGGGGGGGTACGCGGGATGGAATTGAGTACAGGGTTGCCATCCTGGTTCTGGGTCAGATAGACCGGCAAAACCTTGGGCAACGAGGGGATGAGGTTATTCACCTCGGTGATGTTGTAGATGCCGCCGATCCGAATCGTCCCGGTGTTGGCGTCTGCCAGCATCACCGGTTTGTTCAGGTAGCGGTTGATCAACGGCAACGCATCGACCAAGGCCAGATTGTCGAGCACCAGCTTGCCCTGGCGCCAGGCCAGGGCGGTGTCATTGGCGGTGATTGCCTGTATGCGCGGCGTTGCATCGCCCTGTTGGTAGCTGGCCTGCATGCCCGGCCTCAGGGGTACGCTGCCGTGTAACGAGTCGCTGGCAATCTGCACCGAGCCTTCGAGCAACATCACCCGCACCTGGTCTTCATACTTCCAGACGTTGAACTGGGTGCCCGTGACGCGCACCTGGCCTAAGCCTGCGTGCACGATAAACGGGTGTGCGCTGTCATGGCTGACCTTGAAGAACGCCTCGCCCTTTTTCAGCGTGACGCGGCGCTGATCCTTGTAGTTGCTGTAGACCAGTTCGGTGCCCAGGTTGAGCTCCACCTCGCTGCCATCGCCCAGGGTGACGTGGCGCAAGCCATTGGCGGCCTGGAAACGTTCATAGGAACTCGGCAACCAGCCGGCTTCCCAGCCTGTAAACGCGACCAGAGGCAAGGCGGTCAGGCAGATCGCCGCCGCTACCGCGTAGGTGCGCAAGCGGCTGCGTGGCTTCTTGAAGGGCACCACCAACGCCGGGGTTTCGTGGCGGGGCAGGTGGTCGGCGACGTCCCAGATTTCCAGCATCGCTGCGTATTCAAAGGCGTGCAGCGGGTGGGAATCATGCCATTGCGCAAAAGCCTGACGCTCACCTGGGGTGCAATCACTTGCGTGCAGGCGCATGCACCAATGCGCGGCGGCGTCGGTGATGGCGTCATATTCGGCTTCTGAAAGGGACTTTTCGCTCATTAACTCATCCTGATTTCGCACATTCTAACCTCCTGAGGTGGACCGCGAGAACAGGCGTCATGGCGATTGCACATCAATTGGAACTTATTCTTGTTTGGCGCGACCTAAAAAATTCAGGACATTCCCACAATGGAGTACGAATATGCTGAAGAAAACCTTAGTCGCCCTGTGTGCAACCACCGCGCTGCTCAGTGCAGGCGCCGCTCTGGCCGATAAGCCCGGTGCGGGCTGGATCACCATTGAAAAGGCGATTGAAGTGGCGAAGACCAAGGCCGGCTACATCGAAGTCTATGCAGCCGAAGCCGATGACAACGGCTATTGGGAAGTCAAAGGCCGCAAGTCTGACGGCACCGTGTATGAAGCGCGCATCGATGGGGCTTCGGGCAATATCCTGCGTGACCAGAAAGACTGATAGACCCGCCGGGAGCCTGTTCAGGCTCCCGCATCCAGTTCCCGGCCGAGTTGACTGATCAGGTAAGTGACGGAATCGGCATTGGCCAGAATCGTGTCGATACGCTTGTCGGCGTTGCTCATGAACATTGACCGTGCGTCATCGAGGGTCCGGCAGCCGGTGGTGCTGAGGACTTTATCCTTCAGATCCGACGTCACGTGGCTGCTGCCGAAGTCCTCCCATTCCTGGGTGAACTCGTCCCATGTCTTGAACAACAGGGTGGCGGGCGTCAGGGTCGACAGTGCGGTATCACGCAAGTTGCCAAGGTCGGTCTGCATCAGCTGGGCGCCGCGAATCTTTACGTTAATCAGGTCATGGAACGGTCGCATGGTGTCCAGATACGCCAGGTCTTCGGTCAAGGACTTGATGTGCGTGATTTCATGAATCAACACCGTTGCCCGTGCATGGGCCGAGAGGTTGAATGGGGTGTTCAATCGGTTTTGGTAGATATCCATGTGCGGATCAAAAAAACGGTCCAGCAAGTAGATCTTCTGCTCCGCATCATCGGGCAGCACAAAGGCAAATGTATCCTGTTGGCTGTAGCGGCGCGTGCCGCTGACAAACCGCCGAGAGTCCGGGCTGATCAGGGTGTGATTGGTCAATTCATCGAGCACCTCGTCGACGCGCCGCTCGACTCGTTGCACCTGATCGGACGTCAGCGTGACAACCCCGAATAACTCACTGAAAAACCGCCCCGGCCGGCTGTTGGGCTTCAGGTGTGTGGCAAAGTGCAGGAGGTTGCGCTTGCAGGTGACCGCATAGTACGTCGCAACATTGAGTGCTTCATCAATGCACTGGGCTTTCCAACTGGATAACGCGGCAATTTCCCGCATGCCTACGGCTTCGATATTGATGGTGTCCCGTTCGGCTGCCCGGGTTTTGGCCCTGCCTGCGTAGCGACTCAAGGTCTTGCCGTAGCGCGGGTGGTGCCGGCCGAGGTCCAGCGTCCATGCGCCTTGGGCATTGCGTTGCACATAAGGGCCATGCAGTTCGTCATTGCTCACGCGCCAGTGTTCACCGGCTTTTTTCACCGGGTACACCTTGCCTGCCAACGGCACGAAATGACCGCTGCCAGTCTTGTCGCTGTACAGGCGGCTCTGTGCGTCTTGCTCCAGATCCTTCAAGGCAATTGCGTGGTTTTCAAAGGCTTGCAATCGGGTGCGGGCAGGGGCGGTCAGGTCCAGGTCGGCCAGTGTGGCGGCGGCCGGCGCAGGGGCTTGCAGCCATTGCTCCAGTGGAACTTGCTCCTCAGTTGAGGCGGTCTGCGGCAGGAGTTTGTCCAGCTCCTTGCGCAAGGAGGCCAGCTCGGCCACACCGCCGATAAAGGTTTTGAGCGCGTGTTGCCAGCGGTGTCGCTGCAGGTCTTCAGCCGAGGCCAGGAACAGTTTGTGGCTGCGCCACACGGCCAGCGGGTACGCCAGTTTGCCGGCCATGAACTGCAATCCTTTAGGGATATCTTCGGTGAACAGGCTGGTGGCTGCGTTCCACTGCACCTTGCCCGACGGAGAGAACTGACTGGCCAACATCTGAAGCAGCATCTCGAGGTTGTCCTCAAACAGCTGGCTCAACAGGTTGCCGGTAATGGGCGAGGCGCCGAGTTGGATTTCCGAGTGCCCCTGGCTCCAGCGTTGGCCCAGCAAATTGCGGTAAGTGGCCTGATGAGGGGCTGGCATCCGGCCGATTACCCAGTCCTGCAGCGCACCGGCGGTGGTGAACTCATTGAGTAGCGCCGCCTCATTGGCGTACTCCTTTAATAAATGCTTGGGACTGTAGGGCGCATACAGGATCAGGGGGCCGGACGCGCCCGCTTTGGGACCGATCAGGTAGCAGCCCAGTGCCTTGACCTGGGCTGCGCCCGCAGTGGCGATCAGTTCAAGGGGCCGTATGATCGCCGTCGCGCCAGCCACGGCGGCACGCGCCACGGCATCTGGCATGTCGAATACTTGCTGGACGAAGCTCCAGGCTGATGCGGATAGCCGCTCCTGCAGTGTTTGTTCATGAGCGTATTGCAGCAATTGCCAGGGCAACTGCCGGCAGAACAATTGGCGGCGCTCACGGGCGTCTTCGGTCTGACCTTTGAGGCGCGTGGTTAGCCGTGTCTGGTAAAGGCTTTTCAAGTCCAGTTGGCGAACCAGTTGCACCACCGCATTGCCGTCCAGTGCGGCAGGCAAAGGCGTCGCTGTGCGCGATTGTGGCCGGATGTCTTCGGCGCGTAGATCAGGCAGGTGTCGCAGGGCGAAATCCGTCAGGGTTTCAGCGTGCCCCTCCAGGTCGATACGGCCGGGAATCAGAACGGTGTCCGGGTTGACGATTTGCCCGGCAAAACGCGCATCGAGCAGGGTCGAAAGGGTGCGTTTGGCCAGTTCGCGCATGGGCGTGATGCCGTGCAGGTAGTCACGCTCGTCCGCGCTGTTGACGCGATACTGCTCGAGCAATTCGGCCTGCAGGATCTGTTCATGGGGCAGTGCCATGCCCAGCCACACAGGCAGTGCTTGCTGCTGGACCATGGCGCGCGCGATGGCAATGGCCCTGGGCAGGTTGGTCGGTGGTGCCTGGCGGATAAAGCTGTCCATGCAGTCCTGAAACCGCCGGGCGCTCAACTTCATCGAGAGTAGATGCTCAATCGCGTCACGCATGAAGTCGCTGTAGGACTGTTGGCGGTTGTGCAGCAGGTGGTCGTCGATCCGACGCAGGGGGCCGAGCTGACAGGCCTGATGGGGCGCGCGCGTGGAAACCGGCAAATTCTCCATCAGCGGCAACCGCCCGAAGGGGTCTTGTAAACGTTGTTTCAGGGCTTCGCACAGCACCTTGATCGACGCAAATGCCTCATAGCCGCAACGGGGTGTCCACAGCAGTGCCACCCCTGAATGGTCCGGGTCTATGCCGCCGCGTTCAGTCAGCACAAAGCAGTTGGCCAGGGCCTGGGGGATGGTGTCAGTGCCGATCTTGAGGGTCAGGCCAAACGCATCCGGGATGAAGCCGTTGAGGCCTCGGCGGGTCAGGCGGGTCAGGCTGTCGGCATGCAGGACGCTGTCCAGCAGTGCGAGACCGGGGTGCGACAAGCTTTTGTCCAGCCGCCTCAGTCGCGCTTCGCCGCTCAGCCCCTGCAGCATCCCATCGCTGAGGTGGGCCCGGTTATTGTCCAGAAACAGATGTGGCAGCCCACGCAAGTCGCGTTCTGCAAAGGTGGTCAGGACCTGCTCGATAACCGCATTGAAGCCAGCAGTTGTCAGGTTTTGCAGCTTGTTGGCGACGCCCGCGCTGCGCCTGCCATAAAACCCGCTCAGGGACGAGTCCGTCAGCGCAATGGCTTGCTTGGCCAGGCGCGCAATAAAGTGCTCGACCATGCTGGAAGACCGTTGGGGCAAGCGCTCTTCGCGATCGCTGGCGTGTGTGGCATAGGTATTGATATAGACATCGTCGGCGTTCAGGTCCAGCCGGCGCTTGGCCAGTTCGGCGTCCAGCGCATGGGCCGCCAGGTCGCGCAAGGTCGGCTGTTTGCTGCGTTCCAGCGCCATGGCCGCCTCGACGGCTTGCAGGCGCTGCAGGTGTGCCTTGGCCTTTTCGGCATGCACCGTGGACGGGCGGCCATTGCCAAGGGTAATGGGGTGGACGCTCCAGCGGCCGCCCGTTTCCAACGCCATCAAGCGGCTGTCGAGCATGGTGCGTACGTCCAGGGCACTGTCGAGCAGCGCGTCCAGGTCGATCTCCCCCGCGCTGCGCCGAAAAAGCCCCAGCGCGTACTCCAGGTTGTCGAACTGCTTGGCGAGAATGTCCTCAACCATTTCGAGAAATAGATCGCCAGCGACAGGGTTCCCGGTCACCTCAATGTGATCCATGCCGATAAACACACTGCGCTCGTCCAGCGACAGGAAATTGAGCAGCTCATCTTCATGCCCGGCGGTTTTGAGCATGGTCAGTAGGATGTCCTTGAGGTCATTCAGGTTCTCGAGCACCTGCAAGCCACGCGATTGGGTATACAGATACGCCTGGGCATTGCTGATCATCAGGGTGCCGCCCAGTTCGACGTAGTGTTGAAAAGGTGCGTGAACCCGCACTTTTTCTATATTCAACGGGCCGGCGAAGGCCATACGCGAAGCGTGGTCCGGAAGGAACAACGCCCGCAGTTTTTGACTTTCATCGGTGGACAGAACCCTGTCCTGGTGCTTGAGCAGCAGGTCGGTGCGGCACTTGTCACTCATGACCCGGGCGCAAAACTGCCGACGTGACTGCCCTGCGTTGAAGTCTTCATTCCAGTAGGTCTGCAACAGGCTGTTCAACAGCGTTGAAAGAATCCCGCTGGTTTGCTCGACCACGCTGTCCCAGCGTTGCAGGTCGTCGGCCAGTTGCGCCTGGGTAAAGGCGCGGGTGTCATGGCCGATGTTGAAAAAGGAGTGAGTCTGGCCCGCGGGCCAGGCATGGGAGACGTAAAACCGTAACAGCGCGTCGCGCAACGGTAGCGAGTCGACCCAGCGGCTGTGCTCTCCCACGGACGCGCGGCTGAAGAAATTCACCCGAGTGTCGGCCTGGTTCAGGCCGGGGAAATAGGTGCGGGCCATGATGCTGAGCAAGGTGTCGAGCATCCCATTGAGGCTGGGAAATTTGCGCAGCTCATCAAGCAGGGCCACTGCATTTTTTTGCTGACAGGCCAGGACGGTGTTCTTCTGGTCTTCCATCACGGCGCCTTCGATGACGCTCGCCGTCACCGTCAGGTGCACCGTCACCGGCAATGCGTCACGCTCGGCAATCGACAGAAATTGCAGCAGGTCGGTGCGCGAGCTCGGTTGCTTCAAACGCTCCTGCACTTCACTGAGCAGCGCGGTGCGGCTCTCGAATAACTCCAGCCCGCCATACGGGGTGTACAGCACGGCTTTGTTGTCGTCCGGGGTCGGGCTCATCATGAAGGCGCCGGCCATCGGGAGGGCGGCTTGGCCCGGTGCGTTGATCAACAGTCTTTCCACCCGCATCGGGTAGCGCTGCAGGGTCAGGTCCGTACGTGCCGTATGAGTGGCGTAGTACAGCGTATGCAGCCAATCGAGGTCCTTGACTGTGAACCCCAGTGCATGTTCCCGTGGCGTGGGTTGCTTGCGTCGGGTTGGCAGTAGGAACTCATCGAAAAAATACGGCGGGGTGATGGTCGCCAAGGTGTGCTCTCCGTTCAACAAAGGGGAATGGAGACCAGGGTAGGCGGCGCCGCGGCGTGTGTGGCGGTAGATAACTGGACCCGGCTTCAAGCGTCCGTTGACAGCAGGCACATGGGCCGTTGTTTAATCAACGGTCTGGATTCTTGTTGTCTCTTCCAATTATAAAATCGGAGCTACAGATGTCTGCCCAGTCCCCGATAGTTGAAAACGCTACAGCGCTCATCCGTTTCAACGACCTGGTGGGCTTGCTCCACGCCGTGTTTGTGAAGCACGGCACGTCGCCGGAAGTTGCCGCGATCCTGGCACGCAATTGCGCCAGTGCAGAGCGCGATGGCGCCCACAGCCACGGGGTTTTCCGTATCCCCGGTTACCTCAGCACACTGGCCAGTGGCTGGGTCGACGGCAAGGCTACACCGGTGGTCACGGATGTCGCGTCGGGTTTCGTGCGGGTGGATGCCGGCAATGGCTTCGCCCAGCCGGCCCTTGAGGCCGCGCGTCCGTTGCTGGTGGCCAAGGCACGCAGTGCCGGCATCGCGCTGCTGGCGATCCACAATTCCCATCACTTCGCCGCGTTGTGGCCCGATGTCGAACCTTTCGCCGAGGAGGGGTTGGTGGCGCTGAGCGTGGTCAATAGCATGACCTGCGTCGTGCCCCATGGCGCCGACCGCCCGTTGTTCGGTACCAACCCCATTGCCTTCGCGGCGCCGCGTGCCGATGGCGCCCCTATTGTTTTCGACCTGGCCACCAGCGCCATTGCCCACGGTGACGTGCAAATCGCTGCGCGCAAAGGCGAGCGCCTGCCGCCGGGCATGGGTGTTGACAGCCTTGGCCAGCCCACCACCGACCCCAAGGCCGTGCTGGAGGGCGGTGCGCTGCTGCCGTTTGGCGGGCACAAGGGCTCGGCGTTGTCGATGATGGTCGAGTTGCTGGCGGCGGCCCTGACGGGCGGCAACTTCTCTTTCGAGTTCAACTGGGCCGACCATCCTGGCGCGCGCACGCCCTGGACCGGCCAACTGCTGATTGTGATCGACCCGAGCAAAACCGCCGGGCAAAGCTTCGCCGAGCGCAGCCAGGAGTTGGTGCGGCAGATGCATGCGGCAGGGTTGCGGCGCTTGCCGGGGGATCGACGTCATCGCACGCGGGCGAAGTCGTTGGAGGCGGGGGTGGAGGTGGATCTGGAAGCATTGAACCAGCTGCGAGACTGGGCTACGTAGATGCTGTCTTATCCCGCTCCGCGCAAATACGCAGCTGCCTCGCTTGCACTCGGCAGCTGCGTACGCATGGAGCTATACGGAAGGTGTCAGTTACGGCGACCCAGCAGCAGGCCAACCACTAGGCCAAAGCCCGCGGAGATGGCCACGGTCTGCCATGGATGGCCGCCGATGTAGGTTTCGGTGGCATCGACCACCGGCTTGCTGCGCTCGCGCACGTTGGATACCGAATCCAATGCCTGCTTGAGTTTGATGGCGACCTGTTCGCGCAGGGTTTCGCCTTCTTCGCCCACCAGGGCAGCGCTGCTTTTGAGCAGCTTGTCCGATTCTTCGATCAGGGCCGTCAGTTCACTGAATGCTTGATCCTTGATTTGATCTTCAACAGCTTGGGCGGCAGTTTTGCGGGCCATGGGTGTGACTCCTTGCAGGTGAATGTGACAGTGAACAATGGAGTGCCGGGCGGCGGCAAAAGTTGCAGTTTTTTGTCGGGTCAGCACTGGCGAGCGAAATCCAAATCTGGAAAATTCGACCTACAGTGTAAGATGTCGTCTATTTGTGCAGCAGGAATTTTGACATGAGCTTCAATCTCGCCAACAAGACCCTCGCCGAACGCGCCGAGCTGGAAGATGAAAAGTCCCGCCTCTACGACCTGTGGCAAACCAACCTGGGTAAGGCCAAGGGCGAAGCCGCGCGCTTGTTCGGTGAGCGCGCCAAGCGCAAGGGCAAGTGGTCCGAATGGGTCCGCGCCGAACTCGACGGCATGTCGCCACCGGAGTTTTCCAACATGGTGCGCAGTGAAGTCAACAAACTGATGGCGGCGGCGAAGTAAAGCTGGCGGCAATCGCCTCGCGGACTTTAAGTAACATCGGGTCGAGCTGGGCCTGGGTTCGCCAACCCAGCTCCACGGGGTAGCGCGGCAGCGCCAGCGGGCAGGGCAGTACCCGCAGTCCGGTCATCTCGGCGATGGCCTGCGCCGCATGCCCGGGAATGGTCGCCACCGCCTGGCTGCCCTTGAGCAGAAACGGCAGCGCGGCAAAATGACTGGTCGAGGCGCACACCTGCCGGCTCAGCCCCTGCGCCGCCAACCCTTCGTCTGTAATGCCGATAAAACCGCCCGACGACACCAGCACATGCTCGCGGGTGACAAATTCATCCAGGCTGAGGCTTTCCTGGCCCGACGCCAAGCTGCGAGGGTCCACGACGCAGCGATAATCCCCCTCTCCCAATATCTGCCGACTCAACCGGCTTTGCGCAAAACCGCCCGCCGTAATCGCCAGGTCCAGGGTGCGGTCGAGCAGAGCGCCGGCAACGATCTGGCTGTGGGTCTGGCGGAAAATCACCCGCAGCTTCGGCAGACGTTGTGCGATGGCGTCCATCAGTCGGCGGCCATAGGCAATCTCGAAGTCGTCGGACAGGCCCACCACCACCGAGCGGCCTTGATAGTTCGGGTTGTCTGGATTGACCATCGCCAGGCTTTGCCGACAGCGCTCCAGCGCCTCGCTGATCACCGGTTTCAACTGGTTGGCCCGCAGCGTGGGCGCCAGGCCACGGCCGGTGCGCACAAACAGTTGGTCGCCATAGACGTCGCGTAAACGGCGCAAGCCTGCACTGATGGCCGACTGTGTAACACCCAGGCGCAACGCCGCGCGGCTGGCGCTGGACTCATCGTGCAGGGCTTCGAAGGTTTTCAGCAGGTTCAGGTCAACCTGGGCGATATTCATTTGGCTCATATCGTTCAGCACTGAGGTGGGCTTTATTCATGATCGAGCCTGGCGAGAGAATGGGCAACCCCCTTTATTTGGAGTGATCGTGATGCCAGTTTCCACTGTGGCGGCCCTGCAAATCGGTTCCCTGCCTGGCGGCAAGGCCGACACCCTGGCGAAAATTCTCGCCTATGAACACGAGATCCTGCGCAGCGGCGCGCAATTGGTGGTGATGCCCGAAGCGCTGCTAGGCGGCTATCCCAAGGGTGAAGGTTTTGGCACCCAATTGGGCTATCGCCTGCCCGAAGGCCGCGAAGCCTTTGCCCGCTATTTTGCCAACGCCATCGATGTGCCGGGCGCCGAGACCGAAGCCCTGGCCGGCTTGTCGGCACGTACCGGCGCCAGCCTGGTGCTGGGCGTGATCGAGCGCAGTGGCAGCAGCCTGTATTGCACCGTGCTGTATTTCGAACCGTCGGGCGGCCTGGTGGCCAAGCACCGCAAACTGATGCCCACCGGCACCGAGCGGCTGATCTGGGGCAAGGGTGACGGCTCGACCTTGCCGGTGATCGACGCGGCGGTAGGGCGTATCGGCGGCGCGGTGTGCTGGGAAAACATGATGCCGCTGCTGCGCACTGCGATGTACGCCAAGGGCGTCGAGGTGTGGTGCGCGCCGACGGTGGATGAACGCGAGATGTGGCAGGTGAGCATGCGCCATGTGGCGCATGAAGGGCGCTGCTTTGTGGTCAGTGCCTGCCAGGTGCAGGCCTCGCCTCAGGCGCTGGGCATCGAGGTCGCCAACTGGCCTTCGGAACGCCCGTTGATCGCCGGCGGCAGCGTGATTGTCGGCCCCATGGGCGACATCCTGGCAGGGCCGTTGCTGGGTGAGGTGGGGTTGTTGACCGCGCAGATCAACACCGATGACCTGGTGCGCGCGCGGTACGACTATGACGTGGTGGGGCATTACGCCCGGCCGGATGTGTTCGAACTGGTGGTGGATGAGCGCGCCAAGCCAGGCGTGCGCTATATCACCGACTGAACCACGGTCGAACTGTGGGAGGTGGCCCTCAGCGTTTGGGCGATTGGGTTTCCAGCCATTCCTCGCGGGTCATTTCCCAGATATCCCGCAGGAAAGTCCCTGCCACAAACTCACCTTCATCCGTCCTGATCAAACGCATGCCCGTACGCTCGGAAATCCGCCGTGAGCCCAGGTTGGGTGCGGCCTTGGGCACTCGCAGCACGGGGCGCTTGAGCACGCCGAACCAGTAGTCGGTCACCGCCGCGCTGGCTTCGGACATCAAACCTTGCCCCTGCCATTGCGGCCCTAGCCAGAACCCGCGGTTGTTATCCTGCTCGTCCATCAAGCTGACGTTACCAATCAACTGTTCAGGTGCGCTTTTCAGGCGCAGCGACCAATGCCATTCCTCGCCACGGGCCATGGCGGGTAGGGCGATGTGCTCCAGGTAGGTGCGCGCGCCGTCGGCCGGGTAGGGCCAGGGCACCAGGGCGTTGAGGTAACGCACCACGTCCCAGTGCGGAAATTGCTGCTGGATCCCTTCGGCATCGTCCAGGGTCAGCGGGCGCAGGATCAGGCGTTCGGTAAAGAGTGTCGGTTGCATGGTGTCATCACCAGGTCGCGGTATTCGGCAAGTCCAGCGTGCCACGGTCCACAAAGCGCATCGTACCGAACAGCCCACCCGCCAGTTTGCCCCGTAGCACATAGGGCAGGTTGTTCAAGCTCTGGGTCTGGCTCAGGCCCAAGGTCTGGCGCAGCACGGAAAACGCCGAAACACTCACCGGCACCACCAGCACGGTCTCGGAAAAACGTGGGATGCTTCCGCTCTGGTCACTCACTCCCGACGCCAGCGGCCGGCCGTTGACCTCCAGGTCCAGGGCCACGCCGTTGTAGTCGATCGCCGTTTCATTGGGGTTCTGCACCCGCAGCTTCACGGCGAAGCGCACTTCCAGGTCCTGGCTTTGCAGCGGCTCGATGCCCACCACATTGATATTCACCGGGTCGCGGTTGGGGAACAGCGCGCAGGCGCTCAAGCTCAGCAGCAACAGCGATAGAACCATGAGCTTGCGCATACAAAGGGTGCTCCTATTTCGTGACGTCCGGGTCCTGCATCACTTTGAGGGTAGAGGACTCCGGATCAAATTCATCTTCTTCCAGCTCTATGAACTCTTCCGGCAGGAAAATGTTCAGCAGGATTGCACAGAACGCACCCACGGTGATCGGCGATTCGAAGATGTTGTGCAGCGCCTTGGGCAGCTCGCGCAACACTTCCGGCACGGCGGCAACGCCCAGGCCCATGCCGAGGGAGATCGCCACGATCAGCACATTGCGGCGATGCAGCCCGGCTTCGGCGAGGATCTTGATGCCGGCCACGGCGACGGTCCCGAACATGATCAGGGTCGCGCCGCCCAGCACCGGCTTGGGCATCAGTTGCAGCACCGCGCCGATCATCGGGAACAGCCCCAGCAGCACCAGCAGGCCGGCAATGAAGTACGCCACGTAGCGGCTGGCCACGCCGGTCAACTGGATCACGCCGTTGTTCTGGGCGAACGTCACCATCGGCAGGCTGTTGAAGGTCGCGGCCATCGCCGAGTTGAGGCCGTCGGCCAACAGGCCCGACTTGATGCGCTTGATGTACAGCGGGCCCTTGACCGGCTGTTGGGAAATCATCGAGTTGGCCGTCAGGTCACCGGCCGCTTCCAGGGGCGAAATCAGGAAGATCACCGCGACCGGGATAAACGCCAGCCAGTCGAACGAGAAACCGTACTTGAACGGCACCGGCACGCTGATCAGCGGCACCTGGGGCAGTGCCGCCATATCGACGCGCCCCAGGCACCAGGCCACCACAAAACCCAAGGCCAGGCCGATCACGATCGAACCCAGGCGCAGGAACGGGTTATTGAAGCGGTTAAGCACCACGATGGTCAGCAGCACCAGGGCTGCCAGGCCCATGTTGCTCGCCGCGCCCAGGTCGCTGGCGCCAAAGCCGCCGGCCATGTCGGTGACGGCCACTTTGATCAGTGACAGGCCCATCAGGGTAATGATGGTGCCGGTAACCACCGGGGTGATCAGCTTGCGCAGCTTGCCGATGAACTGGCTGAACACCACTTCGATAAACGCTGCAAAAAAGCAGATGCCAAAGATCGTCGAGAGGATCTCATCGGTGCCGCCGCCCCGGGCCTTGACCATGAACCCCGCGCTGAGAATCACGCTGATAAACGAGAAACTGGTGCCTTGCAGGCACAGCAGCCCCGAACCAATGGGGCCGAACGTGCGTGCCTGGACGAAGGTGCCGAGCCCCGACACAAACAGCGCCATGCTCACCAGGTAGGGCACTTCGCTTTCCAGGCCGAGCACGCCACCGACGATCAGGGTGGGGGTGATGATGCCAACAAAACTGGCCAGCACATGCTGCAACGCGGCGAAGATCGCTGCGCTGAAATGCGGGCGATCTTCCAGGCCGTAGATCAGGTCGGATTTATAGCGGGGGCGGGGGGCATGAGCGTCAGACAAAATGATGGCTCGGGTCAGAAAAGGGAGGCGCAGGATGCCAGAAACTGCTCAGCGTCAGAAGTGTAAAAAAATATTTATAAAGACCCTGCATAAAACCTCGATTCCTGCCGATACTGCTTATAGGCCCACCTATCAAAAACAACAGTGATGGCCGAGGTCAGACAGTGCGTTGACGCTGGCTGGTCGTTTTGTGGCATGGGCGCGAGCCGCCACTCCATTTCGAGATCACCCCTATGTCACTCCGTCACTTGAACATCGCCCCTCGAGCTTCTCTCGGCTTCGCTTTCATCGCCCTGTTAGTGGTGGTGTTGGGCGGCTTCGCGGCCAACCGCATGACGTTGATGCGCCAAGCCTCGGTGGACATGAGCGCGAACCAACTGCCCAGCGTGACGTACCTGGGCCAGATGACGGAGAACGTCCTGCGCATGCGTATTCTGTCATTTAGAGTACTGGTCAACCGCGAGCCCGCCGCCCTGCAGGAAGCCGAAACGCGCATCGGCGTGCTGGTCGACAAGGTGAAGAAGGCCCAGGCCGGCTACGCGGCGTTACCTGCCGGTACTGAGGAAGCGGCGCTGTACAAGACATTTGTCAGCACCCTGGATAACTACTTCAAGGCCCAGGCGGACATGCTGACGTTGTCCAAGCAAGGCAACGTCGAGGAGATGCGCGCCCTGATCAATACCCGTGTCAAGGACGGTACTGACCAGATGGGCGAGCAGTTGAACAAGCTGATCGCGATCAATGCCGCCAACGCCAAGCAAGCCGACGACCACGCAGGGCAGAGCTACACCAGCGCCATCACCGGGATTATCGTGGTGTCGGTCACCGCTGCGCTGCTCACGGTGCTGCTGGCCTGGTTGCTGACCCGCAGCATTGTCACGCCTTTGCGTAAAGCTGTTCAGGTGGCTGAAACCATCGCAGGTGGCAACCTGACCAGCGTCATTGAAGATAATGGCAACGATGAACCCGCGCGCCTGATCAACGCCTTGTCGAGCATGCAAACCAACCTGCGCCAGACCATCCAGCACATTGCCGGTTCGGCCACGCAGCTGGCCTCGGCGGCTGAAGAGTTGAGCAACGTGACCGAGGAAGCGTCCCGGGGCCTGCAACAGCAGAACAATGAAATCGACCAGGCCGCCACGGCGGTCAACGAGATGACCGCTGCGGTGGAGGAAGTGGCGCGCAATGCAGTGTCCACCTCCGAGGCTTCCAACCAGTCCAACCAGGCCGCGCGCGAAGGCCGCGACCGTGTGGTGGAAACCGTCGGGGCGATCCAGACCATGACCCAGGACGTCCAAAACACCGCAGCGATGATCGAAGGCCTGGCCACCCAGGGCCGTGACATCGGCAAGGTGCTGGACGTGATCCGCGCGATTGCCGAACAAACCAACCTGTTGGCGCTCAACGCCGCCATCGAAGCGGCGCGCGCCGGTGAAGCCGGTCGCGGGTTCGCGGTGGTGGCTGACGAAGTGCGGGCCCTGGCCCATCGCACGGCGCAGTCGACCCAGGAAATCGAGAAAATGGTCGCCGGCATCCAGAATGGTACCGGTGAAGCCGTGCAGTCGATGCAACAGAGCAACCAGCGCACCCAAAACACCCTGGAATTGGCGCGTGCCGCCGGTGTGGCCCTGGAGCAGATCACCCAGTCCATCAGCCTGATCAACGAACGCAACCTGGTGATTGCCAGCGCGTCGGAAGAACAGGCCCAGGTCTCCCGCGAAGTGGACCGCAACCTGGTCAACATCCGCGACCTGGCGACTCAGTCGGCGGCGGGCGCCAACCAGACTACTGCAGCCAGCCATGAACTGTCGCGCCTGGCGGTGGATTTGAATGGGATGGTGGCCAGGTTCGTTATCTAAGTATTTGGAATACTGGCAAAAATGTGGGAGGGGCTTGCCCCCTCCCACATGTGTTTATTGCTTCCAAGCGCCTGGGTTGACCAGGTTCTTCGGTTTTTCACCTGCCAATGCCTGCAACAGATTATCCACCGCGCACTTGGCCATCGCCTCCCGCGTCTCATGGGTTGCGGAGCCGATATGCGGGGTCGCCACCACGTTGTTCAGACGCAGCAACGGTGAGCCTTGATCAAGCGGTTCCTTTTCGAACACGTCCAACCCCGCCGCCCGAATCGTACGTTGCTGCAAGGCGTCGACCAGCGCCGCCTCGTCCACCACTTTGCCCCGCGAGATATTGATAAAGATCGTCTCCGGGCCCATCAGCGCAAACTGCTCGGCGCCGATCAGCTTCTCGGTTTCGGCGGTCAGCGGCAGGGTCAGGCAGACAAAATCGGCCTGTTGCAGCAAGTCGTTAAGGCTGCGGTACTGCGCACCAAAGCGCTGTTCCACCGCCGGCTTGGGCGAGTGGCTGTGGTAGAGCACCGGCATGCCAAAGCCGAAATGCCCGCGCTGGGCCAAGGCTTCGCCGATGCGGCCCATGCCGATGATGCCCAGGGTCTTGCCATGCACGTCGCTGCCGAAGTGTGACGGGCCGATATTCTTGTTCCACTGGCCGGCGCGCACCATGTCCGCCAGCTCGACCACTCGGCGGGCGGTGGCGAGGATCAGCGCAAAGCCGGTGTCGGCGGTGGTTTCGGTGAGCACGTCCGGGGTGTTGCTGAGCAGGATGCCGCGTTGGGTCAGGTAGTCGATATCGTAGTTGTCGACCCCCACGGACACGCTGGCCACGGCCTCCAGGTGCGGCGCGAGATCCAGCAGCCTGGCATCCAGGCGCAGGCTGGCACCGAGCAGGCCGTGGGCGGTGGGCAGGGCGTCGCGCAGCTTGGCCAGGCCGGTCTCGTCCAGCGCTTCGATCAGCGTGACCTCGGCGTGTTCATGCAGGCGCGCCATCAGCGGTGCGGAGAGTTTCTTGTATAAAACCACAGATTTTTTCATTGAGTTTTTACCTTCAATTCGAGGGTAGGCAGCGGCGCGCGCTCACGGTCACTGGCGCCGGGCTTGAGGAAAATCGTCAGCACCACCGACAGCATCAGCGCGCCGCTCATCAGCAGGTACGAGGCGCCGGGCGAGCCGGTGCTGCTATTGAGGTAACCCACCAGGTACGAGCCGCCGAACGAGCCGAGGGCGCCCATGCTGTTGATCAGCGCCATGGCGCCACCGGCGACGTTGGCGGGGAGGATTTCCGGGACGATGGCAAAAAACGGCCCGTACGGCGCATACATGCAAGCCCCGGCAATCACCAGCAGGGTGTAGGACCACCAGAAGTGTTCGGCGCCCAACACGTAGGAGGCGTAGAAGGCGATGGAAGCAATCAGCAGTGGCGGCCACACGAAGCGCTTGCGCTTTTGCAGTTTGTCCGAGCCCCAGGACACCGCCAGCATGGCGATCACGGCGGCGAGATAGGGCAGGGCCGAGAGCCAGCCGGCTTCGACCATGTCCATCTGCAGGCCTTTCTTGAGGATTGACGGCAGCCACAAGACGAAGCCGTACACGCCGATGCTCCAGCAGAAAAACTGCAGCGCCAGGATGATCACCTTGGGCGAACGGAACGCTTCGGCGTAGTTCTTCACCGCCTTGATACCGACCTGTTCGGCGGCCAGCGCGCTTTCCAGGTCTTTTTTGTGCTGTTCGCTCAGCCACTTGGCGTCCGCGGGTTTTTCATCCGCCAGCTTCCACCAGATAAACGCCCAGAACACCGCCGGCAGGCCTTCGATGATAAACATCCAGCGCCAGCTGAAATGCTGCACGAGGTAGCCGGACACCACCGACATCCACAGCATGGTCACCGGGTTGCCGAGGATCAGGAAGGTATTGGCCCGCGAGCGCTCGGCACGGGTGAACCAGTGGCACAGGTACACCAGCATGGCCGGCATCACGGCGGCCTCGACCACGCCGAGCATGAAGCGAATGACGATCAGCATGTAGGCGTTGGACACCACGCCGGTCAGGGTAGCCAACCCACCCCAGAGGATCAGGCTGACGAAAATCAGCTTCTTGACGCTGCGCTTTTGCGCATAGATGGCGCCCGGCACCTGGAAGAAGAAGTAGCCAAGGAAAAACAGTGCACCCAGCAATGACGACATGCCGGGGGTGATCATCAGGTCTTCGGCCATCCCGGAGGCGGCGGCGAAGCCGTAGTTGGCGCGGTCCAGGTAGGCCAGGCTGTAGGTGATAAAGACGATGGGCATGATGTACCACCAACGGCGGGTGGCGAGTTTCACGGTTTCCATAAGGTTGCTCCTGAGCTTGTTGTAGTTGTGGCAACAGGGTGTGGGTCAAGCGACGGATCGGGTGGGTAATTCAGAGCGGGTGGGCAAACCTTCCATATCGCCGCGACTTTGCACGGCGCGGCTGCCGATCCAGTTGCCGCGTTGCACCGCCTCGGGGAAGCTGAGGTTTTCCAGTAGGGCGCTGATCATGCCCACGGCAAAGCCATCGCCGGCGCCAACGGTGTCCACCACCTTGTCCACGGGCACGGCGGCGACAAAGCCCTGGTTCAGCTGGGTGCGGAAGTAGGCGCCGTCAGGGCCGAGCTTGATCGCCACGGCTTCGGCGCCCTGGTCGAGGTAGAACGCGGCGATATCCGCCGGGTCGTCGAAACCGGTGAGCAGACGGCCTTCGCCCAGGCCCGGCAAGACCCAGTCGGCGAGGCTGGCGAGGGCGTTGATTTCGTCGATCATCTGCGCCTGGCTGGTCCATAGCGACGGACGCAGGTTAGGGTCGAACGACACGCTGCGCCCGGCTTTGCGCATCTGTGTCATCAACTCGCGGGACAACTCGCGGGTGGCCCCGGACAAGGCCGGCGGAATACCGGTGGCATGCAGATGGCGGGCCTGCAGCAGCGCAGGGCTGATGGCGGCCACGGACAACTGGCTGGCGGCCGAGCCCTTGCGGAAATACTCCACCTGCGGGTCATCGCCGGCTTCTTCGCGGGACTTGAGCTGAAAACCGGTGGGGTGCAGCGGATCGACCGCCACATGCCGGCAATCCAGGCCTTCTTTTTTCAGCGTGTCGACCACAAAGCGCCCGAGGGAATCATCGCCCACCCGGCTCAGCCAGGCGACGTTGAAGCCCAGGCGCGACAGGCCGATGGCGACATTACTGTCGGCGCCGGCAATGCGTTTGTGAAACTGCGCCACCTGGGCCAGGTCGCCGGTCTGCTCGGCGACAAACATCGCCATGGTTTCGCCAAACGACAGAATATCGATCTCAGACATGGGCATTCTCCCCACGAGGTTGGCCGAGGAGGGCGAGGGCCGCCACTTGTTGCGCAGTGACGTCGACCAGGTCATCGCCCTGCAGCGGAAATTCCACTGCCCGTGTAATGCCTTGAGTCATGTGCTTGAGCAGTTGTTCCCACAGATGCAGGTCGGTGGCGCCGGGCGGCAGCGCTACCAGCTTGCCGTCTGCGCGGCGCGCCACAGCCTTGCAGTGCAGGTAGTCGACGTGCCGGCCCAGCAGGCGTGCGGCGGTCAACGCGGATTGGTCCTGCCACTGCCAGTTGCCGATATCGAAGGTCATCTTGACCGGCAGGCCCAGGCGCTCGACTTCAGTGAAGAAGCGCTGCATCGGCTCAATGCGCCCGCCGTGCAGGGTCTGGTCGTTTTCCACCAAGAGCTTGACCGGGTGGCGGGCGAGCAGGGCGTGCAGGCTTTCCAGGTCATTGGTGTCGGTGAAATAGCCGAGGGAGACTTTCAGCCAGCGCGCACCAAAGGCCTGGGCACGGTCGAGGGTGGCGTTCAGTTCGGCATTCGGCTGGGCGCGGCCGGCGATCCACAATTCAAGCGGCGATGAAAATACGCACTCCAGGCCCTGTGCGGCGGCGGCCTGGGCCAATTCGGCGGGTTGCTCAACGGTCAGCAGTTCTTCGCGCCACTCGATGCGCTGGGCACCGGCGGCGGCCAGCAATTCGACAAAACTCAATTGGCCTTGCTGGCGGACCAGGTCGGCGCCGTAGCTGGAAAGGCTGATGGAAACGGGGTATTTGTGCATTGTTGTTTACCTCTGAAACCGGTTTCATTTTTTGACGTTGAATGTCCAGTCGACTCTGCCGTAACCGCAGCCTCGCCAAGGCTCGACAGCGGCTACGTGTAGGGGCGCTGGGTTGAGCCTCGGATGATCAACTGGGGCAAAAAATCCAGGGTGCGGGTCGGTTCGGTGTCACCGCGCAACCGCTTGAGCAGGCAATCGAACGCACTGGCGCCAATCGCTTCGGTGGGTTGGGCGAGGGCGGTGATGCCGTTGCCCACCAGCGGGTACCAGTCCAGGTCATCCAGGGCGATCAACCCCACGTCGTCGAACAGGTTGCAGTCCAGCGCCTTGAGCGCACGGGTGCAGGCCAGCGCGGCGATGCCGTTGGCGCAGAACAGGGCCTTGGGGCCGGGTTTGGCGAGAAAGGCTTGCAGGCGTTGTTCCAGCGCATCATCGAGCTCCAGCACCGCGCCGGTCAGCGCCGGGTGCCGGGCAATTTCGCTCTTGAAGCTGTCCAGGCGTTCCTGCCGTGAACTGGTGCCATCGCAGGCCTCACTCACCAGCAACACCTCGCGGTAACCCTGCTGTTCCAGGTGCTCCACCGCCATGCGCACCGCCGCCGGGTTATCCAGCCCCACCAGGTCGCTGTGCAGCGGCTCGACCTTGCGGTCCACCAGCACCAGAGGCATTTCCCGTTGCAGTTCCAGCAATTGGTCGAGGTGATGGCCGAGGGTGTTCACGATCAGCCCTTCGATGTTGTAGGAGCGCAGCGCCGCCAGGTGTTGGCGCTCCTGTTCGTCATCGCGGTCGGTGTTGCACACCACCAGGCTGTAGCCGTGCCGGCGGCAGGCGGTTTCGACGCCGTGCATCACGGCAATGGAGTAGGGGTTGCGGATATCGGCCACCAGCATGCCGATCAAGCGCGTGCGGCCACGTTTCAACCCGCGGGCCATCTGGTTGGGGCGGTAGCCGAGTTGTTCGATGGCTTGTTCGATGCGCAGGGCGATGGCATCGGAGAGCAGGGCGCGGTCTTCGCCGATAAAGCGCGACACGCTGGCCTTGGATACGCCGGCGTGCTCGGCGACGTCGAGCATGGTCACGCGGCTGCGCTGGGCGGCAGAAAAGTTGTTCACGGTCATCGACCTTCTATTTTTATTGGAATGACTGAAACCGGTTTCAGGAAATCACTAAAGTAGGAAAGTCGTCAAGAAGCTGTAGGACAAAGATAGATGATCGGTGTGCTCATACGAGCATACCCAACCACGCCGCCGCCAACAGCAGCAGGGCCATGCTTCGGTTAACACGCTGCATGGCCTTGGGCGAACGAAACACCCGCGAAGACCCCACCCCCAACAGCGCCCAGGTGCCCAGGCAGGGCATCGATATCAGGAAAAACACCAGGGACAGGTACACCACCTGGCTTTGGCGCTGCTCACCATTACCGGCAAATACGCTGACCACCGCCAACGCCATCATCCACGTTTTGGGGTTGATCAATTGCAGGCTGGCAGCGCCGATCAGCCCCAGGGGCTTTTGGCCTGCGTCCACTTCGATGACCTGAGGGGGGGCACGGAAGATCTGCCAGGCCAGGTAACTCAACCAGGCGACGCCGGCCCACTGCATGGCGCTTTGCACCTTGGGCAGGTGTACCAGCGACTGGCCAAACCCGGCCCCCACCAGGAGCACGAGCCCGGCCGCCCCGGTGCAGGCTCCGAGGATGATTGGCATGGCGGCTTTGAACCCGTAGCGGGCGCTGTTGCTCAGCACCAGAATGTTAGTGGGGCCGGGTGTGATGGAGGCGACGAAGGCGAACAGCATGAACGGCAGCAAGGTGGACAGCATGGCGGGGGACTCCGGTAAACCAATCGATGGAGTCGATCTTCACAAGCCGGCGCCTTACCTGTCTGGAAGATTTGAGCAGCGCTTGCGGTACGCGGCGGGCGTGAGGCCGTAAGCGCGGATGAACCAGCGGCCCAGATGGCTCTGGTCGGCAAAGCCCAGGGCAATCGCCACGTCTGCCGGTTGTTCGCCCTTAGCCAGTAAATGCCGGGCGCGGGCCAGGCGCAGTTGCACCAGGTAGGCGTGGGGCGGCAGGCCGAAGGCGCTCTTGAAGGCGCGGGTCAGGCGAAAGCGGTCGACGCCGCACGTCAAGGCCAGTTCGTCCATGCCCACGTCTTGCTGCAGGTGGGCATGCAGGTAGTCCCGCGCCTTATAGGCCACCAGCGGCAAGCTCGGGTCTTCACGGTAGCGGGTGCGCCATTGGAGTTGGGCGGTAAGGCGCTCCAGCAATTGGTCCATGGCGCGCTGGCGCACGATGCGCAGTTCGCCGCTGTGCAGGGTCTGGAACGCACGGCTGGTGGCCAGGGCCAGGCGCGGGTCGCTGGTCACGGTGCTGGCAAACCCCAGTTGACTGTTGAGGGGCGCCTCTTCGAATACCGCACTCACTTCCCGCGCCAGCCACTGCGGGTCGAGGTACAGCATGTGATAGGTAAAGCCGTCCGCAGTGGGCGCGTCGCCGTCATGCAGTTCGCCAGGCTCTACCAGGAACACCTGGCCCGGTACGCTGTTGTGCCGGGTGCGGCGGCAGTTGAATTGCTGCACCCCTTGTTCGGTGACGCCGACCAGATAGCTGTCATGCCAGTGGGGGTCGTAGGCGTGACCCTCGAAATGCGCGCGCAGGGTCTCGATGCCGGTGTCGGCGTCCTGGGACAAGTCGATCCAATTGTGCGCGGCCATAAAACACCAGCATGCGATGTGTAAGGGTATTAGCGTCTGCCGGCGCCATTGCGTCTAGAAGGTTTGTGCAGCCTAGCTGAACAGCCCGGCGGCGATGTTGATCGAGAACCCCAGGATCGCTGTATTGAACAAAAAGCCGATCAGTGACTGCCCCAACACCACCTTGCGCATGCCGCGCGTGGCGACGCCGACGTCAGAGGTTTGCACCGCCACGCCGATGGTGAAGGAGAAATACAGGAAGTCCCAGTAGTTCGGCGTCAACAGCCCTTCGGCGAAACGCAGCGCCGGTTCCTTGCCGTTCCAGGTGTAATACAGGCGGGCGTAATGCACGCTGAAAATCACCCCGATCAACAGCCATGAACCGATCACCGTCAGCCCGGTGAACCCGTAGTGCAGCAGGCGCTCGGAAGTGGCCAGGTCTTTGCTGCCCACCAGTTCGAAGGTGATGGTGGCGAGGCTCGCGATGGCGGCGATGCACACGGTGAACAGTACCAGCCCGGCGTTCTCGTCCTCGATTTCGGCGATGCGCTTTACATCGTCGGCCCTGGCACGGCTGGTCAGCCACAGCATCAGCACCAGGTAAGTCCAGACTCCGGCGTTCCAGCCAATGAGGATTTTGCTGGCGAGGGTGTCGGCGGGTGCCAGGATGCCTATGACAAGGCCGAGCACGGCGGCGGCGGAGAGGCGAGGGTGGGTGCGGGCAAGGAAAGGCATAGAGGCTCCCCGAAAGACAGGGGAGCCACTATAGCGTATTCACACAAAAACAGAGGGAACTCCATGATAGTGTGGGATTGTGGCAGGTGACGCACCGAAGCGGTTATTTGACGGGCTGAACTGAGAACTCCAGCTTTTCAAATGTGTACTCGTGGCCCAAGTCATCAGATCGAACCTTGAAGTGGCCAGTGCCGTTCACGGTATTGCCTTGCTGATCATATTCAAATGTGATTTTCCCGCTCTGCGCATATCCACGGACAGGTTCTTCTCCACCCAAAAAACGATTAAAGTGAATGCGAGCTTTGTTGCGCTCATAAGATTCGGATACCTCAAGTGATCCTGAAGTCTGATTTTGGACTGGTATTAAAAGGACGAGAAAATTTCCATCCCAGTCAGCGTCATCGCCCCTCACCGCCAACACAGCACCATCGGTTGATGAGTACCGCGACATCATGACTTCCGTCGCGCTGAAATTTTTAGTTAGCGTGGTATCGGCGGTAATACTGCCCTTATATTGATTGTTGTCAGTCGTCATTTTAAAACCCTCTACTTGGTTTTGAATGAGTGACGTAACTGGACCCGCATGGCACTGGGTTATTACGCGCCAGAGCAGCTTAGAGCAATGTTGAACATTTCAAAACTGTCAAATATGACAGTCTTGAAATGTGCTTCTTCAGACCTAAAAGATATAAGTGATTCAGGACTTGTTGATCGCAACCTTACGCTTTGTCAACTTCATCACCACTACAAAGAACACCGGCACAAACACCACCGCCAAGGTTGCGGTGATCATCCCGCCGATCACCCCGGTACCAATCGCCTGCTGGCTCGCCGAACTGGCACCGGTGGCAATCGCCAATGGCACCACGCCGAGAATAAACGCCAGCGAGGTCATGATGATCGGCCGCAACCGGAGTCGTGCGGCTTTCAGGGTGGCGTCGATCAGGTCTTCGCCCTGGTCATACAGGTCCTTGGCGAACTCGATGATCAGGATCGCGTTCTTCGCCGACAAGCCGATGATGGTGATCAGGCCGACCTTGAAAAACACATCGTTGGGCATGCCCCGCAAGGTCACCGCCAGCACCGCGCCGAGCACGCCCAGCGGCACCACCAGCAGCACCGACGTCGGGATCGACCAGCTTTCATACAGCGCCGCCAGGCACAGGAACACGATCAGCAGCGACAGGCCCAGCAGTATCGGCGCCTGTGAGCCGGACAGACGTTCCTGCAATGACAATCCCGTCCACTCCTGGCCCAGGCCTGCAGGCAGTTGGCTGACCAGGCGCTGGATTTCTTCCATCGCCTCACCGGTGCTATGCCCCGGTGCCGCCTCGCCGGAAATGGCGATGGCGGGGTAGCCGTTGTAGCGCGTCAGTTGTGCCGGGCCCTGGGTCCATTTGGCTACAACGAATGCCGACAGCGGCACCATCTCCCCGGCCTTGTTGCGCACGTGGATCTTCATCAAATCCGCCACCTGGCTGCGCTGGTCACCTTCGGCCTGCACCACCACCCGCTGCATGCGGCCCTGGTTGGGGAAGTCGTTGACATAGGCCGAACCGATGGCGGAAGACAGCACATTGCCCACATCCGCAAACGAGACACCCAGCGCGTTCGCCTGCTTGCGGTCGACCTCAAGCTGCACTTGCGGCGCCTCGGCCAGGGCACTTTCGCGTACGTTGGTCAGGATCGGGCTTTTCTCGGCAGCGGCGAGCAATTCGGTACGTGCCGCCATCAGTGCGGCATGGCCAACACCGCCGCGGTCCTGCAGGCGGAACTCGAAACCGCTGGAGGTGCCCAGGCCATCCACGGGAGGCGGCAGGACCGTATAGGCGATCGCGTCCTTGAGCTCGCTGAAGGCCATGTTGGCGCGGTCGGCAATCGAGGCGGCGGAGTCATCGCTGCCGCGTTCCGACCAGTCCTTGAGCGTAGTAAACGCCAGCGCGGCGTTTTGCCCGGAGCCGGAGAAGCTGAAACCCATGATCATGGTGGTGTCACCCACCCCAGGCTCACCGGCGTTGTGCGCTTCGATCTGCTCGGCCACCTGCACCGTGCGGTTCTTGCTCGCACCCGGCGGCAGCTGGATGTCGGTGATGGTGTAGCCCTGGTCTTCCACCGGCAGGAACGAGGCGGGCAGGCGGCTGAACATCAGCCCCAGGCCCACCAGCAATACCAGGTAGATCAGCAGGTAACGGCCGCTGCGCTTGAGCGCATAGGCGACCCAGCCTTCGTAACGCTCGGTGAGCTGCTCGAAGCGCTTGTTGAACCAGCCGAAGAACCCGCCCTTGGCATGGTGCTCCCCCTTGGCAATCGGCTTGAGCAGGGTGGCGCACAGGGCCGGGGTCAAGGTCAGGGCAAGGAACGCCGAGAACAGGATCGAGGTGGCCATCGACAGCGAGAACTGCTGGTAGATCACCCCCACCGACCCGGCCATGAACGCCATCGGCAGGAACACCGCGACCAGCACCAGGGTAATGCCGACGATGGCGCCGGTGATCTGGCCCATGGCTTTTTTCGTCGCGTCCTTGGGCGACAGGCCCTCGGTGACCATGATCCGCTCGACGTTCTCCACCACCACAATTGCATCGTCCACCAGGATGCCGATGGCCAGCACCATGCCGAACATGGTCAGCACGTTGATCGAGAAGCCCAGCAACAGCATGGTGGCGAAGGTGCCCATCAGCGCGATCGGCACCACCAGCGTCGGGATCAGCGTGTAGCGCACGTTCTGCAGGAACAGGAACATCACCGCAAACACCAGCGCCATCGCTTCGAGCAGGGTGTAGACCACCTTGGTGATCGAGACCTTGACGAACGGCGAGGTGTCGTACGGGATCTTGTATTCCACATTGGCCGGGAAATAGCGCGACAGCTCGTCCATCTTCGCCCGCACCAGGGTCGCGGTGTTGAGCGCATTGGCCCCCGGCGCCAGTTGCACGCTGACGGCGGTGGACGGTTTACCGTTCAGGCGCGTGGAAAACTGGTATTCCTGGCTGCCCACTTCTACCCGCGCCACATCGCCGATGCGCACGGTGGAGCCGTCCGGGTTGGCCTTGAGCACAATATCGGCGAATTCCGCCGGCGTGGACAACTGGCCCTTGACCAGGATCGCGGCGGTAATTTCCTGGGTCCTGGTACCCGGCAAGTCGCCGATGCTGCCGGCCGAGACCTGGGCGTTCTGCGCACTGATCGCGGCGTTCACGTCGGCCGGTGTGAGGTTGAAGCCGATCAGCTTCTGCGGGTCGATCCAGATGCGCATGGCGCGTTCGGCGCCATACAACTGCGCCTTGCCCACCCCGTCCAGGCGCTTGAGCTCGTTCATCACGTTGCGCGCCAGGTAATCGCTGAGCGCCACGTCGTCGAGCTTGCCGTCGCTGGAGGTAAGGGTGACCAGCAGCAGGAAGCCGGCGGAGACTTTCTCCACCTGCAAACCTTGCTGGGTCACGGCTTGAGGCAGGCGCGGCTCCACCGCCTTGAGGCGGTTTTGCACATCGACCTGGGCCATTTCCGGGTTGGTGCCGGGCTGGAATGTGGCGGTAATCGTCGCCGAGCCGAGGCTGCTCTGGGATTCGAAATACAGCAGGTGATCGGCGCCGTTGAGCTCCTGCTCGATCAGGCTGACCACGCTTTCATCCAGGGTCTGGGCCGAGGCGCCCGGGTACACCGCGTAGATTTCCACCTTCGGCGGCGCGACGTTGGGGTACTGGGCCACCGGCAATTGCGGGATGGCCAGCAAGCCGGCCAGCAGGATAAACAGGGCGACCACCCAGGCGAAGATCGGGCGGTCAATGAAGAACTGCGGCATTGTCAATGATCCTTATTGGCCGGAAGCCTGGGCAACGGGTATGGGGCTGTCATCGACCTGGACTTTTTCACCGGGGCGCGCGTGCTGCAGGCCTTCGACGACGATACGGTCGCCGGGCTTGAGGCCGTGGCTGACCACCCAGCGGTCATCGATCACCGCACCCAGTTCTACCGGCTGCTGGCTGACGGTCTGCTCGGCGTCGAGCAGCAGCACCATGGGGATGCCGGCGCTGTCGCGGGTGATGGCGCGTTGCGGCACGCTGATGCCTTGTTTGTCGACGGCTTGCTCCAGGCGTACCCGCACGAAGCTGCCGGGCAGCAGGTCGAGGTCCGGGTTGGGAAACTCGCTGCGCAGGATGATCTGCCCGGTGCCCGGGTCGACGCTGATCTCGGCGAACAGCAACTTGCCCGGCAGCGGGTAGAGGCTGCCATCGTCCTGGATCAACGTGGCCTTGGCCTGGTCCTGGCCCACCTGCTTCAAGCTGCCGGCGCGGAAGGCGCGGCGCAGGTCGTTCAGCTCGCGGGTGGACTGGGTGAGGTCGGCGTGGATCGGGTCCAGTTGCTGGATGATCGCCAGGGGCGTGGCTTCGTTCTGGCCCACCAGTGCGCCTTCGGTCACCAGGGCACGGCCGATGCGCCCGGAAATCGGCGCAGTCACCGTGGCGTAGCCCAGGTTCAACCTGGCGCGCTCGACGGCGGCCTTGTTGGCGGCGACTTCGGCGTTGGTCTGGCGCACGGCGGCGCGGGCGTTGTCGTAGTCCTGGCCGCTGATGGCGTTACCTTCCACCAATTGGCTGTAGCGCTGCTCTTGCAAGCGTGCCTGGAACGCATTGGCCTCGGCCTTGCTCAGGTTGGCCTGGGCGCTGTCCAGGTCAGCCTTGAACGGTGCCGGGTCGATGCGAAACAGCACGTCGCCCTGTTTGACGTCATGGCCTTCCTTGAAGACCCGTTGCATCACCACGCCAGCGACCCGTGCGCGCACTTCGGCGATGCGCGGCGCGGCGATGCGGCCGCTCAACTCGCTGGTGATGGAGAGGGGCTTGGCCTCAAGGGTTTCGATGCGCACTTTGGCCAGGGGCATTTCTGGCGCTTCGGCGGCCGATTTGTCACAGGCACTCAGGGCCAGCGTCAGGGCCAACAGGCAAAATGGCGCAAACAGATTCTTCGACATGCTCTTATCCCAATATTGACTGACGCATCCTAAGGTCACCTGCGCCGTGGTGCTGTGAAGCTGTGTAGGTCGTCTGTGAAGAAATGTAAGGTGCGGCGCGCGGGGCGTCGAGGGCGTATATCCTTGCACAATCCTGCAACACACCAACAAACCGCATTATTTGGAAACACCATGCCCAACATCCTCCTGGTGGAAGACGACGCCGCACTCTCCGAGCTGATTGCCAGCTACCTGGAACGCAATGGCTACCACGTCAGCGTGCTCAGTCGGGGCGACCACGTCCGCGAACGCGCGCGCCTCAACCCGCCGGACCTGGTGATCCTCGACCTGATGCTGCCCGGCCTCGATGGCTTGCAAGTGTGCCGCCTGTTGCGCGCCGATTCGGCGGGCCTGCCGATCCTGATGCTCACCGCGCGCGACGACAGCCACGATCAGGTGCTGGGCCTGGAAATGGGCGCCGACGACTATGTCACCAAACCCTGCGAGCCGCGGGTGCTGCTGGCGCGGGTGCGCACCTTGCTGCGGCGCAGCAGTTTGTCCGAGCCGCAGGTGGCCAGCGACCAGATCCTGATGGGCAACCTGTGCATCGACCTGTCGGAGCGCACCGTGACCTGGCGCGAGCAGGCGGTGGAGTTGTCCAGTGGCGAATACAACCTGCTGGTGGTGCTGGCCCGGCACGCCGGCGAGGTGCTCAGCCGCGACCAGATCCTGCAACGCCTGCGCGGTATCGAGTTCAACGGCACCGACCGTTCGGTGGACGTGGCCATTTCCAAGCTGCGCCGCAAGTTCGACGACCACGCCGGTGAAGCGCGCAAGATCAAGACCGTGTGGGGCAAGGGCTACCTGTTCAGCCGTTCCGAGTGGGAATGCTGACCGATGTTTCGTGTACTGGTACGCCTTTACCTGATCACCATCATCACCTACAGCGCGGCGATCTTCCTGATTCCCAAGCTGGTGATCCAACTCTTCGAACACCGCTACCTGGACTACAACGTCGAGCAATCCCGGGGCATGCAGAAGCTGATCGTCAAGCAGTACCTGCGCGCGCCGGTGGAGCGCTGGTCCCAGGTGACCGAGCAACTGGGCCGTGACTTCGCGCCACTCAAAGTGCAATTGCTGTTACGCCAGGACGCCCGCTACACCGCGCAGGAAGCGAAACTGCTGGAGCAGGGCAAACCCGTGATTCACCTGGGGGAGTGGGGCTGGATGGAGGACATCAGTTCGCCGCTCAACGAGCAGTTCGTGGTCAAGCTCACCGTCCCGCCGGACCCGCTGGACATGAACCTGTTGTACTGGTCGATGAACGTGCTGATCGGTGCGGCGTTGCTGGCCTGCCTGCTGTTCTGGCTGCGCCCGCACTGGCGCGACCTCGAACGCCTGAAAAGCACCGCCACGCAACTGGGCAAAGGCAACCTGGCCGAGCGCACACACATCCCGCCCAGCTCCAACATCGGCAGCCTGGCGGCGGTGTTCGATACCATGGCCGACGACATCGAACACCTGCTCAACCAGCAGCGCGACCTGCTCAACGCGGTCTCCCATGAACTGCGCACACCGCTCACACGCCTGGATTTCGGCCTGGCCCTGGCGCTGTCGGAGGATTTACCAGAGGCCAGTCGCGCACGCCTGCATGGCCTGGTGGCGCATATTCGTGAGTTGGATGAACTGGTGCTGGAGTTGCTGTCCTACAGCCGCCTGCAAAACCCGGCGCAACTGCCGGAGCGGGTTGAGGTGGTGCTCGATGAATTTATCGACAGTGTGCTGGGCAGCGTCGATGACGAACTGGAAAACCCCGAGATCGTCATCGATGTGGCACTCGATTGCGCCGTGGAACGCTTCAGCCTCGACCCACGCCTCACTGCCCGCGCGCTGCAGAACCTGCTGCGCAACGCCACACGTTACTGCGACAAGCGCATTCAGGTGGGGGTCAAGGTCTGCGCCGAAGGTTGTGAAATCCGGGTGGATGACGATGGCATCGGCATTCCGCTGGACCAGCGCGAGCGTATCTTCGAGCCGTTCTACCGCCTCGACCGCAGCCGCGACCGTTCCACCGGCGGCTTTGGCCTGGGCCTGGCGATCAGCCGGCGCGCCATGGAAGCCCAGGGCGGCACCCTGACCGCATTGGCCTCGCCGTTGGGTGGCGCACGCTTTCGGGTGTGGCTGCCCAATGTCGCCTGATCAGAGCACCTTGACCGCACGGCCGATTGCCTGGATCGGTCCTGTGGGTTTACCGGTGGGCGAGCCACGCGGGTCTTCCAGGGTCAGTTCGAACAACTGGTTGGGCGCCAGCGGCGGCAGTTTGTCCAGCGGCACCGACAGGGTTTGCCCCGGCTTGACCAGCCCCAGGGACACCGGGCCTTGCCAGCCATCGCCCTTGGTCCAGAACTGCAAGGCCTTGTCCGCCGGCACTTCCATCACGCCCAACGGAATCAACTGGATCTGCTGATTATTGCTGGCCTGGATCACCCAGCCCGGTGCCTGGCTTTGCGGCGCCACCAGTACCACCACAAAGCTGGGGGACAGCGCAGGAGGGCGCGTCAGCAACAAGGCCGCGAGCACCAGCGTCGTCACCAGCCCCGCACCCGCCAGGCTCCGCCACAACGCCAGCAGGTTCCACCACCCTGCGCGGGTTTGCGCAGGGGCGATGTTGCGCTGGATACGCCGCCACAGTTCAGCGGAGGGCGGCATCGGTTCTGCCAGCGCGGTCAGGGGCAACAGGCGCTGCTCCCAGGCGTCCACCGCCGCACGCAATTGCGCATCGTGCGGGAGGCGTTGTTCCACCTCGGCGCGTTGTTCGGCCGGCAGGGTGCCCAGTACGTATTCGCTGGCCAGTTCGTCGAGTGTTTCGTTCATGTCATGCACTCCCGCAGCGCGGCGAGGCTACGTTTTATCCAGGCCTTGACGGTCCCCAGCGGGGTGCCCAGTCTTGAAGCGATTTCGCTGTGGGAATAACCGTCGACATAGGCATGCAGGATGCAGGTGCGACGGGCCGGGTCGAGTTGTTGCAGGCAGGTGTGCATCAAGCCTGCGCGTGCGGGGAATTCAAAGGTGTCGTGAGGCGCGGCGAGCTGTTCATGTTCCTCGCCCAGTGCCACCTCGCGATGGTGGTTGCGCACGTAGTTGAGGGCTAGGTGACGGGTCACACTGAACACCCAACCCCGTGCCGAACCGCGTTCGGGGTCGAAACTGCCGGCGCCGTGCCAGATCTTCATAAATGCGTCATGCACAACGTCTTCGGCCAGGGCTTTGTCCCGGACGATGCGCAACGCCACGCCGAGCAAACGGCTGCTGTCCTGCTCATACAGTTGACGCAGGGCACGTTGCTCGCCACGGGCACAGGCCAATAGGCAGGCTTCATAATCAAAATGGGTGTCAGGCAAGGCCACGTACTTCCACCGCTGTAATAACGATAACCACCCCCCTGTAGGAGCCGGCTCCTACAGGGGCAGCGTAGCGCAGTTTGCTCAGTTGGCCGCCCAGAAAATGTAGTCGGCCTGGTACTTCACCACTTCCTGCTTGCCCTTGTTGGCAGTGGTGCACTCGGTGCTCGGTGCCACGCCACCTTTGAGCGCGACCCGCTGGATGTAACTCACGCCGCTCATCGCGCCCTTGCCCTCGGCCGGGTTGGCCTTGACCAATTGGTAGGGCAGGTTACCCGCACCCGAGGGGGCTACGGCGAGCTGGGTGCCGGTGATTTTCGAGCCGTCCTTGGCCTGCCAGGTAGCCGGTGGGCCGAAGTAGGTGCCCACTTGCTTGCCGCTGCGGTCATTCAGCACGGCCTTGGGGCCGACGAAGGTCCATTCGGTCTGGCCGGCGGCATTGGCCTTGTCGCGGCACTCGTAGGTGATTTCGCCGATGCCGGTGGTTTCCAGTGCCACCTTGTGGCCATCCGGCACCTTGATACTGTCGGGCAAGCCGGTCTGGGCAAAGGCCGCTGGGGTGGCGATGAGCAAACCGGTGAAGCAGAGCAGGGCTTTAGCGTTCATAGGTAGTTCTCCATTCAGTCAAACAGCGGGGTTACTGAAAGGACTACCCATGACGCGCACGATTGGATGCAGCGATTAGAAAATAAATGATTGAAGGCGCACACTGTGCCCCCGCTTTACCCGAGGAGAGATTGGCAATGACTGGTGTTCACGCGTCTGCTCAACAAGGTTTCTCTACCCAGGCCGTCACCTACGCCCAAGGTCGGCCGAATTATCCCAGGCAGCTCACCGGCTGGCTCACGGATGTGCTCGGCGTCGATGCGCACTCATTGGTGATCGACCTGGGCGCCGGCACCGGCAAGTTCACACGCCTGCTCAGCACCCTGGCGCCTACGTTGATCGCCGTCGAGCCGGTGCAGGCCATGGGGGCGCAGTTGACCCGTCTGCTGCCGGACGTGCGCCTGGTCAATGGCACCGCCGAAGCCATCCCCCTGGAGACTGCCAGCGCCGACGCGGTGGTCTGCGCGCAGGCCTTCCACTGGTTCTCCACCCAGGCCGCGCTGGCGGAAATCCATCGCGTACTCAAGCCCGCAGGGCGCCTTGGGCTGGTGTGGAATGTGCGCGATGAATCGGTGGATTGGGTGGCGGCCATCACCGCGATCATTACGCCTTATGAAGGTGACACCCCGCGCTTTCACTCCGGGCGCTGGCGCGAAGCGTTCAACGGCGAGTACTTTTCCGACCCCGAAATGACGTGTTTCCCCTATAGCCATGTAGGCAGCCCACAGGAAGTGATCATGGATCGCGTCCTCTCCGTGAGCTTTATTGCCGCGTTGCCCGAGGCTGAAAAAGCCCTCGTGACCGAGCAGTTGCGTGGCTTGATCGCCACCCACCCGGCACTGAAAGGCCGCGACACGGTGGCGTTTCCCTATCAAACCCAGGCGTATGTCTGCCGCCGACTGCCATAAAAGGCATAAAGTCAGATCATATTGATATAAGTCGTTATAAGAAAAATCGCTATCCTGCGGCCAGAATTTTATAAGGCCGCAGGTAGCTTTGATGGAAGTGGGTAACTTTGGTTTTGTAATTGCGGGCCTGATCGTTGGTTTTATCGTCGGCATGACCGGTGTAGGCGGGGGCTCGTTGATGACCCCGATCCTTTTGTGGTTCGGCATCAACCCGGCCACGGCCGTGGGCACTGACCTGCTGTACGCGGCCATCACCAAGTCCGGTGGCGTGCTGGTACACAGCAAGAACAAGAACATCGACTGGACCATCACCGGCTGGCTGACCCTGGGCAGTGTGCCTGCGGTGTTGCTGACCCTGTGGTTCCTCGCCAGCCTGCACACCGACCCCAGCGCCATGAACGCGGTGATCAAGCAGGCCCTCGGCGTGGTGCTGCTGCTGACCGCCCTGGCGATCCTGTTCAAGCAGCGCCTGTTGGCGTTCGCCCAGCGCCATGCGGGCGATCACTACCATATGAACCCGCGCAACCTGAATGCGTTGACCGTGGTGACCGGTGCGGTGCTGGGGACCATGGTTGCACTGACCTCCATCGGCGCCGGCGCCCTCGGCACGGTCGCGTTATTTATCCTCTATCCGTTCCTGGCCACGCGCCGCCTGGTCGGCACCGAGATCGCCCACGCCGTACCCCTGACCCTGGTGGCGGGCCTGGGCCATGCCGGCATGGGCAATATGGACTGGCACCTGCTGGGCTTTCTGCTGATGGGTTCGCTGCCGGGCATTTATTTCGGCAGCCACATGACTGGCAAAGTCCCGGACGGCGTATTGCGCCCGTGCCTGGCGATCATGTTGATGACCATCGGCTACAAATTGGCCTTTTGAGGCGTACACAGGATTCAAATATACAAGGGCCAAATGTGGGAGGGGGGTTGCCCCCGATGAGGGAGTGTCAGTCACTTATTGGTTAACTGACCCGACGCTATCGGGGGCAAGCCCCCTCCCACATTTGGATCTTTATCCAGCAGGTAGGCCTCGGTCTGTTTTTGCTCTGGCTTTTGATCTTGATCCTAGGCGCCCCATTAAACACATTGGCCGAACGCAGGCTTGAATCCGTGGCTAACCCGGCAGGACGCCGGGTTAGCCGTCCTGGGCCAGGGCCGCCACAGTTTTGACCCCGCTCAGCCTCAGGCTTTCGCCGGACCATTGCCGATCTGCCACACAAACGGCGGCTCGGTGCCATTGATCACCCAGTCCCCCACGATCCGCGCCTTGTAGATCACCGGGTTGTGCGACGACACGGTCCGCGCATTGCGCCAATGGCGGTCGAGGGACTTGCCCTGGCGCACATCCGACGCCCCCAGTGCTTTGAACAACTCACTGGTGGCGCGCTGGATCAGCTCCGACACCACCACCTGCGCTGTGGCCGACTCGATTTCGGCCGCTACGTTGGCTTCGCGCTCGACACCCTCATCCCCCCCGAAACGCGCCAGGTACGCCCGTTGTGCCGGCTCGGCGGCCTTCAATGCGCTGGCTTCGGCGGCATAGACCAAGGCCGCGACTTCGCCCACCACCTGCTGGATTTGTGCATCCTGGCTGACATGCTGGGCATTGCCATGGCTGTAGATGCGCTTGCGGCTGCGCACCTGGTGGGCCACATCGCGCAACGCGGCACGGCCGATACCGGCGAGGCTCGCTAACAGTACGAGCTGGTAGAACGCGGTCTGGTATTTGAAGCGGGTCGCAAAGTCGATGACGTTTTCCGCCTCCACCACTGCATCGGTAAAGCGCGAGGTGCCGCTGCCCGTGGTGCGCTGGCCAAAACCGTCCCAGTCATCGCTGTGTTCCACGCCGGGTTGGCGCGCGCGGGTGGCGGCGATCACGTCGCCGCCGGTGTCGCTGCGCTGGGCGTACACATCGATCCAGTCAGAGAAAATGCTGCCGGTGCTGTAGAACTTTTCACCGTTGAGTTTCCACCGATCGCCGTCCGGACTGACCTGGGTGACAACGTCACCGATGGCTACGGCGCCGATTTCAGTCCAGGCACAGCCGACGATGTCGCCGTCGACAAAGCGCTTGAACCACAGGTCGCGGCCGGCACTGGGCGGCGCATTCAGGCGGTCTTCGGCAAAGGCGAAATGCCCGCGCAGGGCCTGGGGCACATTGGAGTCGGCCTCTGCCAGTTCGATCAGTAGTTCGAACAGTTGCGGCAGCGAAGCACCGCCACCGCCGTATTCCACCGGCACCCGCACCGCGCCGAAGCCGGCCTCCTTGAGCCACTGGATCGGCTCATGGGGCAGGGCGCGGGTTTGTTCGCGTGCCACCGCGCCATCGGCGATGCGCTGGAAAATCGGACGAAAGCGTGCCGCCAGCGTGGGGTAGTCGACGCCGACAGACAGCGGGTTGATAACGTGGTGTTTGGTCATGAGCAGGGCTCCGGGGCAGTGATCGGTACCGGGAGTGATTGCACAGTCCGTGCCGGGTGCCAGGGCCAATGTTTACGGGGGGATGCACGCTGTTTGCTGTTGCTCCAGCAACAGCAAACCGACAAACCGTTGCAATCCCTGACATTGGCATTCCAAGCCTCCCAGGCCCGAATTCGCGTCGCAACCCTTGTGGCGCGGGCGTTTGCCCGCGCCTGGCACGCTTGCTGCTCAACCCCTCAGTACATTCCTTTGTGCGAGGTACCGTTCGATGAGTCAGCAAGCCGTGAAATTTGCCTATTGGGTGCCCAACGTCAGCGGTGGGCTGGTGGTCAGCAAGATCGAACAACGCACCCACTGGGGCATCGACTACAACCGCAAACTGGCGCAATTGGCCGAAGAAGCCGGCTTCGAGTATGGCCTGACCCAGATCCGCTTCACCGCCGGCTATGGCGCCGAGAACCAGCATGAATCCGTGGCATTCAGCCATGCGTTGCTGGCCGCGACCACCAAGCTCAAAGTCATCGCGGCGATCCTGCCCGGCCCGTGGCAACCGGCGTTGGCGGCCAAGCAACTGGCGACCATCGACCAGCTCACCAACGGCCGCATTGCGGTGAATATCGTCAGTGGCTGGTTCAAGGGTGAGTTCCAGGCCATCGGTGAACACTGGCTGGAGCACGACGAGCGCTATCGCCGTTCCGAGGAATTCATCCGCGCCCTCAAAGGCATCTGGACCCAGGACGACTTTACCTTCAAGGGTGACTTCTACCGTTTCAACAACTACACCCTCAAACCCAAGCCGCTGGGCCAGCCGGAAGTGTTCCAGGGCGGCAGTTCACGGGCCGCGCGGGACATGGCGGCGCGCGTGTCGGACTGGTATTTCACCAACGGCAACACCCCGGAAGGCATCAAGGCCCAGGTCGATGACATTCGCACCAAGGCTGCCGCGAACAACCATTCGGTCAAAGTCGGCGTGAACGCATTCATCATCGCCCGCGACACCGAGGAAGAAGCCCGCGCCGTACTCGCAGAGATCATCGACAAGGCCGACCCGGAAGCCGTGAATGCCTTTGGCGACGCGGCCAAGCAGGCAGGCAAGGCGTCCCCCGAAGGCGAGGGCAACTGGGCCAAGTCCAGCTTTGAAGACCTGGTGCAGTACAACGATGGCTTCAAGACCAACCTGATCGGCACCCCGCAGCAAATTGCCGAGCGCATCGTTGCACTCAAGGCGGTGGGGGTGGACCTGGTGCTGGCGGGCTTCCTGCACTTCCAGGAAGAAGTGGAGTACTTCGGCAAACGTGTATTGCCGCTGGTGCGCGAGCTGGAAGCCAAGGCCGGGATCAGGCAGGTGGCCTGACCGGCATTCATTGTCGCTGGCAGGTTCTTTGTGGTGGGCGGGCTTTTTTGTGGCAAGCCCGCTCGCCCCAGGTTATTGGCCTGGCTGTGTTTGCAAGGTCAGCACTTCAAAGCCATCCGCCGTCACCGCCACGGTATGTTCCCACTGCGCCGACAGGCTGTTGTCCTTGGTCACCACCGTCCAGCCATCTTTCAGGCTGCGCACCTTCGAACTGCCTTGGTTAAGCATCGGTTCGATGGTAAACACCATGCCTTCGCGCAGTTCCAGCCCGGTACCGGGCCGGCCGAAGTGGAGGATTTGCGGCTCTTCATGCATCTGTTTGCCGATGCCATGGCCGCAGTATTCGCGCACCACGCTGTAGCCATTGGCCTGTGCATGGCTCTGGATCGCATGGCCGATATCGCCCAGGCGTGCGCCGGGCTTGACCTGGCGGATCCCGGCCCACATCGCCTCAAAGGTCTTCTCCACCAGGCGGCGTGCCTTGGGGGCGACGGTGCCGATCATGTACATCTTGCTGGAGTCGGCGATAAAGCCGCCTTTTTCCAGGGTGATGTCGATGTTGATGATGTCGCCGTCCTTGAGGATCTCCTTCGCGCTGGGCATGCCATGGCACACCACCTCGTTGATCGAGGTGTTGATGGAGAACGGGTAGTCGTACTGCCCGAGGCTGGCGGGGCGGGCTTTGAGCTCGTTACGGATGAAGGCTTCGACGGCGCTGTCCAGCTCCAGGGTGGAACGGCCGGCGGCGACAAATCCGTCGAGCATGTCGAACACTTTGGCCAGCAGGCGCCCGGATTCGCGCATCACAGCCAGTTGGGCGGCGGTCTTGATCATCAGCTGCGCCCCCGGATCAGGTCGGGCTTGTCCAGCAACAGTTTGTTGATCAGCTCGTGGTAGGGCAGGCTGGGGTTCAGTTCGGCGAGCAGGCCGACCTTGATCCAGAACTCGGCCTGGGCGTTGATGGAACGGTCCATGGCCGCGCTGGCCAGACGGAGTTGTTCGTGCAGTTGGTCGCTGATCTTGACGATGCCCATGGTGTTCTCTGTGAATGATGGATATACAAAGCGTATATGTTTCGTATATCCATCGTAAACCCCCCGAGGCTAAATGGCGCATGGCCATTGACTTGCCTGCTCACCGCCGGTTAGTTTCGTGACATGACATTTCAAACCTTCCGCAGCCAGCCAAGCATTATTACCGCCATTCCTCATATGGCGGGATAGCACACGGCTGCACCCCAACCCGCCTTAGAGGCGGGTTTTGTTTTTCCGTCTCCAAGGCCCTTAAAAACCAGGAGACACCCATGAGCACGTGCCCCGTCCCCCACACCGCTGATACGGCATTGCTTGAACACTATGTGAAGAAGATCCTCGCCGCGCCGGTTTATGACCTGGCGGTGCGTACGCCCCTGCAAGCCGCGCCGGCGTTGTCGGCATTGCTGGGCAACCAGGTGCTGCTCAAGCGCGAAGACCTGCAACCGACCTTTTCCTTCAAGATTCGCGGTGCCTACAACAAGTTGGTGCAGCTCACCGCCGAGCAAAAGTCGCGTGGTGTGGTGACGGCGTCGGCGGGTAACCATGCGCAAGGCGTGGCACTGGCGGCGAAGGAGTTGGGGATCCAGGCGCGGATCGTCATGCCGTGCAGCACTCCCGAGTTGAAGGTGCTGGGCGTGCGCTCCCGAGGCGCCGAAGCGGTGCTGCACGGCGAGAGCTTCCCGTTTGCCCTGGCCCATGCGTTGCAGTTGGCCGAGACATCCGGGTGCACGTTCGTGTCGCCTTTCGATGACCCGGATGTGATCGCTGGCCAAGGCACGGTGGCCATGGAGATCCTGCGCCAGCAACAGGGCCCGCTGGACGCGATCTTCGTGCCGGTGGGCGGCGGCGGCCTGATCGCCGGCATTGCCGCCTACGTCAAATACCTGCGGCCCGAGGTGCGCATCATCGGGGTCGAGCCCGAAGGCTCCAGTTGCCTGCTCGCGGCGCTGCGAGCCGGAGAGCGGGTGGTGCTGGCCAGTGTCGACGGGTTTGCCGATGGCACCGCGGTCGCGCAAATCGGCGCCTATGGCTTTGAGATCTGCCGCGATTGGGTGGACGAAGTGATCACCGTCAGCAATGACGAACTGTGCAGCGCGATGAAGTTGATCTACGACGATACACGTTCCATCACCGAGCCCTCCGGTGCGCTGGCGGTGGCGGGGGTTCGCAAGTATGTGGCCAGTCGTGGGGTCAGTGGGCAGACCTTGGTCGCGATTAATTCAGGCGCAAATATCAACTTTGATAGTTTGCGATATGTTGCTGAAAGAGTGGCGGCACAAGCTGCGGTTTAATTCGAAGCGTGGGGTTAAACGATTAATCGAAGCGGTTCGACGATGATTTAACTGGGGTGACCTAAGCTGTATAAATTCCTACATTGCTTATGAGGAAAAGTTACAACAAAAACGGAATTTGCCGAGTAGGCTGGTAAGGGTAAGCGTCTTCCAGGGTTGGCAAGACGTAGCAGGCAAGCGCCTGCAGACCTACAACAATCGATTGGCAAGTCTCAGACAAGGAGAGGTTGGCCATGCTTTCGGAATTAGAACTTCGCAGCATTATTGAAGGAAGTTTCCTGCCTAAACGGTGCGAATGCACCAAAGCCGAAGATGCTTCGCTGACGATCAAGGTCTATGACGACCGCGACCGTGACCGGGTGGATTTGGAGGTCAAAGGTATAAATGCTGACAAACTCGACAGCAGTCGAGCTATTTGCAACCTCATCACCGGGTTGCGTGAAGACCTCAAGCACAGCCATGCACCTGCCCAGCAAAGGGCTGGAGGGCGCGGTTACTACTGATCGTTGGTTATGAACGGTGGGCCTGGTAAATGCCAGGCCCAATGCTGTGTATGTTTGCCCATCAATTCTGGAAATCGCAGGCTTCGGACATTTTCCGGTAGCTCACGTCTTCCACTTTGCCCGCCTTGTCCAGGAACTTGATATCCGCCTTGATGACTTTGCAGTCGTTGGTTGGGGGTTCGTTCATGGCCAGGACCTTGGCAATGTTCATCGGCATGCCGTAATGATAAGGCACGGGTTTGTTCGCCTGTGTTTGATCGTCAGCCTGGGCCAGGCCCGACACCGCTGCCAGCGCCAGGGCGCTGCCGAGCATTAAGGTGTGCAGTTTCATGGTGGTGCTCCGCAAGTGAGTAGAACTTCACTCTCGACGTGCGGGATTAACCATCGATTAATTTTCCCTGGCTGACAAAACCTTCATCCAAGCTGCTGGCGATACGGCAGGTCCGGCCCGGTCTTGCCGCACGTCAGTGCCGCAGCGCGGATGGCAAAACCGAGCATGGCGTCGATCTGCACGCGGGTCAGTTGTTGCAGGCCTTCCACCGAGTCCAGCTGTTGCTCGGTCAGCCAGGCAATCAACGCGGCCTGGAAGGTATCCCCGGCACCCACGGTATCCGCCATCACCACGCTCTGTGCCGGTTGCGACCAAGTGCCATGCTGACGGCTGAACACACTGGCGCCATCGCCGCCACGGGTGAGGAACACCAGTTGGCAACGGTGCTGCAGCCAGCCTTGCAGCACGCTTTCCGGCGACTGGCCGGGGTAGAGCAGGTGCAGGTCCTCATCGCTGACCTTGATCAGGTCGGCATGCTTGGCCAACTCGGCGACACGGTCGCGCCACAGCTGGATATCCGGCTGCGGATTAAGGCGCACGTTGGGGTCGAGGCTGATCAGGCGCTTGCCGCTTTCGCGCTTGACCAGGTTCAGCAAGGTGTCGCCGATCGGTTGCACCACCAGCGAAAACGAGCCGATATGCAGGCCGCGAATATCAGACCCCAGTTCCGGCAGGTGGGCGACTTCCAGCAGTCGGTCGGCGCAGCCTTCACCCCGGAAGTTGTACTGCGGTGAACCATCGGCGCCCACGGCGACCATCGACAGCGTAGTCGGCGCGGCGAACTCCACCAGGAACTGCTCGCTGACGCCTTCATCTTTCAGCACCTGCAACAAGCGCCGGCCGAGGAAATCGGTGGACAGGCCGCCGAACAACCCGGCCTCGATGCCCAGGCGGCGCAAACCCACCGCGACGTTGAACGGTGAGCCGCCGGCAATCGCCTTGTAATTGACCTTGGAGGCCTGCCCGCTGGCATCTTCCTCGCTGAAAAAATCAAACAGCGCTTCACCACACACCAAATACATAGTCGTTCGCTCTTAAAGGGTTGCCACGTGCTGTTGATAGCGTTCGTAAGCCAGTTGATAGGCGCTGACACTGGCCGCCACCGGCAGGGTACGGCTGGTCGGGTCGACGCTCACGCATTTGTCGCACAGGCTGGCCAGGGATTCGCCGGACTGGCTCCACGCCGCCTGGATCGCCGCGCCCAGGGCGGCGGCTTCGCTTTGTTCGGTGCAGATCACTTCGGTGTTCATGATATCGGCGACCATCTGCCGCCACACCGGGCTTTTCGAGCCGCCGCCGATCAGGCGGATGCTCTGGCTTTGCAGGCCGGTCTGGCGCAGCAGGTCGAGGCCGTAGCGCAGGCCGAAGGTGGTGCCTTCGACTACGGCCCGGCACAGGTTGGCACGGGTCAGGTTGGTCATGGTCAGCCCATGCAGGCTGCCGGTGGCGTGGGGCAGGGCGGGCACGCGTTCGCCGTTTAGGAACGGCAGCATGCTCACGCCATCGGCGCCAATCGGGGCTTGCTCGACCAGCGCGTTGAAGGCGTTGAGGTCCAATTCAAACAGCTCGCGAATCACCCCGGTGGCGTTGGTCAGGTTCATCGTGCAGATCAACGGCAACCAGCCGCCGCTGGACGAGCAGAACGTGGCGACCGACGCCTGCGGGCTGACGTTGGGTTGGTCAGCGAAGGCATATACGGTGCCGGACGAGCCCAGGCTCATGGTGATCACGCCGGGGGCGATATTGCCGGTGCCGATGGCGCCCATCATGTTGTCGCCGCCGCCGCTGGACACCATGGCCTTGGGGTTGATGCCCAGGCGTTCGGCGATGGCCGGCAGGATGCTGCCCACGGTTTGATCGGCTTCGATCAACGCCGGCAACGCCGCTTCGAGGCGGCCGCTGGGATCGATGTGCTTGAGCAGCGCCACATCCCAGGCGCGAGTGCGCACGTTGAAGTAGCCGGTGCCCGAGGCATCGCCGTATTCGGCGACGGCGCGGCCGGTAAGCCAGTAGTTGAGGTAGTCGTGGGGCAGCAGGACATGGGCGATGCGCGCGAAGATGTCCGGGTGCTGCTCAAGGGTCCACAGCAGTTTCGACACGGTGTAGCCTGGCGCAATCGCCACGCCCAGGCGTTCCAGCGAACCGCTCTCGCCGCCCAGGTAGGCCAGCAGGCGCTCGTTCTCCGGCGCGGTTTCGGTGTCGCACCACAGCTTGGCCGGGCGCAGCACCTGGCCGCTGTCATCCAGCAACACCAGGCCGTGCTGCTGGCCGGACACGCCGATGCCGAGGATGTCCTGGCCGTCCACGCCCGCCTGTTGCAAGGCGCGGTGGGTGGCTTCGGTAAAGGCGTCCAGCCATTCCTGGGTGTGCTGCTCGCGCCGGCCATTGGCGCCGCTGATCAGGGTGTGCGCGGCGGCGCCGAGGCCCAGCACCTTGCCGCTGGACACGTCGAGGACGATGGCCTTGGTGCCTTGGGTGCCGCAGTCGATGCCGAGGAACAGGTTTTGCTGGGTCATGAGAGTGTGCTCAGCGGTGTTATTTTTTTGGATTGGCAACCCGGTCCAGTGTGGGAGGGGGCTTGCCCCCGATGGCAGTGGGTCAGTGAAGGATATTTGCCTGACACACCCTCATCGGGGCAAGCCCCCTCCCACATTTAAGCCGGTTTCTTCAGGAGGTTCTGTAGGGTTTCGGCGACGCCGTTATCACGCAAGCTCCCATAGCAACGCTCGAACGCTGCCACAAACTCAGGCGAGTTGGGAATAGCCGTACCGAAAATCTCTTCCACTGCCAGCAATCGCTGGCTGATCAGTGCATCATCGCTCACCAGCCCCTGGCAGAACGCCGCGCGCGGATCGGGGATCGTGTAGCTCACGCCATTCTCATCCACGCCCTTCAAATACAAGGCCCAGGCCGCGACGACCAGCGCCGCGCGCTCGGTCTCGCGCCCGTCGGCAATCAGGCGATTGATGGTCGGCACGGTGAACTTTGGAAACTTCGACGAGCCATCCGAACACACCCGTTCCAACTGGTCGGCAATCGCCTGGTTGGAGAAGCGGTCTACCAGGGTCTGCTTGTAGTCGGTCAGGTCGATGCCCGGTACCGGCGCGAGGTTTGGCGTGACGTCGAGGTCCATGTAGGCGCGCATGTAAGCCACGAACAGCGGGTCGTTCATGGTCTCGTGCACAAACCGATAGCCCTTGAGAAACCCCAGGTAGGTCAGGGCGAGGTGGCTGCCGTTGAGCAAGCCGATCTTCATTTCTTCATAGGGTGTCACATCGTCGGTGAACTGCACGCCGACCTTTTCCCACGCCGGGCGGCCGTTGACGAACTTGTCTTCCAGCACCCATTGCACAAAGGGTTCGCAGACAACTGGCCAGGCATCGTCGATGCCGTGTTCATCGTGCAGTTGCAGGCGGTGGGCAGTGCTGGTCATCGGCGTGATGCGGTCGACCATGGCGTTCGGGAAGCTCACATTGGCCTTGATCCAGTCATGCAGCTCGGCATTGTGCAGGGCGGCGAAGGCCAGCAGTGCCTTGCGCGTGACGGCGCCGTTGTGCGGCAGGTTATCGCAGGACATCACGGTAAACGCCGGGAGGCCGGCCGCGCGGCGCTGGGTCAATGCCGCACAGATAAAGCCAAACACGGTTTTCGGCGAGCTGGGGTGCGCCAGGTCATGCTGGATCTGCGACAGGTGGGCCATGAACTCGCCGTTGCTGTCGTCGATGCAGTAGCCGCCTTCGGTGATGGTCAGCGAGACGATGCGAATCTCGGGGCTGGCCAGTTTATCGATCAATGCCTGGGCGCTGTCTTCGGCCAGCAGCATGTCGCTGATCGAGCCGATCACGCGCACTTCGGTGTCGTCGGTGTCGCCCAGTTCGTAAAGGGTGAACAAGTAGTCCTGGCCGGCCAGGTCGTCGCGGGCCTTGCGGTCCTCGGCGCGCAGGCCAACGCCGCAGATGCTCCAGTCCAGGCCCTCGCCGGTATTCATCAGCGCGTCGGTGTAATACGCCTGGTGCGCGCGGTGGAAGCCGCCGACGCCGATATGGGCGATACCCTGGGAGGTACTCGCAATGGCGTAGGCCGGCAGTTTGACTTCCGCTGCCAGCTGGGTGAGGTTCTGTTTATTCAGTTTCATCACAAATCTCGCAAATCAGGCGGCAGCGCGCAGTGGACGGGCCACGGCAACACCGTCGGTGTCGAACAGATGGCAGTGCGCCGGGTCCAGGTGCAGGTGCAGCGTCTCGCCATACTGGCTGGCCATGTCGCCGCGAATCCGCATGGTCAGCGGCTCGCCGTTCGAGGTGATGACGTGGCAGAAGGTGTCGCTGCCCAGGCGCTCGCCGACGTCGGCGGTGACGGTCAGGGTGGTTTGCCCAGGCGACGCGATTTCCAGGTGCTCCGGACGAATGCCCAGGGTCACCGCGCTGCCCACGCTCAAGCTGGCGCCGCTCAGCGGCAGGCTGATCAGGGTGCCGGCGTCCAGCTGCACCTCACAGCCCTGGCCTTCGACGCGGGTGACCTTGCCCTTGAGGAAGCCCATTTTCGGCGTGCCGAGAAAACCCGCCACAAACAGGTTGGCCGGCTGGTGGTACAGCTCCAGCGGCGAGCCGACCTGCTCGATGCGACCGCTGTTGAGCACCACTACCTTGTCGGCCAGGGTCATGGCTTCAACCTGGTCGTGGGTCACGTAGATCATGGTCGCTTGCAGCTCTTTGTGCAGGCGCGCCAGTTCCAGGCGCATCTGTACGCGCAGGGCGGCGTCGAGGTTGGACAGCGGTTCGTCGAACAGGAAGATCTTCGGGTTGCGCACAATCGCCCGGCCGATCGCCACGCGCTGGCGCTGGCCACCGGAGAGTTGCTTGGGCTTGCGCTCCAGCAGCGGGCCCAGTTCGAGAATACGTGCGGCTTCGTTGACCTTGCTTTCCACCAGCTTCTTGTCGACGCCGGCCAGGTCCAGGGCAAACGACATGTTCTTGCGCACGCTCATGTGCGGGTACAGGGCGTAGGTCTGGAACACCATGGCCAGGTCGCGCTTGGCCGGCGTGACTTCGGTGATGTCGCGGCCATCCAGTTCGATGGTGCCTTCGCTCACCTCTTCGAGGCCGGCAATCAGGCGCAGCAGGGTAGATTTACCGCAGCCCGACGGGCCGACGAACACGACGAATTCCTTGTCATTCACTTCCAGGTCGATGCCCTTGATGATCGAGAAGCCTTCGAAGCCTTTTTGCAGATTCTTGATTTTCAGGTTGGCCATGGGATGGGCCTCCTTTTGAATTTTTATAGGAAACCGTTATTTCACGGCGCCGAAGGACAAACCGCGCACCAGCTGTTTCTGGCTGATCCAGCCAAAGATCAGGATCGGCGCGCAGGCCAGGGTCGAGACGGCTGACAATTTGGCCCAGAACAAGCCTTCGGGGCTGGAGTAGGAGGCGATCAGTGCGGTCAAGGGCGCGGCGTTGGACGAGGTCAGGTTCAACGACCAGAAGGCCTCGTTCCAGCACAGGATCAGTGACAGCAACACCGTGGAAGCCAGGCCGCCCTTGGCGATCGGCAGCAGCACCCGGACCATTTCCTGCCACAGCGTGGCGCCGTCCAGGCGCGCGGCTTCGAGGATGTCCTTGGGGATGTCCTTGAAGTAGGTGTAAACCATCCAGACCACGATCGGCAGGTTGATCAGGGTGTAGATGATGATCAGCGCAATGCGCGTGTCCAGCAGGCCAAAGCTCTTGGCCAGCAGGTAGATCGGCATCAGCACGCCCACCGGTGGCAGCATCTTGGTGGACAGCATCCACAGCAGCGTGCCCTTGGTGCGCTTGGTTTCGTAGAACGCCATGGAGTAGGCCGCCGGCACCGAAATCAGCAGGCACAGGGCGGTGGCGCTGAATGAAATCAGCACCGAATTCCAGGCATAGCTGAAGTAGTTGCTGCGCTCGTTAATGTGCAGGTAGTTCTCCAGCGTCGGCGTGAAGATGAACTGCGGCGGCGTGGCGAACGCGTCGATTTCGGTCTTGAAGCTGGTCAGCACCATCCAGAAGATCGGGAAGAAGATCAGGATCGCGATGGCCCAGGCCAGGGTGCCGAGCAACAGGCTTTGCAGGCGGCGGGATTGTTGAAGCGTCATGGCGCGGCCCTCAAGGCTTGTCAGTCAGGTTTTTGCCGATCATCCGCACCAGGATGATCGCCGCGATATTGGCGATGACCACGGCAATCAAGCCGCCGGCCGAGGCCATGCCCACGTCGAACTGCACCAATGCCTGGTTGTAGATCAGGTAGGCGAGGTTGGTCGAGGCGTAGCCGGGGCCACCGTTGGTGGTGGTGAAGATTTCGGCGAAGACCGAGAGCAGGAAGATCGTTTCGATCATCACCACCACGGCAATCGGGCGGGCCAGGTGGGGCAGGGTCAGGTGCCAGAAAATCGCGATGGCGCCGGCACCGTCCAGGCGCGCAGCTTCCTTTTGTTCCTGGTCGAGGGACTGCATGGCGGTCATCAGCAACAGGATGGCGAACGGCAGCCATTGCCACGACACAATGATGATGATCGACAGCAGCGGGTAGTGCGCCAGCCAGTCCACCGGCTCGGCGCCGAAGAACTTCCACACGGCGGCGAGAATCCCCGACACCGGGTGAAAAATCAGGTTCTTCCAGATCAGCGCACCGACGGTGGGCATGATGAAGAAGGGCGAAATCAACAGCACCCGGACGATGCCCCGCCCCAGGAACTCACTGGCCTCCAGCAGGGCACTGATCAACACGCCGAACACCACGCTGATCAGCAGCACGCTGCCCACCAGCAACAACGTATTGGTGGCGCCGGGCAGGAAACCCGAGTCGGTGATGAAGTAAGTGAAGTTCTCCAGCCCGACGAATTGGTTTTCACCGGGGTAGAGCAGGTTGTAGCGGATCAGTGAAAAGTACAGGGTCATGCACAGCGGCACGATCATCCACAGCAGCAGCATGGCAACCGAGGGCGTGACGAGGAACCAGCCGGGGTTGGCCAGGCGGTTTTTGGGTGGTGTATTCATGATAATCAAGACCAGTGCGGAGCAAGGATCGGAGTGCGGTCAGTGTGGGAGGGGGCTTGCCCCCGATAGCGGTGTATCAGTCACAAAATCATCAACTGGTAGATTGCTATCGGGGGCAAGCCCCCTCCCACACTGAACTGTGGTGAGGCCCCGGTTACTTGGGGTAACCCGCCCGCTTCATTTCACGCTCGGTGGTGGTCTGCGCGGCGGTCAGTGCAGCATCGACCGTTTGCTGGCCGGTCAGCGCGCCGGAGAAGAACTTGCCGACCTGGGTTCCGATCGCCTGGAACTCAGGAATGGTCACCAGCTGGATACCGATATACGGCACCGGCTTGAGGGTCGGTTTGGTCGGGTCGGCGACTTTCAGCGATTCCAGGGTCACCTTGGCGAACGGTGCAGCCTTCATGTACTCGTCGCTGTAGGTCGACTTGCGCGTACCTGGCGGCACGTTGGCTACGCCGTCGGTCTTGGCGACCAATGCGCCATATTCCTTGGAGGTGGCCCAACTGGTGAACACCTTGGCGGCGTCCTTGGCCTTGGAACTGGTCGGGATCGCCAGGCTCCAGGAGTACAGCCACGACGTGCCTTTGTCGGTTTTTTCGTGCGGGGCAAAGGTGAAACCGACATGGTCAGCCACTTTGCTTTGGGTCTTGTCGGTGACGAACGAGCCGGCGACGCTGGCATCGACCCAGATCGCGCACTTGCCGCTGTTGAACAGCGCCAGGTTCTCGTTGAAACCGTTGCTGGAAGCGCCGGGCGGGCCGGATTTCTTCATGTTGTCGACGTAGAAGTTCAGCGCGTCCTTCCACTCTGGGCCGTTGAATTCCGGCTGCCATTTCTCATCGAACCAGCGCGCGCCGTAGCCGTTGGCCAGGGTGGTGATCAGCGCCATGTTTTCACCCCAACCGGCTTTGCCACGCAGGCACAGGCCGTATTGCTCTTTGCTCTTGTCGGTGAGTTTGGCCGCGAATTCGCCGATCTGGCTCCAGGTCGGGTGCTCGGGCATGCTCAGCCCGGCGTTCTTGAACAGGTCGGTGCGGTAATAGGTGATCGAGCTTTCAGCGTAGAACGGCAGGGCGTACAGCGAGCCCTTGACGGACAAACCGTCACGCACGGAAGGGAATACGTCGTCGAGGTCGTAGGACGCCGGCAAGTCCTTCATCGGTTCGAGCCAACCCTTGGCGCCCCAGAGTGCGGCTTCGTACATGCCGATGGTCAACACATCGAACTGCCCGCCCTGGGTGGCGATGTCGGTGGTCAGGCGCTGGCGCAGTACGTTTTCTTCGAGCACCACCCAGTTCAGCTTGATCTCCGGATGCTCGGCCTCGAAGGTTTTCGAGAGCTTCTGCATGCGGATCATGTCGCTGTTGTTGACGGTGGCAATGGTCAGGGTTTGCGCGCCAAGGCTGACGGCGCTGAGGGTCATACAGGTACAGGCAAGCAGAGCTTTTGCTGTGAACTTCATCGCGCACTCCATTTCCGCGCCCAGGGGCTACAGAAGGACAGTTATTGTTGTTGTGTCTTCCTACGAGCAGTCAGGAAGAGTGTGCGTTGATTACAGCCTTCAAACGGGGCTGTGACAAATCCTTGGGAACACTTGGACTGATACTTTTTTGCACTCGAGGATCGTGTCCACTACGTGGGAGCGATCACCATTAGGCCAGGTTCTGCTCGGTCAAGCGCTGTACCGCCAGGCGGCGGTAGTGAGAGGGTGTCATGCCCTTGAGCTGCTGAAATCGCCGGTTGAAATTGGAGATGTTGTTGAAGCCCGATTCAAAACACACATCCGTCACGGCCTTGTCGCCATCGGCCAGCAGCTCGCACGACTTGCTGATGCGCAGCCGGTTTACAAACTCGATAAATGTGCGCCCGGTCGCCTGCTTGAACACCCGGGAAAAGTACGTCGGCTTCATCCCCAGGTGTTCCGCCACTTCCTCCAGGGGCAACTCGCGCGCGTAGTGGGCGAAAATGTAGTCCACCGCGCGGTTGGTGCGGTCGATACTGTGTTCATCGGCCAGTTGCGGCGTGGTCACACCGGACAGCAGGTGGTAGTCCTCACAGCTACTCAGCACTTCCAGCAAGATGAAGAAGTGCCCCAGGCGCGCCATGCCCTGGGCGTCTTCGATACGTTGCATCAGGGTCATGGCCTGGGCGATGGTTTTTTTGCAGCGGAACTCGATGCCGTATTGAGCGCGCTCCAGCAACGGTGCCAGCATTTTCAGTTCGGTAAAAATGTGGCTGCCCTGCTCGAACAGCTCATCGGTGAAGTTCACCAGCATGTCGCGCTTGGGCACCACTTCGTCTTCCTCCACCTGGCTGATCCAGTTGTGGGGCAGGTTGGGGCCGGTGAGGAACAGGCTTTCCGGATAGAAGTTGCCGATATAGTCGCCGATAAACACCTTGCCCGAGCTGGCGACGATCAGGTGCAGTTCGTATTCCTTGTGGAAATGCCAGCGCACCAGCGGGCAGGGGAAACCATGCTGGCGATAGATGATGGACAGACCGTTGTGATCGTCCATCAGCTCGTAGGAAGGGTCGGTGATTCGCGTTGCTCGGGTCATGCTGCCGTCGCTTTATTGTGGTTGCTGCGTAGGATAATGCCCCCTCGCGCACGACCTCGCCAGCACCGGCGTTTACACGGTCCGGTTTTTTGCCTCGATCCATTGGGACATGTACTGCGTACTTTTATGGGCGTGGTGGCGCAGCATGCTGCCCGTGAAGTTGTCCCGACGGTGGGCGGCGAGATGGCTGCGGCAGCGTTCCAGGCTCTCCACCAACGCGGGACCATGCACGTTTTGGTCATAGCGGCGCGCCAGCAGCTGGCGGCCGTGCTCCTGGGCCTGGGTCCAACGCTCGCGGTCCTGGTACAAACTCACCGCGGCAGCGGCCAGGGCGGCGGCGCTCGGTTCGATCACGCCAGGCCAGGGCTGTTCATTGCCCATGGCCTCGGCACCCACCGGCGTGGTGATGTTGGGCGTGCCGCACAGCATCGCATCGGCCAACTTGCCCTTGATGCCCGCGCCAAAGCGCAAGGGCGCCAGGCAGATACGCGCAGCGGTCATCACTTGCAGGGCATCCTCGGCCCAGTTCATCACGTGAAAGCCTTGCGCCGGGTTATGCAGTGCGGTGGCCTTGGGCGGGGTGTAGGCACCATAGATATGCAGTTGGGCGCCCGGCAGTTGCTGGCGAATCAGCGGCCAGAGGCTGTTCTTCATCCACAGCACGGCGTCCCAGTTCGGCGCGTGGCGGAAGTTGCCGATGCTGAGGAAGTGCGCACGTTCTTCGAACGGTACGAAGGCGTCGGTTGGCGGCGTCATCATCAGCGGGCACCAGTGGAGCAGGGCGGCCGGCACCTTGAACTGTTCGGTGAGCAGGCGGATTTCCACGTCGGAGATCATCAGGCTGATGTCGCAGCGGTAGATCGCGGCGATTTCGCGCTTGGCCAGGTCGGTGTCGGCCATCAGTTGGAATTCTTCCTCCAGGGCCGGGGCGAACAGCGCAGTGAAGTCGTCGCTGCCCGGATGGGCCTTGAGGTGCGCCTTGAGACGCTGGTGACGGGCGTCGCGCAGGCTTTGCAGGTCGGCGGTTTCCAGCACGCGCAGGGCGTCGGGGCAGCATTTCTCCACGCGCCAGCCAAACTGCTCTTCCATCATGAAACGGTCGAACAGCACGATGTCGGGGGCTAGTTCGCGGATAAAATCGTCGAAACTGCTGTTATTGAGCTCAATCGCGCATTCGGCGATGCCCAGCGCAAGCAGGTCGGCCTTGTGCTCGCCCAGCGCTGCGGGGCTGCTGAAGGTAATGTCCCAACCTTGCGTAAGAAACATTTCGAGGATCTGCATCATGTGCCCGCCCGCGGCCGAGGAACGCGGCTCCGGCCAGACATAACCAATGACCAGGACTTTGGTGGCGGGCTGATTCATCAACAACGGTTTCCTTGGAGGGCAGGCGCAAAGCGCGCAATTAAACCACAACCGCGTGGCATGACAATTTGTGTCTGGCGGTAGGTAGCCACGGCACTTTGTGGTTAACTTCCGCCTCTCGAATTCGTTTAACCAAAACCCAGCATAAGGATTCTGTTCATGGCTCAAGTCACCCTTCGTGGGAACCCTGTCCAGGTTGAAGGCGAATTGCCGAAAGTCGGCTCTGAAGCTGCAGACTTCACCCTGACCGCCGGCGATCTGTCGGATGCAACCCTGGCTACCTTTGCCGGCAAGCGCAAAGTGCTGAATATCTTCCCAAGCGTCGACACCCCGACCTGCGCGACTTCGGTACGCAAGTTCAACGCCCAGGCCAACGAGCTGAACAACGCCGTTGTGCTGTGCATCTCCACTGACCTGCCATTCGCTCAGGCGCGTTTCTGCGGCGCCGAAGGCCTGGAAAACGTGAAGAGCCTGTCGGACTTCCGTGACCCTGGTTTCGCAGTCGATTACGGCGTGGCAATTACTGATGGCCCACTCAAAGGCCTGACCGCCCGTGCTGTCGTGGTACTGGACGAAAACAACAATGTGCTGCACAGCGAACTGGTTTCGGAAATCGGCCAAGAGCCGAACTACGAAGCGGCCCTGGCTGTTTTGAAGTAACTGTTTCGGCGCATTACTGTCGTTTTGCAGTAACACGTTCGATACATGATTGCGGCCTGGCCTAGTCCAGGCCGTTTTTATTTGCATGTCAGGCGCTTAGCGAAATAGCTGTCGGACTAAGCCGCAGAAGTTAAAAGTTGTAAGCCCAAGGTAAATAGCCGGTAAAGGCGCTTTTCTTAAAGCGCTCCAGTGCTTATCTTTCAGCCTCCCGAAGAAGAAGCTCTCGCGCCCAATGGTTGATCACTCCATGCAATCCTCCCCCCGCAACTCCCGCCGCTGGCTGTTCGGCCTGCTCGTGCTGCTGGTTATCGCCGGCCTGTGCTGGAAATTCTGGCCCAGCGGCGCCGCCCACAAAGACGCACCGGCCGGGCACACCGGCAAAACCGGCATGGCGCGCCCGGGCTTCGGCGGGTCCACCGGCCCGGTGCCGGTGCGTGTGGCGCCGGCGGTGCTGGGGGAGTTCCCGGTGTACTACAAGGCCTTGGGCACGGTCACCGCGCTCAATACCATCAATGTGCGCAGTCGGGTGGGCGGCGAGCTGGTCAAGATCGCTTTTGAAGAAGGGCAGATGGTCAAGGCCGGCGACCTGCTGGCCGAGATCGACCCGCGCAGCTACCAGAACGCCTTGCTCCAGGCCCAGGGCACGCTGATGCAGAACCAGGCCCTGCTGAAAAACGCCCAGGTCGATGTCGAGCGTTATCGTGGCCTATATGCCCAGGACAGTATCGCCAAGCAAACCCTGGACACCGCCGAAGCGCTGGTCCTGCAATACCAGGGCACGGTCAAGACCAACCAGGGCGCGGTGGACGACGCCAAGCTCAACCTCGAGTTCACCAGGATCCGCGCGCCTATCAGCGGTCGCGTCGGCTTGCGCCAGGTCGACGTGGGTAACCTGGTGGCGGCCAACGACACCACCTTCCTGGCCGTGATCACCCAGACCCAACCGATCAGCGTGGCCTTCACCCTGCCGGAAAACAACCTCGAAACCGTGCTCGCCCGTTATCGCGCCGGCAACAAGCTGCCCGTGGAAGCCTGGGACCGTGGCGACGTGAAACAGCAGGCCACCGGCGTGCTGCAGAGCCTGGACAACCAGATCGACGTCACCACCGGCACCCTGAAATTCAAGGCGCGTTTCGATAACAAGGACCAGGCGCTGTTCCCCAACCAGTTCGTCAACGTGCATTTGCTTGCCGATACCTTGCACAACGTGGTGCTGGCGCCTTCCGCCGCGATTCAGTTCGGCAACACCGGCACCTTTGTCTACAAGCTCGATGGCGACAAGAAGGTCAAGGTCCAGCCGCTGGTGGTGGGTGACACCGATGGCGACAACACCGTGATCAAGGAAGGCCTGGTCGCCGGCGACCGCGTGGTGCTTGAAGGCACCGACCGCCTCAAGGATGGCAGCGAGATCGAAGTGGTCAATGACAGCAGCGAAGTGCCGACGACGCCAACCGAACACCTGCAAGGCAAGCCAGCGGCTAAAGGGGAGACCGGCACCACCGCCGGCAAGGCGCAAAAGGTCGGTTCATGAACCTGTCGCGGCTGTTTATCCTTCGCCCGGTCGCCACCACGCTGAGCATGCTGGCGATTGTTTTGGCCGGCATTATTTCCTACCGCTTGTTGCCGGTCTCGGCGCTGCCCCAGGTGGATTACCCGACAATCCGGGTGATGACCCTGTACCCCGGCGCCAGCCCCGATGTGATGACCAGCGCGGTCACCGCGCCGCTTGAGCGCCAGTTCGGGCAGATGCCCGGCCTGACCCAGATGGCGTCCACCAGTTCCGGCGGTGCGTCGGTGCTGACCCTGCGTTTCAACCTCGATGTCAATATGGATGTCGCCGAGCAACAGGTGCAGGCTGCGATCAACGCCGCCACCAACCTGCTGCCCAAGGATTTGCCGGCGCCGCCGGTGTACAACAAGGTCAACCCGGCGGATACCCCGGTGCTGACCCTGGCCATTACCTCCAAGACCATGCTGTTGCCCAAGCTCAATGACCTGGTCGATACGCGCATGGCGCAAAAGATCGCGCAGATCAGCGGCGTCGGCATGGTCAGCATCGCCGGTGGCCAGCGCCAGGCCGTGCGCATCAAGGTCAATCCCGAAGCCCTGGCGGCCAACGGCTTGAACCTGTCCGACGTGCGCACCCTGATCGCCGCGTCCAACGTCAACCAGCCCAAGGGCAACTTTGACGGCCCCACGCGGGTGTCGATGCTCGATGCCAACGACCAGTTGGTGTCGCCGCAGCAATACGCCGAACTGATCCTGGCCTACAACAATGGCGCGCCTCTGCGCCTTAAAGATGTGGCACAGATCGTCGACGGCGCGGAAAACGAACGCCTCGCCGCCTGGGCCAATGAAAACCAGGCCGTGCTCCTTAATATCCAGCGCCAGCCGGGTGCCAACGTGATCGAGGTGGTCGACCGCATCAAGGCGCTGCTGCCGAGCATCACCGACAACCTGCCGGCCGGCCTCGACGTGACCGTCCTCACCGACCGCACCCAGACCATCCGCGCCTCGGTCACCGATGTGCAGCACGAATTGCTGATCGCCATCGCCCTGGTGGTGATGGTGACGTTCCTGTTCCTGCGCCGGGTCAGCGCGACGATCATTCCGTCGATTGCCGTGCCGCTGTCGCTGGTGGGCACCTTTGGCGTGATGTACCTGGCCGGGTTCTCCATCAACAACCTGACGCTGATGGCCCTGACCATCGCCACGGGGTTTGTGGTGGACGATGCCATCGTGATGCTGGAGAACATCTCGCGCTATATCGAGGAAGGCGAGACGCCGCTGGCCGCCGCGCTCAAGGGCGCCAAGCAGATCGGCTTCACCCTGATTTCCCTGACCCTGTCACTGATCGCCGTATTGATCCCGCTGCTGTTCATGGCTGACGTGGTCGGGCGGCTGTTCCGCGAGTTTGCCATCACCCTGGCGGTGGCGATCCTGATTTCCCTGGTGGTGTCCCTGACGCTCACGCCGATGATGTGCGCGCGTTTGCTCAAGCGCGAGCCCAAGGAAGAAGAGCAGAGCCGTTTCTACAAGGCCAGCGGCGCCTGGATCGACTGGCTGATCGAAGCCTATGGGCGCAAGTTGCAATGGGTGCTCAAGCACCAGCCGCTGACCCTGTTGGTGGCCATCGCGACCTTGGGCCTTACGGTGGTGCTGTACCTGGTGGTGCCCAAGGGCTTTTTCCCGGTGCAGGACACCGGGGTGATCCAGGGGATCTCCGAGGCGCCGCAGTCGATTTCATTCGCCGCCATGAGCCAGCGCCAGCAGGAACTGGCGAAAATCATCCTCACCGACCCGGCGGTGGAAAGCCTGTCGTCCTATATCGGTGTGGATGGTGACAACGCCACCCTCAACAGCGGCCGTTTGCTGATCAACCTCAAGCCCCACGGCCAGCGCGACTTGAGCGCGGCCCAGGTGATTACCCGCCTGCAACCGCAGATCGACAAGCTGGTGGGCATCCGCCTGTTCATGCAGCCGGTGCAGGACCTGACCATCGAAGACCGTGTCAGCCGCACCCAGTACCAATTCAGCATGTCCTCGCCGGACGCCGACCTGTTGGCCCTGTGGAGCGGCAAGCTGGTGCATGCGCTGAGCCAGATGCCGGAACTCACCGACGTCGCCAGTGACCTGCAGGACAAAGGCCTGCAGGTGTACCTGGTGATCGACCGCGATGCGGCCTCGCGCCTGGGCGTCAGTGTGTCGACCATCACCGATGCCCTCTATGACGCGTTCGGCCAGCGGCAGATTTCCACCATCTACACCCAGGCCAGCCAGTACCGCGTGGTCTTGCAGGCCCAGTCGGGAGAAACCCTGGGCCCGGCGGCGCTGAACCAGATCCACGTGAAAACCACCGACGGCGGTCAGGTGCGCTTGTCCAGCCTGGCCCATGTGGAACAGCGCCAGGCGCAGTTGGCAATTGCGCATATCGGCCAGTTCCCGGCGGTGATGATGTCGTTCAACCTGGCCCCCGGCGTTGCGCTGGGCAAAGGCGTGGAGCTGATCAACCAGGCGCAGAAGGACATCGGCATGCCGGTGGGCGTGCAGACCCAGTTCCAGGGCGCGGCACAGGCTTTCGAAGCGTCGCTGTCGAGCACTTTGCTGCTGATCCTGGCGGCGGTGGTCACCATGTACATCGTGCTCGGTGTGCTCTACGAGAGCTACATTCACCCGATCACCATTCTCTCGACCTTGCCGTCGGCAGCGGTAGGGGCCTTACTGGCCTTGCTGCTCAGTGGCAACGACCTGGGCATGATCGCGATCATCGGCATCATCCTGCTGATCGGTATCGTGAAAAAGAACGCGATCATGATGATCGACTTCGCCCTCGACGCCGAACGCAATCAGGGCCTGGACCCGCAGACCGCGATCTACCAGGCGGCGCTGCTGCGTTTCCGGCCGATCCTGATGACCACCCTGGCTGCGCTGTTCGGTGCAGTGCCGTTGATGCTGGCCACCGGCTCCGGCGCTGAATTGCGCCAGCCCCTCGGCCTGGTGATGGTCGGCGGCTTGCTGGTGAGCCAGGTGTTGACGCTGTTCACCACGCCGGTGATCTACCTGTACTTCGATCGCCTCGGCCGCCGCTGGCGTAAAGAGCCGCAAAGCCTGGAGCCGGTTGAGTCATGAACCTGTCCGGACCTTTCATCCGCCGACCGGTGGCCACCATGCTGCTGAGCCTGGCGATCATGTTGCTGGGCGGTGTCAGCTTCAACCTGCTGCCGGTGTCGCCGCTGCCACAGATCGATTTCCCGGTGATCGTGGTCTCGGCCAGCTTGCCCGGCGCCAGCCCCGAGGTGATGGCGTCCACCGTGGCGACGCCGCTGGAGCGCTCCTTCGGCGCGATTGCCGGCATCACCACCATGAGCAGTTCGTCGAGCCAGGGCTCCACCCGGGTGATCCTAGCGTTCGACTCCGACCGTGATATCAACGGTGCCGCGCGGGAAGTGCAGGCAGCCATCAATGCCTCGCGCAACCTGCTGCCCAGCGGCATGCGCAGCATGCCCACCTACAAGAAGATCAACCCGTCCCAGGCACCGATCATGGTGCTGTCGCTGACCTCGGACGTGTTGCAGAAGGGCCAGTTGTACGACCTGGCCTCGACCATCCTCTCCCAAAGCCTGTCCCAGGTGCCGGGCGTGGGCGAAGTGCAGATCGGCGGCAGCTCCCTGCCGGCGGTGCGTATCGAGCTGGAACCCAAGGCCCTCGACCAGTACGGCGTGGCCCTGGACGACGTGCGCAACACCATCGCCAATGCCAACCAGCGCCGGCCCAAAGGCTCCCTGGAAGACAGTGAGCGCAATTGGCAGATCCAGGCCAACGACCAGCTGGAAAAAGCCAAGGACTACGAGCCGCTGCTGATCCGCTACCAGGACGGCGCTGCCTTGCGCCTGAAGGACGTGGCAAAGATCAGCGACGGCGTGGAAGACCGCTACAACAGTGGCTTCTTCAACAATGATGCGGCGGTGCTGCTGGTGATCAACCGCCAGTCCGGCGCCAACATCATCGAAACCGTCAGGCAGATCAAGGCACAACTGCCGGCGTTGCAGGCGGTGCTGCCGTCCAGCGTCAAGCTCAGCCTGGCCATGGACCGCTCGCCGGTGATCACCGCGACCCTGCATGAAGCCGAGATGACCCTGCTGATTGCGGTGGGGCTGGTGATCCTGGTGGTGTACCTGTTCCTCGGCAACTTCCGCGCCTCGCTGATTCCAACCCTGGCGGTGCCGGTGTCACTGGTGGGCACCTTCGCGGTGATGTACCTGTACGGTTTCTCGCTGAACAACTTTTCGCTGATGGCGCTGATCCTGGCCACCGGCCTGGTGGTGGACGATGCCATCGTGGTGCTGGAGAACATTTCCCGGCACATCGACGCGGGTGTGCCACCGATGAGGGCCGCCTACCTGGGTGCCGAGGAAGTCGGCTTTACCCTGCTGTCGATGAACGTGTCGCTGGTGGCGGTGTTCCTCTCGATCCTGTTCATGGGCGGGATCGTCACCAACCTGTTCCGCGAGTTTTCCATCACCTTGTCGGCGGCGATCATCGTGTCGCTGATCGTCTCGCTGACGTTGACGCCGATGCTCTGCGCCCGTTGGCTCAAGCCCCACGTGAAAGGGCAGATGACCGGCCTGCAGCGCTGGAGCCAGAAGATCAACGACCGCATGGTCGCCGGCTACGCCACCACCCTGGACTGGGTGCTGCGCCACCGCCGCCTGACCCTGCTCAGCCTGTTGCTGACCATTGGTTTGAACGTGGCGCTCTACGTGGTGGTGCCGAAGACCTTTATGCCGCAACAGGACACCGGCCAATTGATCGGCTTTGTGCGCGGCGATGACGGCCTGTCGTTCAGCGTCATGCAGCCGAAGATGGAAATCTTCCGCAAGGCGGTGCTCAAGGACCCGGCGGTGCTCAGCGTGGCCGGCTTTATCGGTGGCAACAACGGCACCAACAATGCGGTGATGCTGGTGCGCCTCAAGCCCATCAGCGAACGCAGGATTTCTGCCCAGGCGGTGATCGAGCGGCTGCGCAAGGACGTACCGCTGGTACCGGGCGGGCGTCTGTTCCTGATGGCCGACCAGGACCTGCAATTTGGCGGCAGCCGTGACCAGACCAGCGCGCAGTATTCCTACATCCTGCAAAGCGGTGATCTCGCAGCGCTGCGCCTGTGGTACCCGAAAGTCGTGGCCGCCTTGCGTGAGCTGCCGGAACTGACGGCCATTGACGCCCGTGAAGGGCGCGGCGCGGCCCAGGTCACGCTGATTGTCGACCGCGACCAGGCCAAGCGCCTGGGCATCGACATGGACATGGTCACGGCAGTGCTCAACAACGCCTACAGCCAGCGGCAGATTTCCACCATCTATGACAGCCTCAACCAGTATCAGGTGGTGATGGAGGTCAACCCCAAATACGCCCAGGACCCGATCACCCTCAACCAGATGCAGGTGATTACCTCCAGCGGCGCGCGGGTGCCGTTGTCGACCATTGCCCATTACGAGAACAGCCTGGCGAACGACCGCGTCAGCCACGAAGGCCAGTTCGCCTCGGAAAACATCGCCTTCGACATGGCGCCAGGGGTTACGGTGGAGCAGGGCACGGCCGCGATCGAGCGGGCGATTGCCAAGGTCGGCCTGCCGGAAGACGTGATCGCCAAGATGGCCGGCACCGCCGATGCATTTGCCGCCACGCAGAAGGGCCAGCCGTTCATGATCCTCGGCGCTCTGGTGGCGGTGTACCTGGTGCTGGGCATTCTGTATGAGAGCTACATTCATCCGCTGACGATCCTCTCGACCCTGCCGTCGGCCGGTGTCGGCGCCATGCTCGCGATCTACCTGACGGGCGGCGAGTTCAGCCTGATCTCGTTGCTGGGTCTGTTCCTGCTGATCGGCGTGGTGAAGAAGAACGCGATCCTGATGATCGACCTCGCCCTGCAACTGGAGCGTAACGACGGCATGGGCCCGCTGGAGTCGATCCGCAGTGCTTGCCTGCTGCGTTTGCGGCCGATCCTGATGACCACCCTGGCGGCCATCCTCGGTGCCTTGCCGTTGCTGCTCGGCGCTGGCGATGGCGCGGAAATGCGTCGTCCTTTGGGCCTGACCATTATCGGTGGCCTGATCTTCAGTCAGGTCCTGACCCTCTACACCACCCCGGTGGTCTACCTCTATCTCGACCGCGCGCGCCACCGCTTCAACGCCTGGCGCGGCGTGCGTACCGATGCTGCCCTGGACACTGCGCTATGACCGATTCAACCTTTGCCAAATTGGCCATGATCCGTGGTTCCCGTGTTGCGAGTCTGGTGCTTTGCGGCGCACTGCTCAGCGCCTGCGCCGTCGGCCCGGATTACAAGCGTCCGGAAGTCGTCGAGCCCGCGCAATTCAAGGAAGCCCAGGGCTGGCGCCAGGCCACCCCCAGCGACTCGCTGGCCCGTGGCGCCTGGTGGGAGCTGTATGGTGATCGCCAGCTCAACGACCTGGTGCTGCGCCTGAATAATTCCAACCAGACCGTGGCCCAGGCCGAAGCGCGCTTTCGCCAGGCCCAGGCGCTGGTGCGCAGTTCACGCGGGGCGTTTTACCCGAGCGTCGACCTGAGCGCCGGTAAAACCCGTGCCAGCCAGGGCACCGGCAGCAGCAGCGCCAGCCTCAGCAGTTCCAGCAGCGGGATTCGCGACACGCTCAACGCACAGTTGGGCGTGAGCTGGGAAGCGGACATCTGGGGCAAATTGCGCCGTGGCCTGGAGGCCAACGAGGCCAGCGCCGAAGCCAGCTCGGCGGACTTGGCCGCGATGCGCCTGAGCCAACAGTCGGAACTGGTGCAAAGCTACCTGCAACTGCGGGTCATGGACGAGCAGACACGCCTGCTGCAAGCGACCCTGGAGACCTACCAGCGCTCCCTGCAAATGACCGAAAACCAATACCGTGCCGGCGTCTCCGGCAAGGACGCGGTGGCCCAGGCGCAAACCCAGCTCAAGACCACCCAGGCCAGCCTCATCGACCTGATCTGGCAGCGCGCCCAACTGGAAAACGCCATCGCCGTATTGATTGGCGAGGCACCGGCCAACTTCAACCTGGCGGTGAGCAAGGACATTCCGGCGCTGCCGCAGATTCCGGTCAGCCTGCCGTCGCAGTTGCTTGAGCGTCGCCCGGACATTGCTTCGGCCGAACGCTCGGTGATCGCCGCCAACGCCAATATCGGCGTGGCCAAGGCCGCCTATTACCCGGACCTGACGCTGAGCCTGGCCGGTGGGTATTCCAGCAGCACTTATGCCGACTGGATCAGCCTGCCGAATCGCTTCTGGTCGGTAGGGCCGAAACTCGCCATGACCCTGTTCGACGGCGGCCAGCGCTCTGCGGAAGTCGACCGCACTGTGGCGTCCTACGACGAAACCGTGGCCAAGTACCGCCAGACCGTGCTCGACGGCTTCCGTGAAGTGGAAAACTACATGGTCCAGCTCAAGGTGCTGGAAGACGAGGCGGTAGTCAGCAACGAAGCGCTTGAGGCCGCCCGAGAATCGCTGCGCTTGACCCAGAACCAGTACAAGGCCGGGTTGATTGCCTACTTGGACGTAGTGACTGTCCAGGCCACTGCGCTGAGCAACGAGCGTACCGTGCTGACCCTGCTACAGAGCCGCCTGGTGGCCAGCGTGCAACTGATCGCCGCACTGGGCGGTGGCTGGGATGGGCAGACGCCGATTGCCGAGAAGGATTGATCTTGAGGAGGACGGGGGTTCCTTGGCAGGGAGCTTGCTTATATAGCAGCTCCCCAATACAGGCCGCCGACCTAAATCCGTACCTCTGCTGCTATCAAATGCTACTAGCTCCCCTCCCGGAGGAAGGGCGGTTGTATTGGCATATATAAGAAGATTAGATTTCAAAGGGACGTATTTTAGAATTTCTCCTATCTCACCGGAGACTCTGAATTTTAAAAATCGAGTGTCCGAGTCTTTAATTTCGTACTCTTTTCCGGCTCGAGAACGATAGGTTACGACCTTGTTTTCAAAGCCATCTATTCTCCCCGCACACCTCATACTCTTCCCGGTTGTAGCAAAGATGAAGGCCTGCTAAAGGCGCATGGTTCGCCTCTTTTTGCTCAGTTATCCGAAGTGGGATAGCGCTTGGGCGTACCTGAAAACGCACGTGCCTTCGAGCCATGGCCCTAAATCATGTGGGTCTTCGAGCCAGTAGATTGGCGTCAAATTGCCATTAATGGCCCTCTGATAATTAATCAACTATCCAATAATTATTCTCGCTACAATCGCGCGCTTTGCCACTTGGCACGGGCGTTTCAGGTCCGATGCCCACGAGAAGTCCCATGCTCATCGGTAGTTATTCACCCTCGCTGGTCGTGATCTCCCTGTTTGTCGCGATCTTGGCTTCCTACACCGCGCTGGACCTCAGCGGCCGCATCGCGACGGCCAAAGGGCACGCTGTTTATTTATGGATAGCCGGCGGTGCTCTGGCGATGGGCGTGGGGGTGTGGTCCATGCACTTCATTGGCATGCTGGCGTTGCGCTTGCCGTTCGCGCTGGGCTTTGACGTGGGTATCACCGGCCTGTCGTTGTTGATCGCGGTGCTGTCCAGCGGCTTTGCGTTATGGCTGGTCAGCCAAGCCCGTTTGCCCGCCTGGCAACTGGCGTTCGGCGCGCTGGTCATGGGCAGCGGTATTGCCAGCATGCACTACACCGGCATGGCCGCGATGCGCATGACCCCGGGTATCGATTACGACCCCACGTTGTTCGGCGCTTCGTTACTGATCGCGGTGGCGGCTTCCGGTGCCGCATTGTGGATCGCATTTAACCTGCGCCGTAATACCCCGTTTGTGCGCCTGGCCCGAGGCGGGGCGTCGATGGTGATGGGGTTCGCCATTGTCGGCATGCATTACACCGGTATGGCGGCGGCACGTTTTGCCGATGAAAGCTTCTGCGGTGCGGCATTGGACGGCTTGAGCGGCAAGGGCCTGGATAACCTGGTATTGGTCACGACACTGGCGGTGCTGGCGATTGCATTGCTCACCTCGTTGCTCGATGCCCGTCTGGAAGCACGCACCGCCGTGCTCGCCGACTCCTTGTCCCTGGCCAACCAGGAACTGACTCACTTGGCCCTGCACGACATGCTCACAGGCCTGCCCAACCGCACGTTGTTGGCGGATCGCATTCAACAGGCCATTGAAGCGGTAAAAGAGCAGGGCGGTTGCTTCGCCTTGATGTTTATCGACCTGGACGGCTTCAAGCCGGTCAACGATGCTTTTGGTCATCACATGGGTGACCAGTTGTTGCGCGAAGTCGGCCTGCGCCTGCGCGAAGACCTGCGCAGCCATGACACCCTGGCGCGTATCGGTGGTGACGAGTTTGTCTTGCTGGTGCAGTTGACGCAGTCCGACGATGCCCTTGGCCTCGCCGAACGCCAGGTGATGCTGATCAACCGCGCGTTCCAGGTGGCCGAGCATGAGTTGAAAATTTCCGCCAGCCTCGGCATCGCGATGTTCCCGGGCAACGGTAACAACCCCCAGGAGCTGTTGATGAACGCCGACGCCGCCATGTACCACGCTAAGGGCATGGGCAAGAACGGCTACAGCTTCTTTGATGTGTCGATGAACACCAATGCGCGCAAGCAATTGCAGTTGCTGCAAGACCTGCGCAATGCCCTTGAGCAAGAGCAATTTCGTCTGTACTACCAGCCCAAGTTTGATGCGCTCAGTGGCATCCCGGTGGGGGCTGAAGCGCTGGTGCGCTGGGAGCATCCACAACAAGGCCTGTTGTTGCCGGCCACTTTTATCGAGTTGGCGGAAAAAACCGGCTTGATCATCCCCATCGGCGAATGGGTGCTCAATGAGGCCTGTCGCCAAATGAGCGTATGGTACGCCCAGGGTTATGAGCACTGGCGTATCGCGGTGAACTTGTCGGCGTTGCAGTTCTGCCACGCCGGGTTGGTCAACAGCGTCGCCGGCGCACTTGCCCGGCACCGGTTGCCGGCTAACAGCCTGACCCTGGAAATTACCGAGACCACCGCCATGAGCGATGCTGATGCAAGCATGACGGTGTTGCAGCAGCTGTCGGACATGGGCGTGGACCTGTCCATCGACGACTTCGGTACCGGCTATTCGAGCCTGATGTACCTCAAGCGCCTGCCCGCCAACGAGCTGAAGATCGACCGTGGGTTTGTGCGTGACCTGGAGCACGACAGCGACGACGCGGCCATCGTCTCGGCCATCGTTGCCCTCGGCCAGGCCCTGGGGCTGCGGATTGTCGCTGAAGGGGTGGAGACGAATGTGCAGCAGAGCTTCCTCACGCGACTGGGCTGCAACTCCCTGCAAGGTTACCTGCTCGGCCACCCGCTGCCGGCGGACAGCTTCATGGCCGATATCCAGCGCGCCGAAGACGCAGCGATGCCTGACAAAAGCCTTGCGTGACGGTTAGTATTGGATCCACCCCGTACACCCGCTTCGATCAGGAGACCGCACGCATGGACAAAGTTGTCATCATCACTGGGGGCAGTCGCGGCATTGGCGCCGAAACGGCCTTGCTGGCGGCGCGCGAGGGCTATCGCATCTGCATCAACTACCACTCCGACGAAAAAGCCGCCCATAGCGTCCTGGAACGGGTGCGCGGCCTGGGTGCCCAGGCCATTGCGGTGCGCGCGGATGTCAGCATCGAAGATGAAGTGATTGCATTGTTCCACCGTGTCGACGCCGAGCTGGGCCGCGTCACGGCATTGGTGAACAACGCCGGCACTGTGGGGCACAAGTCGCGGGTGGACGAGATGTCCGAGTTCCGCATCCTGAATATCCTCAAGACCAATGTGCTCGGCCCGATCCTGTGTGCCAAGCACGCGGTGCTGCGCATGTCGCCCAAGCATGGCGGGCAGGGCGGCAGTATCGTCAACGTGTCTTCGGTGGCCGCGCGCCTGGGTTCGCCGGGTGAATACGTCGACTACGCCGCATCCAAGGGTGCGCTCGACACCTTCACCCTGGGCCTGTCCAAAGAAGTGGCCGGCGAGGGCATTCGCGTCAACGCGGTGCGCCCCGGCTACATCTTCACCGACTTCCACGCCCTGAGCGGCGACCCGGACCGGGTCAGCAAGCTGGAGTCCGGGATTCCCATGGCGCGTGGCGGTCGGCCGGATGAAGTGGCGGAAGCGATTATCTGGTTGCTGTCGGACAAGGCGTCGTATGCCACGGGGACTTTTTTGGATTTGGGTGGCGGTCGCTAGTGACGCAGTGCCTGCACCGGCGCCATCGGGGGCAAGCCCTCTCCCACACTTGAGAGTATTCACAGCTCAAAATGTGGGAGGGGGCTTGCCCCCGATAGCGTCAGAAAGCGCAACGCCACAACTTAAAACGATCGCACAATCCGCCCCAACGTCTCCATCGCCTTCTCCGAGGCCTCGGTCCATGGGCTGCCGTAGTTCAGGCGAATACAGTTTCTGAAGCGTTGCGTCGCCGAGAAAATCGGCCCGGGTGCAATGCTGATGCCTTGCGCCAGCGCCATCTGGAACAACTTCAACGAATCGGTCTGCTCCGGCAATTCCAGCCACAGGAAATACCCGCCGGCCGGTTGGCTCACCCGCGTCTGGGCCGGGAAGTAGCGGGCGATGGCGGCCAGCATCGCGCTTTGCTGTTCTTCCAGGGCATAACGCAGCTTGCGTAGATGCCGGTCATAACCGCCGTGCTGCAGGTAGTCGGCAATCGCCGCTTGTGCCGGCATCGAGGGGCACAGCGAGGTCATCAACTTCAAGCGCTCGACTTTCTGCGCATAGCGCCCAGCGGCCACCCAGCCGACGCGATAGCCCGGCGCGAGGCTCTTGGCGAAGGAACCGCAGTGCATCACCAGGCCTTCAGTGTCGAAGGCTTTGGCCGGTTTGGGGGCCTGCTGCCCGTAGTACAACTCGGCGTACACATCGTCCTCGATCAGCGGCACCTGGTGGCTACGCAGCAGTTCCACCAGCGCCTGTTTTTTCGCTTCCGGCAGTGTCGCGCCCATGGGGTTCTGGAAACTGGTCATGGTCCAGCAGGCCTTGATCGGGTAGCGCTCCAGGGTTTGCGCCAGGGCACCCAGGTCAATGCCGTCGCGCGGGTGTACGGGGATTTCCACCGCCTTGAGCTTCAGGCGTTCCAGCACTTGCAGGCAGGCGTAGAACGCCGGGGCCTCGATAGCCACCAGGTCGCCCGGTTCGGTGACCGCTTGCAGGCACAGGTTCAACGCTTCCAGGGCGCCGTTGGTAATCAGCAGTTCTTCCATGGGCAGCATCAGGCCGCCGACCATATAACGCAGGGCAATCTGCCTACGCAGTTGCGGGTTGCCCGGCGACATGTCGGTGACCACCAGGCGCGGGTCCATTTCGCGGCTGGCACTGGCCAGGGAACGGGCCAGGCGTGGCAACGGGAACAACATGGGGCTGGGGAAGGCCGAGCCGAAGGGCACGGTATTGGGGTCTTTGATTGAGTCGAGTACTGAGAACACCAACTCGCTGACATCGACTTCGGTGGACTCATGCACCTGCTCGCTCACCACCGGCTCGGAGAACGGGCTGGGGGCATGGGTGTTGACGAAATAGCCGGAGCGCGGCCGTGCACGGATCAACCCGCGCCGCTCCAACAGGTAGTAGGCCTGGAACACCGTGGACGGGCTGACGCCATAGGTCTGGCTGGCATAGCGCACCGAGGGCACACGCTGGCCGGGGCCGAGCACGCCGGAGCGGATCAGTTCTGCGATGTCGTCGGCGAATTTTTCGTAGCGTTTCATTTTGGCCTTAAACAGATGTTTTGTATGAGTGGAGATCCCACTGTGGGAGGGGGCTTGCCTCTCCCACATGTGACCTTCATCATTTTTCGATACCGAGGTCTCAGCGGTTGAGCGGCGCCACGAATCGGCTATCGGCAAGGCTGTAAATGCTCGGTGCATCCACGTCTGTCACCTTGAACCGCAACGTCTGCGAACTGCTCGCCGGCTTGTCGGCCAGCAACGCCACCGAGACCGGAACGTCACTGATTTCACCAGGCGCCAGGCTGATCTCGGTCTTGCCCTGCAACTGGAAGTCTTCGGCATCCACCAGTTCCAGGCGGTATTCCTGGCGCTGCTGGGTCTTGTTAATGACCTTGAGGCTGTAGATGTTTTCGATCTGACCCTGGGCGTTCTCGCGGAACATGCCACGGTCCTTGGTCACGTCCAGCGAGACCATCGGCCGCTCCACCAGTGCCACCACCAGCGCGGCAATCATCACCAGCAACACGGCACTGTAGCCGATCAGGCGTGGCCTGAGCAGGTGGGTCTTGCCGCCTTGCAATTGATGCTCGCTGGTGTAGCTCACCAGACCACGGGCATAGCCCATCTTGTCCATAATCGAATCACAGGCGTCGATGCACGCCGCACAGCCGATACATTCCATTTGCAGGCCGTCGCGAATGTCGATGCCGGTGGGGCAGACCTGCACGCACAGCTGGCAATCAATGCAGTCGCCGAGGCCGACATCGGCCGGCGTGACCTCGCGTTTACGCGGGCCGCGATGCTCGCCACGGGCGCTGTCGTAGGAAATAGTCAGCGTGTCTTTATCGAACATCACGCTCTGGAATCGCGCATACGGACACATGTGCATGCACACCGCTTCGCGCAGCCAACCGGCGTTGATGTAGGTAGCACCGGTGAAAAACAGCACCCAGAACAGACTCACGCCACCCATTTGCCAGGTCAGCAGTTCGGCGGTCAGTGGGCGGATCGGCGTGAAGTAGCCGACAAAGGTCAGCCCGGTGAGGACGCTGATGCTCAGCCACAACGTGTGTTTGGCCGAGCGCCGCGCGAGCTTGTTCAGGTTCCAGGGCGCCGCTTGCAGCTTGATGCGCTGGTTGCGCTCGCCCTCGGTGACCTTTTCGCACCACATGAACAGCCAGGTAAACGAGCTTTGCGGGCAGGTGTAGCCACACCACACGCGACCGGCGAACACCGTGATCGCAAACAGGCCGAAGGCGCAGATGATCAGCAAAGCCGATAACAGGATGAAGTCCTGGGGCCAGAAGGTGGCGCCAAAAATATGAAATTTGCTTTCGGCCAAGTCCCACAGCACGGCTTGCCTTCCACCCCAGTTCAGCCACACGGTGCCGAAGAACGCCAGGAACAGAAAGCCCGCGCCGCCCACGCGCAAGGTGCGGAACAGGCCGGTGAAACTGCGGGTATGGATCAGGTTGTCGCTGGATTTGGCCTTCACCTTCTTTGGGTGCATCGGCTCAAAGGTTTCCACGGTTGGGATTCGTTCGCTCATGGTCGTTCGCTCATCAGCCTCCATCAGGCCGATGAACTATGGGCGCCGGTCTGTTTGCATAACAGACTCAGGTGTGTCGATAAAAAGCGGATCAGATGGGTTTTGTGCAAGCGCCTGCGTCAATGTGCTGCACCCCGTGGCTGAAGGGATGCAGCCCTGTCGAAGCAGTACTGATACAGATCAATTAAATCAGCGAACCAGGTTCTTCAGTCTTTACATGTTGGCGGCCATCGTGGGCACCTGCCACCGTCAGGGCGTCGGCCTCGGCTTCGGTGATATAGATCCGCTCAGCTGCCAGTTCCACGTAAGACATGGATTTGTCGGTGTCGGTAACGATATTGACCCTTGTCGCCGGCACACTCTGTTCCTGGCCGTTGTCATCAAGCATGAAGTAGCACAGTTGGTTTTCGATACGTAGGGGCATGCCGATCTCCTTTTTCTTGGGCTATGAAGGTTAGGGGTCGGCAATGTGCGTGGGTTCAAGGCAACTGACTGGCGGTCGCGGCTGTCCATTCTTTATCAATAAAGACAAAGGACAGTGTTCATGGACGCTTGGTGGCATGAAGTGTGGCAAACCCTGCAGGCCGAGTTCGCCGACCTGGGCGACGCAAAACAGCTCACTCAAATTACCGTTCGCCTGCTGATCGCGGCGCTGTTGGGGGGCATCCTCGGGTTTGAGCGCGAGCACAAGGGCAAGGCTGCCGGTGTGCGCACCCATATGCTGGTCGCAATGGGCGCCGCATTATTTGTGCTGGTGCCGCAGATGTCCGGCAATCAGGCAGATGCCATGAGCCGCGTGGTGCAGGGCGTGATTGCCGGGATTGGTTTCCTGGGCGCCGGCACCATCATCAAGGGCAAGGATGATGACGAGGGGCATGTGAAGGGCCTGACTACGGCCGCCGGTTTGTGGATGACCGCTGCGATTGGGGTCTCGGCCGGATTGGGTCGGGAATCGACAGCGGTGCTGAGTACCTTACTGGCGTTGGCGGTGTTCAGTGTGATGCCAAAAATCGTCAAGCAGTTTGAAAAGGACTGACGATCACCGGCGGCATGGTTGTCGGCGGTTCCTCCACCGGCGGCGGCTCATTTTCCGGCGGTTCTTTCTCGGGAATCGGTTGCGGCTCGGTAGGCGGCAGGGTCGGGTTGTCGATATTCGGGTCTGGGGTTTCCGCCGGGATCGGGATATTCATCGGTGTGGCCTCCTTTGTGCTTTGCTCTAGCGGTGGACATTCGCAGGGGCCAATTGATTCCCCCGCCCGATGGAGTCACATCCAGCTGAACTTTTAACCTCGGCCCAAGCTCGGACCTATAGCGGCCCTGCTCAGGGAGAGCGCTGCCGTATCAGAATTTGGATCAAGCAAAGAGCGTCCACAGGGCGTAAGGGGAAGATGCTCGATGACTGCTGAAACACTGGCTACAGAAGACTCCATATTGCCGCTGTCCCAGGCGCTGTTGCTGCCCAGGATCGCGATCGAAAGCACCTCACCCGTGATCGACGGCGGCGAATTTGCCGTCAAGGCGGTAGTGGGCCAGCGGGTCAACGTCACCAGCAAGGTATTCGCCGACGGCCACGACAAGCTGGCCGTATTGATCCGCTGGCGCCCCCTGCATGAAGAAAGCTGGCACAGCGTGGTCATGAACGACGTGGGCAACAATGGCTGGGAAGGTGGGTTTACCGTCACCGTCCAAGGCCCTCACGAATACTGCATCGAGGCCTGGATCGATACCTTCGCCAGCTTCTGCTACGAACTGCGTAAAAAGCATGAAGCCAGCGTGCCGGTCAGCCTGGAATTGCAGGAAGGCCGCAGCCTGGTGCTGCAGGCCGCCGAACGCAGCGACAACGAACTGCGCGACCGCCTGATGCTGTTGCATCACGAACTCTCAGGCCTGCTGGAAACCGAGCAGGTCGCGCTGTTTTTGCACGAAGACAGTGCACACTTGATGACCCAGGCCGACCACCGCGCCTACTTGAGCATCAGTACCGTCTACCCGATTGATGTGGAGCGCGAGGCGGCGCAGTTTGCCAGTTGGTACGAGCTGTTTCCCCGCTCGATCACCGACGATCCTGCACGTCACGGTACGTTTAATGACGTGCACGCGCGGTTGCCGATGATTCATGACATGGGTTTCGACGTGCTGTACTTCCCGCCGATCCACCCGATCGGCCGCAGCCACCGCAAGGGCAAGAACAATTCCCTGACCGCAGGCCCCGATGATCCGGGCAGCCCGTATGCCATCGGCAGCGAGGAGGGCGGCCACGAAGCCATTCATCCGCAGTTGGGCAGCCGCGAGGACTTCCGTCGCCTGGTCAAGGCCGCCGCCGAGCATGGCCTGGAGATCGCCCTGGATTTTGCCATCCAGTGCTCCCAGGACCACCCGTGGCTCAAAGAGCACCCGGGCTGGTTCAACTGGCGCCCGGACGGCACGATCAAATACGCCGAGAACCCACCGAAGAAGTATCAGGACATCGTCAACGTCGACTTCTATGCGGCGGATGCGATCCCGGGCCTGTGGACTGAACTGCGCGACATCGTGGTCGGCTGGGTGGAAGAGGGCGTGAAGACCTTTCGCGTCGACAACCCCCACACTAAGCCACTGCCCTTTTGGCAGTGGCTGATCGCCGATGTACGGGCAAAGCATCCCGAGGTGATCTTCCTCGCCGAAGCATTCACCACCCCGGCGATGATGGCGCGCCTGGGCAAGGTCGGTTACTCCCAGAGCTATACCTATTTCACCTGGCGCAACAGCAAGGCCGAGTTGGGTGAGTACCTGACGCAATTGAACGAGTCGCCGTGGCGCGAATGCTACCGGCCGAATTTTTTCGTCAACACACCGGATATCAACCCAGGCTTCCTGCACCAATCCGGCCGCCCGGGTTTCTTGATCCGCGCGGCGCTGGCCACCATGGGCTCAGGCCTGTGGGGCATGTATTCGGGCTTTGAACTGTGCGAAGCGGCACCTGTGCCCGGCAAGGAAGAATACCTGGACTCGGAGAAATACGAGATCCGCCCTCGGGACTTCACCGCGCCCGGCAACATCATCGCCGAAATCGCCCAGCTCAACCGCATCCGCCGCCAGAACCCGGCGTTGCAGACACACCTGGGCCTGAAACTCTATAACGCCTGGAACGACAACATCCTCTACTTCGGCAAGCGCAGCGAGGATGGCAGCAACTTCATCCTGGTGGCGGTCAATCTCGACCCGTTCAATGCCCAGGAAGCCAACTTCGAGTTGCCATTGTGGGAACTGGGCCTGCCGGACGATGCGCAAACCCAGGGCGAAGACCTGATGAACGGCCACCGCTGGACCTGGTATGGCAAGACCCAGTGGACGCGGCTGGAGCCGCAGATGCCGTTCGGGATCTGGCGCATCAGCACCTCCTGAGCCTGGTGAAGATCAACATGTGGGAGGGGGCTTGCCCCCTCCCACATTGACCCGGTTCAGTCTGCAAGCTTTTTCGAGTATTTCAGGAGCCTCCAATGGCGAAGAAACCCAAGGCTGCCACCTTTATCAAAGACCCGCTCTGGTACAAGGACGCGGTGATCTACCAGGTTCATGTCAAATCCTATTTCGACTCCAATAACGACGGTATCGGTGACTTTCCCGGCCTCATCGCCAAACTCGACTACATCGCCGACCTGGGTGTGAACACCATCTGGCTGTTGCCGTTCTACCCTTCACCACGCCGCGATGACGGCTACGACATCGCCGAATACCGTGGCGTGCACAGCGACTACGGGACCATGGCCGATGCCCGGCGCTTTATCGCCGAAGCCCACAAGCGCGGGCTGCGGGTCATCACTGAGTTGGTGATCAACCACACCTCCGACCAGCACCCCTGGTTTCAGCGCGCGCGCAAGGCCAAGCCGGGCTCGGCGGCGCGGGACTTCTACGTGTGGTCCGATGACGACCAGAAATACGACGGTACCCGCATCATTTTCCTCGACACCGAAAAGTCCAACTGGACCTGGGACCCGGTCGCCGGCCAGTACTTCTGGCACCGCTTCTATTCCCACCAGCCGGACCTCAACTTCGACAACCCGCAGGTAATGAAAGCCGTGCTGTCGGTGATGCGCTATTGGCTGGACATGGGCATCGACGGCCTGCGCCTGGACGCCATCCCGTACCTGATCGAGCGCGATGGCACCAACAACGAAAACCTGCCGGAGACCCACGACGTCCTCAAACAGATCCGCGCCGAGATCGACGCCCATTACCCCGACCGCATGCTGCTCGCCGAGGCCAACCAATGGCCGGAAGACACGCAGCTGTATTTCGGTGACCGCAAGGGCGATGACGGTGACGAATGCCACATGGCGTTCCACTTCCCGCTGATGCCGCGCATGTACATGGCGCTGGCCCAGGAGGATCGCTTCCCCATCACCGATATCCTGCGCCAGACCCCGGAAATCCCCGCCAATTGCCAATGGGCGATCTTCCTGCGCAACCACGATGAATTGACCCTGGAAATGGTCACCGACAAAGAGCGTGACTACCTGTGGAACTACTACGCCGCTGACCGCCGTGCACGCATCAACCTGGGTATTCGCCGGCGCCTGGCGCCCTTGATGGAGCGTGACCGCCGCCGGGTCGAGTTGCTCAACAGCCTGCTGCTGTCGATGCCCGGCACGCCGACCCTGTATTACGGCGACGAAATCGGCATGGGCGACAACATCTACCTCGGCGACCGCGATGGGGTGCGCACGCCGATGCAGTGGTCCATCGACCGCAACGGCGGTTTCTCCCGCGCCGACCCGGCCAGCCTGGTGCTGCCACCGATCATGGACCCGCAATATGGCTACCTGTCGGTCAACGTCGAAACCCAGGCCCAGGACCCGCACTCGCTGCTGAACTGGACCCGCCGCATGCTGGCGGTGCGCAAACAGTCCAAGGCGTTTGGGCGTGGCAGCCTGAAGATGCTCTCGCCGAGCAACCGTCGCATCTTGGCGTATACCCGTGAATTCACCGGTGAAGACGGGCGTACCGAGATCATCCTGTGCGTGGCCAACGTCTCGCGCAGTGCCCAGGCCGCCGAGCTGGACCTGTCGGCCTTTGCCGGCATGGTCCCGGTCGAAATGCTCGGCGGCAATGCGTTCCCGCCCATTGGCCAGCTGAATTTCCTGCTGACCCTGGCGCCGTATGGCTTCTATTGGTTCGTGCTGGCGGCGGAAAACCAAATGCCCAGCTGGCACGTGGAACCGGCGCAAAGCATGCCGGACTTCACCACCCTGGTCCTGAAGAAACGCATGGAAGAGCTGCTCGATGAGCCATGTCGCAGCACCCTGGAGCAGACTTCGCTCCCGGCCTGGCTGCCCAAGCGGCGTTGGTTTGCCGGCAAGGACACGGCCATCGACAGTGTGCGCATCGCTTACGGCGTGCGCTTTGGCGACCCGCAGCACCCGGTATTGCTCAGCGAACTTGAGGTCACCGCCGGTGGCCAGGTGAGCCGTTATCAGTTGCCGTTCGGTTTCCTTGGCGAGGACCAGTTCACCAGTGCCTTGCCGCAGCAATTGGCCATGGCCCGCGTGCGACGCGTGCGTCAGGTGGGGTTGGTGACCGATGCCTTCAGCCTCGAGCACTTTATTCGCGCGGTGATCCAGGGCTTGCAGGCCGGTACCGTATTGAACAGCCAGGACGGCGACCTGCGTTTTGAAGCGACGGCGCACCTGGCCAAGCTGCAACTGACGGATGAGTCGCCCGTGCGCTACTTGTCTGCCGAGCAGTCCAACAGCTCGGTGGTGGTGGGCGAGAGTCTGGTGCTCAAGCTGATCCGCAAAGTCAGCGCCGGGGTGCACCCGGAGCTGGAAATGAGCGCCTACCTGACGGAGGCGGGTTACCCGAATATCTCGCCGCTGATGGGCTCGGTGATTCGCCATGATGCCGCAGGCCAGGACAACCTGCTGATGATTGCCCAGGGCTACCTGAGCAACCAGGGCGACGCCTGGGCGTGGACCCAGAACAACCTGGAGCGTGCCATTCGCGATGAACTGGCCGAGGCCATCTCCGAACAGGAACAGCATTACAACGCCCTGGGCGAGCTGGCGGACTTCGCCGGGTTGCTCGGCCAGCGCCTGGGTGAAATGCACGGGGTGCTGGGGGCCAAAACCACCAACAAAGACTTCAAACCCGAGCTCACCACGGCCAAGGACACCCAGGCCTGGGCCAAGGACGTTGGGGCACAGATCGACCGTGCCCTGCAATTGCTCAAGCTTCATCAAAGCCAATTGAACCCTGCCGATCAGGCATTGGTCAGTGAATTGCTGGGCCAGAAAAAAGCCATCGGCGCGCATGTCCAGGCCCTGGCGAAAGCCACGTTGGGCGGGTTGCGCATTCGGGTCCATGGTGACTTGCACCTGGGCCAGGTGCTGGTGGTCAAAGGTGATGCCTACCTGATCGACTTTGAAGGCGAACCGGCGCGGCCGCTGCATGAACGACGCGGCAAGCACAGCCCGTATAAAGATGTGAGTGGTGTGCTGCGCTCCTTTGATTACGCGGCGGCCATGGCCTTGAACGTACAAGGGGTGGACCACTCGCCCGAAGCGGATCAGGCGCGCAGACGCGTGACGGATCGCTACCTGAAAGAGGCCCGCCAGGCATTTATCCAGGCTTATCAGGCCGCTGCGTCTACACTGGCGCATGACTGGCAGGATGCCAAGGGCCAGGACGCCGCGCTGACGTTGTTCAGCCTGGAGAAGGCCGCGTATGAAGTGGCTTACGAAGCGGAAAACCGCCCGACCTGGCTGCCGGTGCCTCTACAGGGCTTGCACGGGTTGTTGAGCGGGCTTACATCTAAATCGAACACTGCACGCGGTGGGGAGACGTCATGAGCTTTACGAATAAAGAACCGCTGCAACCGAAGTTGACAGCCATGCCGGCGTCCAAGGACGTCGAAGCGCTGGTGCGCGCCGAGCACCACGACCCGTTTTCCATTCTCGGGCCACACGATGACGAGCAGGGCGGGCAATTTATCCGCGCGTTCCTGCCGGAAGCCTTGAGCGTCCAGGTGCTGAGCCGCGATGGCGGCGAACAGCTCGGCAGCCTGGATGCGACCCAGGTGCCGGGTCTGTTCGTCGGGCAGTTCAACACTCGCCAGGCGTACGTGCTGAAAATCCAGTGGGCTGGCGGTGAGCAGATCACCGAAGACCCTTACAGCTTCCAGCAACTGTTACTGGGGGAGATGGACCTTTACCTGTTTGCCGAAGGCAATCACCGTGACCTCAGCAGCTGCCTGGGTGCCCAGGTGACCAGCGTCGATGGCGTCGACGGCGTGCGCTTTGCCGTGTGGGCGCCGAATGCGCGCCGGGTCTCGGTGGTGGGTGACTTCAATATCTGGGACGGCCGCCGCCATCCGATGCGCCTGCGGCATCCGTCGGGCGTGTGGGAAATCTTCATTCCACGCCTGCAACCTGGCGCCGCCTACAAGTATGAAATTCTCGGCGCCAACGGCATTCTGCCGCTCAAGGCCGACCCGATGGCACTCGCGACCCAGCTGCCGCCCGACACCGCCTCGAAAGTCGCCGCACCGTTGCAGGTGGACTGGCAGGACCACGAGTGGATGCAATCGCGGGTCGAGCGGCAGAAGGCCACGGCGCCCCTGTCGATCTACGAGTTGCATGTGGGCTCCTGGCAGTGCGAGCTGGACGAGGCGGGCGAAGTGGCGCGCCAATACAACTGGCGTGAACTGGCCGAACGGTTGGTGCCCTATGTGCAGCAACTGGGCTTCACCCACGTTGAACTGATGCCGATCATGGAACACCCGTTCGGCGGTTCGTGGGGTTACCAGGCGCTGTCACAGTTCGCCCCGACCGCGCGCTTTGGCTCGCCGGAAGATTTCGCCTACTTCATCAACGCACTTCACCAGGCCGATATCGGCGTGATCCTCGACTGGGTGCCGGCGCATTTTCCTACCGATACCCACGGCCTGGCGCAATTCGACGGCACCGCGCTGTACGAATATGCCAACCCGCTGGAAGGCTTCCATCAGGATTGGGACACGCTGATCTACAACCTGGGCCGTACTGAAGTCCACGGTTTCATGCTGGCCTCGGCGCTGCATTGGCTCAAACACTTCCACATTGACGGTCTGCGCGTAGATGCCGTGGCGTCGATGCTGTACCGCGACTATTCGCGCAAGGCCGGCGAGTGGGTGCCGAACCGCCATGGCGGGCGCGAGAACCTGGAAGCCATCGACTTCCTGCGCCACTTGAACGACGTGGTGGCGCTGGAAGCCCCCGGCGCGCTGGTGATCGCCGAAGAGTCCACCGCCTGGCCCGGCGTCAGCCAACCCACCCAACAGGGCGGCCTGGGCTTCAACTACAAATGGAACATGGGCTGGATGCACGATTCGCTGCATTACATCCAGCAGGATCCGGTGTACCGCGCCCACCACCATAACGAGCTGAGCTTCGGCCTGGTGTATGCGTGGTCCGAGCGGTTCATCCTGCCGATTTCCCACGATGAAGTGGTGCACGGCAAGCACTCGCTGATCGACAAGATGCCCGGCGACCGCTGGCAGAAGTTCGCCAACCTGCGCGCCTACCTGGCGTTCATGTGGATGCATCCGGGTAAGAAACTGCTGTTCATGGGCTGCGAATTCGGTCAGTGGCGCGAGTGGAACCACGACCAGCAACTGGACTGGTACTTGCTGCAGTACGCCGAGCACAAAGGCGTGCAAAAACTGGTGGGTGACTTGAACCGCCTGTATCGCGAAGAACCGGCCCTGCACGAGCAGGACGATGCGCCCCAGGGTTTCCAGTGGCTGATCGGCGACGACGCGATCAACAGCGTCTACGCCTGGCTGCGCTGGAGCAAGGACGGCAAGCCGGTGCTGGTGGTGGCCAATTTCACCCCGGTGCCCCGTGAGGCCTACAAGGTGGGGGTACCGTTCGGCGGGCGTTGGAGCGAGGTGATCAACAGTGACGCCGATACCTACGCGGGTTCCAATTATGGCAATGGCGGTGGCGTGTTCACCGAGGATGAGCCACGCCATGGGCAACCGGTGTCGCTGTCGTTGAATCTGCCGCCGTTGGGGGTGCTGATTTTGCGGCCTGAAGCAAGTTAAAGGCTCTACCCTGCTGGATTCAGTTGTCCACGCTGGTGGCAGGGTGCCACAATGGCGCCTTTGTCATGGCAGTCGAATCAGGCGAATTTCATGAATGGCCTTGGGCATGGGCAGGACCAGGATTGTTTTATAGAGGCACAGGTGCGAACCGACCGTTTGCACCAGTTGTTTCGCCAGTCATTTGCAGCCATTTTCGGCAGCTACATGGCAGCCGCCATGCTCTGCTGGCTGTGCTGGGAGCGCTTCGATCACACTTTTATGCTGGTGTGGCTGGTGCTGCTGGGCGCCTCGTCGCTGCTGCGGGTCAAGATGTTCCTGGACTGGTTCCGCTGCCCCCACAGCGAACGCACGCCGGACCGCTGGGAGCGCCGTTACTGGATCACGCTGGTGCTGTCCGCGAGCATTTGGGGGGCTGGGGCGTTCGCGCTGATGCCCACCGATGATCGGCTGTCCCAGGCGCTCGTGATGCTGTTCACCGTGGGGATGTCGGTCAGTGCCGTGTCGTGTTATTCGGCCTATCGCTACATGACCCTGGTGTCCATGGGCCTGGTGTTGCTGCCGTGCACGCTGTGGCTGCTGTTCCAGCCGTCATCGATGCAAGTGGGCATTGCCATCGCGGTCCTGGTGTTTTCCACGTATGTGGCCAGCGCCACGCGCAAGTTGTCCGGTGCTCTGGAAAAGGCCTTTCGCCTGACTCGGCAAATGGAACTCGCCCACAATATCTCGACCCGTGTCGCACAGACCGATGAGCTGACCGGCCTGATGAACCGCCGGGCGTTTTTCGAACATGCCCAATTGCTGTACACGCAATGCCGTCACAACCAGCAGCCGCTGTGCGTGCTGATGATGGACATGGACCACTTCAAGCAAATCAATGACACCTACGGCCATCAGGCCGGCGATCAGGTATTGCGCCAGATTGGCGGGGTGATCAGTGCGTCGTTCCGTAAGGCCGATGTGTATGGGCGCTTGGGCGGCGAAGAGTTTGCCGTGTTGTTGCCCAATACGTCGTTGGAAACCGCTCGGAATATTGCCGAGGATCTGATCAAGGCTATAGCCGGTTTGGCCGCCGAGCCGGTCAAAGGACTTTCAGCCAGCCTTGGAGTGGCGTTCACCCATGCCGTGGATGAGGACCTGCACACCCTGATGAATACCGCGGACAAGGCGCTTTACCGGGCCAAGGCGCTGGGCCGCAACCAGGTGGCCGTGGCGGAGTAGGGCGAGGCTCAATCCTTGTGCATGGCCTTGATCAATACCCGCGAAACCTGCTCGGCAGAGTAAGGCTTGGGCAGGAACTCGAAACCGTCGTAGCCGCTGTCTGCCAGCTCTTCGCTGTAGCCCGAGGTCAGTACCACGGGCAGGTCCGCCCGGCGCTGGCGCAGCAGCTTGGCCATGGCAACGCCGGTGATACCGGGCATGACCACGTCGGAGAAGATCACATCGAAGGCCCTCCCATCGTGCCCCGCAAGGGTCAGCGCCTGTTCGGCATCGGTTACCCAGGTGGCCTGGTAGCCCAGGTCTTGAAGAATCTGGCTGGCAAACCGCCCGACCTCCAGGTTGTCCTCCACAATCAGCACCCTGCATTGTGATGCGTCGTGGGACGAAGCCAGCGTTTCCTCGCAGGGGGGGGGCAGCGCTGCTTCGGCTTCGACCTGGGGCAGATACAAGGTGAATACGCTGCCTTGGCCAGGCTTGCTGGTCACATCGATATTACCCCCCGACTGCTTGGCGAAGCCGAAGACTTGCGACAGGCCCAGGCCGGTGCCTTTACCCACTGCCTTGGTCGTGAAGAACGGCTCGAAAATGCGTTCGACGGTCTCTTCGGGAATGCCGGGGCCGGTATCGGCGAGCGAAATAGCGACATACGCCTTACCCGACCCGGCGTCGCCGCGAATGCGGGGCAACGGCTGTTCCCCGATGACCCTCAGGATCAGAGTGCCCTGGCCATCCATTGCGTCCCGTGCATTGAGGGCGATGTTGATCAGCGCGGTTTCAAACTGGCTGGCATCGATGCGCGCAAAACACGGCTGCGAAGGCATCTCGACGCGCACATGAATGCGCGCGCCTGTCACGCTCTCCAGCATCTCGCCGATGTTCTGTACCCGCTGGCCCACGTCGAAGACTTCCGGGTTCAGCGGTTGGCGACGGGCAAAGGCGAGCAATTGGCTGGTCAACTTGCTGGCACGCTCTACGGTATCCGCCACCGCGCCCATATAGCGCTGGCGACGTTGTTCCGACAGGTCTGGCTGACGCAAGAAGTCCACCGATGAGCGAATGATCGTCAGCAGGTTGTTGAAGTCATGGGCCACGCCGCCGGTCAGTTGGCCGATGGCTTCGAGTTTCTGCGACTGGCGCAGCGCGGCTTCGGCCTTGGCCAGCGCCAGGGTGCGTTCTTCAACGCGCTGTTCCAGGGTGGTGTTCAGTTCGGCATAGGCCGCCAGCCCCTTGCGCACATCGGCATCGGCACGCACGCGTTCGATATGCGCCCAGGAGCGCTCGGTGACTTCCCGCAACAGGGCCAGGTCGTAGGGTGACCAGGTGCGTGGATTTTTGTCATGTACGGCCATCAGGGCGGTCAGGCGACCGTTCTTGATCAGTGGCATGCAGATCGTCGCCGTCACCCCCAGGGCCTGGAAGGTGGCGGATTCTTCTGGCGGCAGCTCACGCACATTGTCATGAATTACCAGGGGCTCGCCGGCCCGCAGGCATTTGACGGCCATCGCTCCGAACGCCGCCAGGCTGTAGCGGCCGATGATGCTGGGAGAACCGGGTGCGGTCCAATTGTCGCGGATGGTAAAGCCGTCTTCATCGGCGTCCATGTCGGCGTAGGCGCAATTGCTCACCTGCAGGTGCTCGGCCAGCAACCGGGTGGTGCCGGTCATGACGGCTTCGGCATCGGCGGCGTTGACCACCGCGTTGCCGATGGTGTCCAGCACCGCCAGGCGGCGTGCCAGGAACACCGTCGCGGTAGTCTCGGTGACGGTGTCGAGCATACCGACCACCTTGCCTTGGGGGTCGCGAATCGGGCTGTAGCAGAAGGTGAAGTACGCCTGTTCCCGTGCCTGGCCGCGTTCAATCACCAGGGGGAAGTTTTCGATATAGGTGGCGTGCCCTTGGAAAGCCGCGTCGGCGATGGGGCTGACCTGGGGCCACACTTCGCTCCATATGTCGCTGAAGGGGCGTCCGAGGGCATAGGGCTTATTGCCCAGGATCGGAATGAACGCGTCGTTGTAGATCGTGATCAACTGCGGCCCCCAGACAATGGCTTGGGGAAAGCTTGAGGCGAAACACAGCGCGACCGTGGTCTTCAAAACGTCCGGCCACTGCTCCAACGGACCGAGAGGTGTATCGGCCCAGTGATGCTGGCGCACCCGTTCAGCCATGTCGCTGCTGCTTTGCAGCCAATTCATCATTGAGGGAACACCTTGTTTTCCAGAGTCTCAGCGCGTATTCCAGTGTGTGGCGCAGAGCTACAGACCCGGTTGAACGCTGCCAGTTCAGCGTAATTATCGGCTAGATGGCAATTTGATGCTTCATTCGTTTGAAGCGGTAGAATTCAGTGCCATTGGCCGGTGGCCCAATCCCTATTGCGTGCCGAATAAACCGGTCCAGTAAATGCCCGCATCACTCTTCGGGTCCATGGCATAAGCCGCGCCCAATTCGCGAAACTGCGGGTTCATCAGGTTCGCACAATGGCCTGGGCTCGCGAGCCAGCCGTCGACCACCTTGCGCGGGGTGTCCAGGCCGGCGGCGATATTTTCGCCGATGTTCTTCGCGATATACCCGGCCAGTTCGGCGCGGTCGCCGGGCGTGCGGCCGTCGTGGTCCAGATGGTCGAAGAAATTGCCGTTGGCCATGTTGCGCGTGTGGCTGTTGGCGGCTCCGGCCAGCTCCTCGTTCCACGACAATGGCGTGGTTGCGGTAAACGCCTGGGTACCACACTGGCGCGGTTGTGTACGGGCGGCATTGATCAGGTCGAGCAGTTTGCGGCCCTCGGTTTGCCAATCGCCCAGGCCGCTGGACAGCAACGGGCGAGCAAGCACGATGCGCCAGTCCTGGCCGTTGTTGCTTACACCGATGTCGACGAACTGCGGGTCCAGCACCACGCGGCAGAAACTCTCGCGCACGGCTTTCATGGCCGCCTGGGCGTCCTTGGGGCCGGACAGACTGATGGCCTGCACGTTGACCATCGGGTAGGCCGCGCGGGCCAGCGCCTGCTGCAGGTCGCCGACGTTATTGGCCGGCAGCACCAGCCGTGTATCGCTGGCCAACGGTGGCAGTTCCTGGGAACCCTGGTCGCCGCAGCGCTGCACCTGGCTGCGGTACTCGTTGATCTGTTGCACCAACTGACTTTCTTCATTCGCCATCGCGCTGGCGCAGAACACCGTACTGGCGGCCAGCGTCGTGAGGCCCATCATCAATGACAGAACGCGCATGGACGTTACCCTTGAGCTTGAAAGTGCCCATGATGCGCGATGTAACCCCGTCTGGCGCAACGCCTTTTTTGTTTTTTTGCCTCAACGGGTATTCTGCGGGGCATTCCAGGCGCGGATGCGGCCCGTTGCCATCGCGATAGCCAGCAGGATCAGGCCCACGGCGACGGCGAACGTTGCATGCAGGCCGCCCGCCACGGATTGCGCGGTGGCGTGGGTGACATCCGGGGTTGCCCAGGCAAACACCGCCCCCAGGGCCGAGGTACCGAAGATCAGCCCGATATTGCGTGACAGGTTGAGCAAGCCTGCGACCGTGCCTCGGCGCGCACTGTCTACGTCGCACATCACCGCCGTGTTGTTGGCGGCCTGGAACAGGCTATAGCCCGTCGTCAGAATCACCAGCCCCGCCAGGTAGGCGATCAACCCCGAGGCCACCGACAACAGCAAGGCACCGCAAAACAGGATGCCCAACCCGGCGAACGTCATCGGTCGCCAGCCCTGGCGGTCGGTGAGGCGACCCGCCGGTACACCGCTGAGCGCCGCCACACAAGGCCCGACGGCCATGGCCAGGCCCATCCATTGCGGATCAAGCCCCAGCCCCTGGGACAGGTAGAACGGGCCGACCACAAAGGTCGCCATGATCACCGCCGCCACCAAGGCACTCATCGCCAGCCCCGTGCGCAATGGCGCTTCCTTCAAGGGCAACCAGAAGCTGGAAGGTAATCCCACTGGGCGACGATCAACCGGCAAATAGCGCCACGCGAGGCAGGCCGTGAGTACCCCCAAGGGCATGCCCACCAGAAACAGCGCGCGCCAGCCCCACACACTGAGCAATAACCCGCCAGCGGCGGGACCCATGGCGGTACCGACGGCTGACATCGTGCCCAGCAGGCCCATCACCCGGCCGGTGCGCTCCTTGGGCACCGTATCGCCGACCATCCCCAGCGCCATCGCCATCATGCTCGCCGCACCCAAGCCCTGCAGGAGGCGTGCAGCAATCAGCCAGCCCAGCGAGGGCGCGCCCGCACACAACCCACTGCCCAGCGCAAACAACAGCAGCCCGCCGAGCAGCAGCCGGCGACGGCCCAGGCGATCCCCCAGTCGGCCCGCCATGACAATCACCGCCGTGATCGCCATCAGGTAAGCGAGCACCACCCACTGCACTGCGTGAAACGACGCATCGAACGCCTGGACCAGGCTGGGCAGGCCGACATTGGCAATGCTGGTGCCGAGGGAGGCGAGCAACATGGACAGCGACAGGCTGGCAAGGCCGCCGCGTGAAGAGGTGTGCATGGGAGATTCCTTGAGTGGACGCAACTGTCATAAATCTACGACGTCGCCTAACATGGCGAAAGACGCAGGGTTTGCAGTTAATACGTGCGTCAAACGCCTGATGAGGAGCGCCGATGCCCGATCTCAATTTGCTGATCACCCTGGATGTCTTGCTGGCCGAAGGCAGTGTCGCCCGAGCGGCCAAACGCTTGCAGTTAAGCCCCTCGGCCATGAGCCGTGCGCTGGCGCGCCTGCGCGAAACCACCGGCGACCCGCTGTTGGTGCGCGCGGGGCGCGGGCTGGTGCCGACGCCGCGGGCGCTGGCGTTGCGTGAGCAGGTCAGCCGCCTGGTGCAGGACGCCCACGCGGTGCTGCGCCCGGCACAATCCCTGGACCTGGCCCAGGTGGAGCGCACCTTCACCTTGCGCACCAGCGAAGAGTTCGTCGAAAACTTCGGTCCCGCGTTGCTGGCGCGCATCGCACGGGAGGCTCCCGGTGTACGCCTGCGTTTCGTCAGCAAGACCGACAAGGACAGCACGTTGCTGCGCGAAGGCAGCGTCGACCTGGAAACCGGCGTGGTTGATCCCACCGCCAGCCCCGAAGTGCTGACCCAGGCGCTGTTCCGTGACCGCCTGGTGGGTGTGGTGCGCAGCGGCCATCCGCTCAGCCAGGGCGAGGTCAGTGCCCAGCGATTCGCCGAAGGTCGGCACGTCTACGTGTCCCGCCGTGGACAGGCGCGCGGCCAGGTCGACGATGCCTTGCAAGCGTTGGGCCTCACCCGGCAGATCAGCACTATCGTCGCCGGATTCGCCACGGCCATCGCCTTGGCCCGCGACACCGACCTGATTGCCAGCGTGCCCGAACGCTACACCACCCATCAGCGCGAAGGCCTGCACAGTTTTGCGTTGCCGTTGACGTTGGCACCGTTCACCGTGGCGATGCTCTGGCATCCGCGGCTGGATGCCGACCTGGCCCACCGCTGGTTGCGCGGGTGTGTGCGTGAGGTGTGCGGGCAATGAACGGCCTGCAACAGGTACAATCGCCGCTGCCTTGACGCGAAACCCCAGGAATCTGCATGTTCAGCCTTACCCGCTACACCACACCGTGCCCCGAGCCCATCAATGCCCAGATCCTGCAGATGGTGGTGGATAACCTCACCGACATCAGCAGCGTCGCGCTGCCGCCGAGCAACTTGCTCTACAACATCTACCAATACGCCGTCGGTTTTGAGGTGCACCTGTACCTGGAGGCGGTGGGCGGGTCGGAGGGGATTGCCGTTGAGCTGATCGTGGCGATGGTTGAGGAACAGGTGATTGGCTTTTGCCTGTATCTGCCGGTGAAAGATGATCCCGAAGCCTGTGGCATCGCTTTTATGGCGGTGCAGGCCGGCTTCAGGCGCCAGGGCGTGGCGCGCGGGATGATGGCGGACGTGCTGGCGCGCTATCCCCATGCCGAGTTGGCGTGTGCCGTGGAGAAGGTACCGGCCTTCGAGGCCATGGGCTTTCAAGTGCGGGGTGCGCGGGGCACGCAAGTGCTGATGAATACGCGGGACTACGGTACCGACGGCTTGATGGGGGTGTTGGACGTGGCGGCGATCTACAGCTCGCTGGAGGTACGCCAGATCCACACCTACCTACTGCAAAAGCACGGCAAGCGGGCGATGGTGGATGCCGAGAAACAGCGGGACCGGCACCTCGATCAACTGTCGCGCAAGGTGCAGCTGTTCGTGGCAGGGCGTTAGCCTGGGCCTGGTAGGTGGGTTTTTTGTGGTGAGCGGGCTTGCCCCGCGTTGGGCTGCGTAGCGGCCCCAAAAAAACGGGAGCGCTGCGCACTCCAACGCGGGGCAAGCCCGCTCGCCACAGAAGCTTCTTCAGTCTTCAGTCTTCAGCGCCGTGCGCGGTTGACCATTGCCAGGATGGTTGCCAATAGTTCCTCTTGCGCCTCTTCACGGCTGATCTCGCCACTGGCCGCAGCGTAGGACAACGCTTCCGCTGCACCCAGCATCGCCCTTAATCCTGCCTGTGATACCTGGCCAAAGGGCGCCAATGCGTCGCGGCATTTGTCGAGGAAGATCGCCTCGTACTTGCGCTTGAGCGTTTCCAGTTCCGGCGAGCTGCTCAGTGCCGCTATCACGCCCGGAATTTCCCGGCCCTGCAATAACACGCAATCGACATAGCACGAGGCGATCACGCCTGCGCGCTCTTCCAGCGTCGCGCTGCTGGCGTCGAGGGCCTCGGCAAACACCTGGTTCTGACGTCCGTCGAAGTCTTCATACAGCGCGGCGAGCAACCCGGCACGGGTGACGAAATGGTCATAGACCACCGGCTTGGTGACACCGGCCAGTTCCGCCAGGCGGCCGAGGGTCAGGGCTTCGGTGCCCTCATCATGTACCAGTTGCCAGGCCGCATCGAGTAATTGACGCAGTCGGTCTTCACGGGACAAGCGCCGACGCGGGGCAGGGGACTCACTGCTTGACATGCTTATATACCAAAAGTAACTTAATGGGCGTAACTTACTAAACGTAGCTTAATCCCAAAGGGAGTCAAAGTCATGCACGCACTCATCGTCGTTGCCCATCACGACCCACAATCTCTCACCCACGCCGTGGCCACGCAGGTGGCTGCCGGCCTTACGGCTGCGGGCCACACTTTCGAAATCGCCGACCTCGCCGCCGAGGGCTTCGACCCGCGCTACACCGCCGCCGACCATCGGGTACACCGCACCCACGCCACGCCCCCGGCCGACGTGCTGGCCGAACAGGCGCGGCTGGATCGCGCCGATGCCCTGGTGCTGGCGTTCCCGATCTACTGGTGGTCGCTGCCAGGCCTGCTCAAGGGCTGGGTCGACCGCGTGTTCGTCAACGGCTGGGCGATCGATTACGGCCCGGACACGCCCGTGGTGAAAAAACTGCGGCACTTGCAGGTGCACGTGCTGGCCCTCGGCGGTGCGGATGACAGTGCATTTGACCGTCATGGCTATGCCAAGGCGATGCGCACGCAGATCGACTACGGCATCTTCGATTACTGCGGGGCGAAGGTGCTCACGTCCGAGTTGTTGCTGGACTCTGAAGGCGGCGCAGCCCCGGCGCATCTGAAGACGGCGAAGGCGGTAGGTCAGAGACTGTTCGAGGCCGAGACGGTCGCCGGTTGATTCAACCTTCGCGAAACAGGTCGTGGGCGTCCAGCAGGCGATAGGCAATTTCCGGGTTTTTTTCCAGGCCCCGACGAATCGCCGCCGGGATCGCTTGCCGGGTCTTGCGGCACATGCCCGGCAGTTCGTCGATGACGATCTGGATGCCGCGCATGCTTTTGACCTCGGTGTGCCCCGGTGCGACATGCACGCGAATGCCCAATAGCTCATGCATCCGCTGTTGCATGCGCTCCAGGTCTTGCAGGCTTTGCAGGTTTTCCAGGCGCTCGATCAGGCGTTTCTCTTCCTGACGCGTCAGGCTGAGGATACGCAGGTCGGCCCCGGGGGCATCCAGCAGTTGTTCACGCTCGCAGACGCAGGCGCCGGGTGGGCAGGGTTGGCGAATTATCATGATCCTTACCTCCCCATTCCGACGCCGGTGAGTCAGTAGCTCAACGCGACCCCGAGGCTGCCCAAGGCCTTCCAGTACCCAGGATAGGTCTTGGCCACGCAGTCGGGGTCCTGAATGCGGATCCCCGCGACTTTCAAGCCCGCCAGCGCAAAGCACATGGCGATGCGGTGGTCGGCGTGGGTATCGATCAGGGCGTTGCACGACGTGCCGGCCAGCGCAGGGTCGGCCGCGACCAGCAGATCATCGCCTTCAATGCTGGCGAGGCCCGGACGGATCTTATTGAGACCGTCATGCAGTGCCTGTACGCGATCACATTCCTTGACCCGCAGGTTGGCCAGTTCGGTAAAACGCACCGGGGTGTTGTTGAACGCGGCCAGCACGGCGAGGGTCGGGATCGCGTCCTGCATCTGCGAACCCACCACGGTGGCCTGCATGTTCGGGAACTGGGCGATCACGGCCTGCGCCTTGGCGTCCGGTTGGGTGAAGGCCTGCGCGGCGACGCCGATGTCGATGCGGCCACCGGTCAACACTTCGGCAGCCCACAAGTAGGTGGCGGCGGAAGCGTCGGGTTCGATCAGGTAATCATGGGCGGTGTAGCCGGTGGGAGCCACGCGCCAGGTGGTGTCGTCGGCCACATCGACCTGGGCGCCGAAGGCACGCATGCAGTCCAGGGTCAGGTCCACGTAGCCACGGGCGCCGATGTCCTTGCCGGTCAGGGCCACTTCAATCGGCGCTTCGCCGCACGCGGCCAGCATCAACAGGGCCGAGACATACTGGCTGGACAAGCCGCCGTCGATCTCAAAGCGCTTGGCCTGGACCTTGCCCACGCCGTGCACCGTCACCGGTGGGCAACCGGTCGGGCTGTCGACCTGGATACCGTTCTGGCCGAGGGTGGCCAGCAGCGGGCCGATCGGGCGTTTTTGCATATAGTCGTCGCCGTCCAATACCACGGTACCTTGCACGGTAGCCACGGCGGCTGTCAGGAAGCGCATCGCGGTGCCGGCATTGCCGAGGAACAACGGCTGCGCTGGCAATTGCAGCTTGCCGGTGCCCGTGACCACGAAGGTGGTGTCGTCCGGCTCGTCGATGGTCACGCCCATCTGGCGCAGGGCCACCGACATATGCCGGGTGTCATCGCTCTTCAAGGCGCCGCTCAGGCGGCTGGTGCCCTTGGCCAGGGCGGCCAGCAGCAGGGCGCGGTTGGTAATGGATTTGGAGCCGGGGGGCGCGACCTTGCCATTCAGGGGGAAGTTGGGCGGTGTAACGGTCACGGTTTTCTGCGAACTCAAGGTACAAGGCTCCTGATCAAGGCAAGGTGGTACGGAGTGGCCGACGGGCGGACCCGAATAATCGGCCAAAGGTGCGGTGCTTGTCGAGGTCTAGCGCTTGCTCAACCAGTAATCGTGCAGTGCCCGTGCCGCCGGTTCGATAGCGCTGACCCGTTGCTGATGCAGCTTCACATCCAGGTCGGCGGGCAACTCGAAGTTGTCCTGCTCGGCGCACCAGGAGATTTTCTCCAGCTGTGCGGCCTGCTCGGCCGGCAGTTCCGGCCAGTTGCCGATCGCCGCGCCACGGATATAGCCAAAGCACCATTCTTCGGCGAGGGTCACGTCCTGGCCCTGGTGTTCGGTTTCATCGAAGCGCGCCTTGAAGCCCTCGGCGTCAGTCGCCAGTTGCCCGGCGAGCAGGTTGATATGACGCACGCACAAGTCCAGGAACTGCTTGGCCTCTTCGGCGCTTTCCCATTCCGGGTTCTGCCCACCCCAGATCGCCGGGAACCACTCTGCAATATCCACCTGCGCGGGGCTGGACACCAATGCGGTGAAGTAGCCGTCGAGCTCGGCCAGGTTCAGCACCGAATGGTCGTCGCCGTACTTCAACAGGGTTTCTTCGATGAATTCGAAATCGGCGGGGGCGAGGGGTTGGGCGTGCATGGGCATATCCTTTAAACGTCGAACGCCGCTGATGGGGCGGCTCAAAGCGCGAAGGATGGCGTGTGCCGGGGCTTTTATCCAGCGTCTTTTCCATCGCCGTTGCCAGTCCCGCTTTTGGCCGATGCGCCGTCACGTAGCCTTGTTATAGTTCGGGCCTTATCACTCGCCAGCCAGGGATCACTGCCATGTCCGAATACCAAGCTTTCGTCGTCGAACTCACCGGCAACGTTGCCCATGTGCAGATCAACCGCCCGGAAAAGATCAACGCGATGAACGCCGCGTTCTGGACCGAGATCATCGACATCTTCCAATGGGTCGAAGACACCGATGCCGTACGCGCCGTGGTGCTCAGCGGTGCCGGCAAGCATTTTTCCTCCGGCATCGACCTGATGATGCTGGCCTCGGTGGCCAATGACTTCGGCAAGGACGTGGGCCGCAATGCACGCTTGCTGCGCCGCAAGATCCTCGAGCTGCAAGCCTCGTTCAATGCCGTCGACAACTGCCGCAAGCCGGTACTGGCGGCGATCCAGGGGTACTGCATCGGTGGCGCCATCGACCTGATCAGCGCCTGCGACATGCGCTACGCCGCTGAAGACGCGCAATTCTCGATCAAGGAAATCGACATCGGCATGGCCGCCGACGTCGGCACCCTGCAACGCCTGCCACGCATCATCGGCGACGGCATGCTGCGTGAGCTGGCCTACACCGGCCGACAGTTCGGTGCCGAGGAAGCGCGCAGCATCGGCCTGGTCAATCGTGTGTATGCCGACCAGGAAAGCCTGTTGGCCGGCGTGTTTGAAATCGCCCATGAAATCGCCGCCAAGTCGCCGATTGCGGTCACCGGCACCAAAGCCATGATCAGCTATATGCGTGACCATACGGTCAATGACGGTCTGGAATACGTTGCCACCTGGAACTCGGCTATGTTGCAATCCAACGACCTGCGCGTGGCCATCGCGGCCCATATGAGTAAGCAGAAACCCGAATTCGTGGATTGACTGACATGACCCCAGGCTGGATTACCACAACGCTGCTGGACAACGACGCCCCCGGCGGCTGGGCTGTCGCCCGCAGCCGCGACGGCTTTTTGCATGACGCCAATGGCCCGCTGTTCCCTCGGGAATGGCTCAAGCGCCAGGACCTTTCGGTGTTTGCCGAGCACGGCATCGGCCACCTCGACGGTGAGCCGGTGTACCTGCTGGAACTCGACTCGGCGGGCGAGGTGCAAGGTTGCAGTTGGCAGGGCCTGCGCGGCTTCATGCTGCAAGGTGATCACACCCTGTACAAAGTGCTGGGCTACGCCGCGCAGATCGGCACCTGGGCGCGCGAGCATCGGTTCTGCGGCAGTTGCGGCCAGGCGATGGTCCAGGTGCCGCGGGAGCGGGCGATGTACTGCCAGGCCTGCGACCTGCGCAGCTACCCACGGATTTCGCCGAGCATGATCGTGCTGGTGACCCGTGGTGACGAGATCCTGCTGGCGCGCTCGCCGCGTTTTGTCACCGGGGTCTACAGCACCTTGGCCGGCTTTGCCGAGCCGGGTGAGTCGGCCGAAGACTGCCTGATCCGCGAGGTGCGCGAAGAAGTACAGGTGGAGGTCAAGAACATCCAGTACATGGGCAGCCAGTGCTGGCCGTTCCCCCATTCGATGATGCTGGGCTTCCATGCCGAGTACGCCGGTGGCGACATCGTGCCCCAGGCTGACGAGATCGAGGACGCGCAGTGGTTCAGCATCCACGACCTGCCGCCGTTGCCGGCATCACGCTCGATTGCGCGTTACCTGATCGACCTCTACCTGGCCCGTCGCCTAGGCCACGCTGAACCAGTGCTGCCAGGCTAGGCGCACGGTCAGGCCGAGGACCACGGTGATGAACACCGGGCGAATGAACTTGGCGCCGCCGCTGATCGCGCTGCGGGCGCCAAAGAATGCGCCACACATCACCGAAATCCCCATTGCCAGGCCGACAATCCAATCCACCGAGCCGTTGATGATAAACACTGACAGCGCCGCCGCGTTGCTGACGAAGTTCATGCTGCGCGCCACGCCGCTGGCCTTCACCAGGTCGATGGGGTGCAGCAGCATCGTGCTCACGGTCCAGAACGCACCGGTACCGGGGCCGGCCACGCCGTCGTAGAAGCCCAGGCCAAAACCCTGGGCGCCTTGCCATTTCTTCTTGATCGGCGCGTCGGCGTCCAGCGGCGCCTTGGGCGTGCCACCAAACAGCAAATACACACCGCAACCGAATACGATCACCGGCAGCATCTTGTTCAGGGTTTCGGCGGGCAGGTAGTGGGCAACCACCGCACCGGCCAACGCACCGATCAGCGTGCCGACGATCGCATGCACCCACTGGCGCGGGTGGAACAGCTTGCGGCGATAGAAGGTGAAGCTGGCCGTGGCCGAGCCGAAGGTGGAGCTGAGCTTGTTGGTGCCCAGTACCAGATGGGGCGGCATCCCGGCGGTGAGCAGCGCCGGGGTGGTAAGCAGGCCGCCGCCGCCGGCGATGGCATCGATAAAGCCGGCAATAAAGGCCACGACGGCGAGAATGGCGAGGGTGGTGAGGTCTACGCTGAGTTCGAAGGGCATTGGGCAGGGCTTATGGTTGGCAGTGCGCAGCAAAGCGCTGTGCGAAGGGCTGCCATCTTACCTGCCTGATGTACGCAGAACCAAATGTGGGAGGTGGCTTGCCCCCGATTGCGGTGTATCAGTGACAGATAAGCTGACTGACACACCGCAATCGGGGGCAAGCCCCCTCCCACAGTTGAACTGTGTTCATCTGGCTATTTGTGGGTTCCCATCCACTCCAGCGCCGTGCGCCACACGCAAATCCCGAGGAAATACGCCGACATTACCGACCACAACCCAAACGTCCACGGGTTGGTGTTGGGATAATCCACCACCATCAAAAAGCTGCACAGCAACCAGATGGTGGTCACTGCGATATTGATCGGCATGAAGCGCTTGACCCGAAATGGGTGCAAGAACTTCATCGGCGTCACGGTCAGCAGGGCCAGGCCGATCACCGTCAGCAAGGTGACCCAGGCGGCCGGCTGGATGATGTACACGCACAAGGCCACTACGTTCCAGGCGGCGGGGAAACCGACGAAGTAGTTGTCCTTGCTCTTCATGTTCACGTTGCAGAAGCAGAACAGCGATGACACCAGGATCACCGACACCGTGAACAGGTGGGTAAAGTCCGGCAGGTCGATATAGCGGTAGATAAACAGTGCCGGGATAAACACATAGGTGAGGTAATCGATCACCAGGTCCAGTACCGAGCCGTCAAAGCTAGGCAATACCGTGCTGACATTCACCCGCCGCGCCAGGGAACCATCGACGCCGTCTACTACCAAGGCCAGGCCCAGCCAGAGCAGGCAGGCCTTGGGTGAGTTTTCCAGCAGCGCCAGGGTGGCCAGGAAGGCCAATACCACACCGGTGGCGGTGAAGCCGTGGGCGCCCCAGGCTTTGATTCTGGCTACATGCAGGGTCGATATCACGGGCGGTTCTCCAAAAGGTGAAACGGGGCAGCCGACAACGTGACGCTGTCGAGTCTGGCCGGGGAATGCAGGTATCGACCGGGAAGGGGGGCATAAGGTTCACCACCCGGCGCATCACATAGCGTAGCAAGCGTAGGAAGTTTCAGCATCAGCCTTGGCGAAACACCAGTGCCTTGAGGCCGCTTTGCGCGTCGATATCCGGAAATTCCGGCGGGTTTTGCAGCCGTTCAATAAAGCGCAGGCCCGGTGCTTCGCGGGTGACGCCGTCGATCAGGAAGTCTTCGCCAAAGGCCGGATCGTTCATGCACGCCAGGACAGTGCCCTGGGCCGTGAGCAAATCCGGCAGGCGGCGCAACACGCGCTGGTAGTCCTTGGTCAGCAGGAAGCTGCCTTTCTGGAAGGACGGCGGGTCGATGATCACCAGGTCGTAGGGGCCGCTGTGGGTGACCTTGGCCCAGGATTTGAACAGGTCGTGGCCCAGGAAGGTGACCTTGCTCAGGTCATGACCGTTCAGGCGGTGGTTATCGCGGCCCCGGCTCAGGGCGCCACGGGCCATGTCCAGGTTCACCACGTGGCTGGCGCCGCCCTCGATGGCCGCGACCGAGAACCCGCAGGTGTAGGCAAACAGGTTGAGCACGCGCTGGCCCTTGGCCTGTTCGCGCACCCAGTTGCGCCCGTAACGCATATCGAGGAACAGCCCGCTGTTCTGCTTTTTGCCCAGGTCGATCAGGTAACGCAGGCCGCCTTCAGTGATGGTCAACTCGTCGATGGCTGCGCCCACCAGCCATTCGGTGGTGCTTTGCGGCAGGTAGCGGTGTTGCAGGGCGACGGTGTGGGCGCCGAATGGGGCCCAGTCGAAGTCGATCAACAGTTGTTTCAACGCATCCAGGTGTGTCGCGTCGGGCGCCTTGAACAGCGCGACCAGCACCACGCCTTGCAGCCAGTCTACGGTCAACTGCTCAAGGCCCGGCCAGCAGCGACCACGGCCGTGGAACAGGCGCCGGGTTTCGGCCGGGGCGCTGGCCAGGGCGGTGAGCAGGTGAGCGTGCAGGGTGGCGAGTGCGTCTGGGTTCATCGTTGAGCGTCGTTCGTTGAGCGGGCGGCATTTTAAACACAATGGTGAGGTTTCGGGTTGATTGAGCACAACGTGCTGGAAAAACGCCTGTGGGCAGTGATTCATGCTCAAAATGCTGCAAGCTGCGCCTGATAACAGGCAAAAAATCCTCAGGCACCGACATAAACTGGAAAAAAGCCCGGAGGTGCCCATGAACGGTATCGCGACTGCAGTGAATCACACAGCCCAGGATCAACAAGAGCTCGACGAATGGCGTGACGCGTTGGCTTCGCTGGTAGCCAATGCGGGCCCTGAGCGCGCACGCCAGATCCTGGACCTGCTGGCTCGCGACGCCAGCGCTCCGCACATCGACTGGAAGCCCCGCCACGGCACGCCCTACATCAATAGCATCAGCGTCGAGCAGCAGCCGGCGTTTCCCGGCGACCTGGCCACCGAAGAGCGCCTGGCCTCACTGGTGCGCTGGAACGCCCTGGCCATGGTGGTGGGGGCCAACCAGGCCTATGGCGAACTCGGTGGCCACATTGCCAGCTACGCCAGTGCTGCGGATTTGTTCGAGGTGGGCTTCAACCACTTTTTCCGCGCTCGCAACCACGACTTTGGCGGCGACCTGGTGTTCTACCAGCCGCATTCGGCCCCCGGCATTTATGCGCGCGCCTTCCTTGAGGGGCGCTTGAGCGCGGACGACCTGGCCCACTATCGCCAGGAACTCGGCGGCGCCAAGGCCGGCGCCCGCGGGCTGTCCAGCTACCCGCACCCGTGGTTGATGCCGGACTTCTGGCAGTTTCCCACCGGTTCCATGGGCATTGGCCCCATCAGTTCGATTTTCCAGGCGCGCTTCATGCGCTATCTGCAGCATCGCGGCCTGCAGGACACTGCTGAGCGCCACGTGTGGGGTGTCTTCGGCGACGGCGAGATGGACGAGCCGGAAAGCATGTCGGCCCTGACCCTGGCCGCCCGTGAAGGCCTCGACAACCTGACCTGGGTGGTCAACTGCAACCTGCAACGCCTCGACGGCCCGGTGCGTGGCAATGGGCGGATCATCGATGAACTGGAGGCGTTGTTCGCAGGCGCTGGCTGGAACGTGATCAAGCTGGTCTGGGGTTCGGACTGGGACGCTTTGCTCGCCAAGGACGCCGACGGTTTACTGGTCAACACGTTGTCGAACACCGTGGACGGCCAATTCCAGACCTTCGCCGCCAAGGACGGGGCCTACAACCGCGAACACTTCTTTGGACAGAGCGAGGCGCTGGCCAAGCTGGTCGAGGGTATGAGCGATGAGCAAATCGACCGCCTCAAGCGTGGCGGCCACGACATGGTAAAGATCCACGCCGCCTATCATGCGGCGCGCCGGGTCAAGGGCAAGCCTACGGTGATCCTGGCCCAGACCAAAAAAGGCTTCGGCATGGGCGAGGCCGGGCAGGGCAAGATGACCACTCATCAGCAGAAGAAGCTTGATCGCGAGGCGTTGCTCGCGTTCCGCAACCGCTTCCAGTTGCCGCTGAGCGATGAACAGGCCGAATCGCTGAGCTTCTTCAAACCCACGGATGACAGCCTCGAGTTGCGCTACCTGCATCAGCGGCGCACGGCCCTGGGCGGTTATGTGCCCAGCCGTAGCCAGGCCGCAGCACCGGTGAACGTACCGCCCGTGAGCGGTTACGCCGGCTTCGCCACGGCGGCCGACGGCAAGGAAATGTCCACCACCATGGCCTTCGTGCGCATGCTGACCAACCTGCTCAAGGACAAGGCGCTCGGGCCACGCATCGTGCCCATCGTGGCGGATGAGGCGCGTACTTTCGGCATGGCCAACCTGTTCAAGCAGATCGGCATCTATTCCAGCGTCGGCCAGCGCTATGAGCCGGAAGACATCGGCTCGATCCTCAGCTACCGCGAGGCCACCGACGGGCAGATTCTTGAAGAAGGCATCAGTGAAGCCAGTGCCATCAGTTCCTGGGTGGCGGCGGCCACCAGCTACTCGGTGCATGGCCTGCGTATGTTGCCGTTCTACATCTACTACTCGATGTTCGGCTTCCAGCGCGTCGGCGACCTGATCTGGGCCGCCGCCGACCAGCGTGCCCGTGGTTTCCTGCTCGGCGCCACTGCCGGGCGCACCACCCTCGGCGGCGAGGGCTTGCAGCACCAGGACGGCAGCAGCCATCTCACCGCCGCCACCGTGCCCAATTGCCGCGCCTACGATCCGGCGTTTGCCGGGGAGTTTGCGGTGATTCTCGACCACGGCATGCGCCAGATGCTGGAGCATGACGTGGACGAGTTCTACTACGTGACCCTGATGAACGAAAACTACCCGCAGCCGAGCCTGCCCGAAGGCGTGGAGGCGGCGATTATCAAGGGTATGTATCGCCTGGAGCGCGCCGCTGAGGCTAAGGTACGCCTGCTCGGTTCGGGGACCTTGCTGCGTGAAGCCCAGGCTGCCGCGCGGTTACTGGCTGAGGATTGGCACGTGGCGAGCGAGGTGTACAGCGTCACCAGTTTCAGCGAACTGGCACGGGAGGCACGGGAAGTGGAGCGCTGGAACCGCTTGCATCCACAGGCCGGCAAGCGCGTCAGTCATCTGCATGATTGCTTACCGGCGGGTGCGCCGGTGGTTGCCGTGTCCGACTACGTACGCGCGGTCCCGCAGATGATTGCGTCCTATCTGGACTCAAGCTACACCGTGCTCGGCACCGACGGGTTTGGTCGCAGTGATACACGGGCGGCGCTGCGGGATTTCTTTGAGGTGGATCGGCATCACATCGTGTTGGCGGCGCTTACCGCGTTGGTAGAGCAGGGCAGTCTTGAACGGCACGTATGCCAGCAGGCAATTGAACGGTATGGCGTGCAGGTGGATCGCGCAGCTTCCTGGGTCTGAATGTGGGAGGGGGCAAGCTCCCTCTTATCAACCTTAAAATAACTGACTGATTTTAAGAGGTTAAAATTTCACCCTGAAGTCTTGAGTCTTGCCTGAACAATGTCGGGCGACCGCCGCCACAGAAGTTCCAGTTTGCTGCGCGACAGCGCTACGTTGAAGAGGCAGTGGGACCTCCCACATTTTAGTGTTGCGCTGAGTTTTAAAGCGTGGCGATCAGGGCAGGTCCGAAGGCGTCCCTGATAAACCCCGGCGCGATATACCGTTCGTAATGCGCCTCGGACAGCAGGAAAAACTCCCGGTCAATTGCATCGCGCAAATCCGCCAGGCTGCGCTCGCGAAACTCCGGTAACAACGCCAACCCATAGGCATCCAACTTGGAAATCACCCGCGCGCCCCGGGCAATCAGCTGGTAGGCCCAGCAATACGGCGACTGGTGCGGCATAAAGCGAATCTTGCGGTCTTCCAATTGCTGGCGCAGGCGCTGTGGGTCGAACACTTCCAGCTTGCTGGCCATCACCTGCACCAGCAACTGCTCAAGGCGCAGCCATACCGCCTGCTTTTCCTCGGCGTTGTAGCCATTCCACTGGATCACTTCATGGTGATAACGCTTGCAACCCCGGCAGACCAGGTCCCCGTAAACGGTGGAACACAGGCCTATGCACGGCGTCTTGATGGTTTGATTGGGCATAAAAAACATCGACAAGTGAAACAACACGGCCCCAGAAAGGGGCCGTTTTTAATCAATCCCAGCTCAGCGCACCGCCAGTCTGGTACTCGATTACTCGGGTTTCGAAGAAGTTTTTCTCTTTCTTCAAATCCATGATTTCACTCATCCAAGGGAACGGGTTAGTCGTCCCCGGATACTCTTCCTTCAAACCAATCTGCGACAGACGACGGTTAGCGATGAACTTGAGGTAATCCTCCATCATCGCCGCATTCATGCCCAACACCCCACGCGGCATGGTATCGCGCGCATATTCAATCTCCAGCTGCGTCCCCTGCAGGATCATCTGGGTCGCTTCTTCCTTCATCTCGGCATCCCACAGGTGTGGGTTTTCGATTTTGATCTGGTTGATCACGTCGATACCGAAGTTCAGGTGCATCGACTCATCGCGCAGGATGTACTGGAACTGCTCGGCGACGCCGGTCATTTTGTTGCGGCGGCCCATGGACAGGATCTGGGTGAAGCCGCAGTAGAAGAAGATGCCTTCCAGCACGCAGTAGTAAGCGACCAGGTTGCGCAGCAGTTCCTTGTCGGTGTCGACGGTGCCGGTTTCGAACTTCGGATCGGAGATCGAGCGGGTGTACTTCAGGCCCCAGGCTGCCTTTTTGGCCACCGATGGAATCTCGTGGTACATGTTGAAGATCTCGCCTTCGTCCATGGCCAACGATTCGATGCAGTACTGGTAGGCGTGGGTGTGGATCGCTTCTTCGAAGGCCTGGCGCAGGATGTACTGGCGGCACTCTGGGTTGGTGATCAGGCGGTAGACGGCCAGGACCAGGTTATTGGCGACCAGGGAGTCGGCGGTGGAGAAGAAGCCGAGGTTGCGCATGACGATGCGGCGTTCGTCGTCGGTCAGGCCTTCGGGGTTTTTCCACAGGGCGATGTCGGCGGTCATGTTGACCTCTTGCGGCATCCAGTGGTTGGCGCAGCCGTCGAGGTATTTCTGCCAGGCCCAGTCGTACTTGAAGGGCACGAGCTGGTTGAGGTCGGCGCGGCAGTTGATCATGCGCTTTTCGTCAACAGCGACGCGGGCGGAGGCACCTTCGAGTTCGGCGAGGCCTTCGGCGACGTCGAGTTTGTCCAGGGCAGCCTTGGCACGGATGATCGCGGCGGAGTCGTTGGCGGTCACGTTGCGTGCTTCCAGGGCGGCGGCGGCGCCGGCACCGTCGAGACGGTCCATGTTGGCTTCGCTGGCGTGGCCGGCGTTGGCGCCCTTGATTACAGCTGCACCGGTGTCCTCGTTGTCGACTTCATCCCAACTCAGCATTGAAATACTCCCTTCTGTTCTGTTTTGACGGCGTGTGAACCCGTCCAAAAAAATCTGATTTGCAGGCTGCCAGGCATTGAAATACTGCGCAGAGTGTGGTCGGTCAATACCGATACTGCACACTATGTAGTGGTCTGTTCTGTTTGTGGGCACACTATATGGTGTGTAACAAAGCTGGTCAACGCAGAAGAAGGGATCGAACGTCGCAGGGACGGCAGAGCCGCCGCTGCGGTTCAGGACCCGCGCACGGCCTTCAGTAACAGCGCTTCAAACACCTGCTGCACCCGTGGCTCATCACTGTGGGCCACGTTGAAACGCATCGAATCGCGATGGGCCGGGTCGTAGCCGAAGAGCGTGCCCGGCGCCAATACCATGCTGTGTTTCAACGCTTCCTGGGCCAACCACTCGCCGTTCACACCCGGTGGCAGGCGTGCCCAGATGAACATCCCGCCTTCGTAGGCCATCGTCAAATCGCACCCGCAGCGTCGGAGCCATTGCTCCACGCGCCCGCCGGCCTCCATCAGGCGTTGGACCATGCGCTTGCGGTGCTTGGTATAGCTGCCTTCGCTGAGCATGCGATAGACGATCTGCTCGAACAGCTCCGAGGTCACGCCACCGCTCATCAACTTCATATTGGTCAGGTTGGCGGCCAGTTGCGGCGCGGCCACCACGAAGCTGACCCGGGTATTGGCGCTGAGGATCTTCGAGAAGCCCGACAGGTAGGTAACCTGGTCCAGGCCGGCGACAGCGGCCAGGCGCGGCGGCGGGTTGGGGTGCAGGTCGCCGTAAAGATCGTCCTCGACGATATGGCAGTGGTACTGCTGGGTCAGTTGCAACAGGCGAAACGCTTGGCTGGGGCTGAAGGAATGGCCGGTGGGGTTATGCAGCACGCTGGTGGTCAGGTACAGGCTGGGGCGGTGTTCGGCCAGCAGCTGTTCGAGGGCGGCGAAATCGAAACCGTCGGGGCGGCGTTGGATGGTCACCACCTTGACGCCGTGCAGCGCCAGGTTGGCGTGGAAGTTGAAATAGCACGGTGCGTCGAGCAGCACGGTGTCGCCGGGGCGTGCGAGCAGGCGCATCAGCATGTCCAGGCCTTGCACGGTGTTGGGCGTGGTGATGATCTGTTCCACCGGCACCGACAGGCCTTCGCCGTGCAGCTTTTGTTGCAAGGCCTGGCGCAGCGGCAATAAGCCAGCTGGCGTGCCGAGCCCGGCGATGCGTAACGACGGCGCGCGCACCACGCTGCGCATGGCTTGGCGGATAGCCTCGGTGCTCAGCCATGCTTCCGGCAGGTGGCCGCCGCCGGGGCGCAGCTCGCCGCCGGCGGTGACCAGCGGGCGACGCAAGACGCTGAGCAGGTCCTGGGGCAGCAGGTCGACCCACGCCACCGAGGCCGGGCGCGCGCTGTCCATCGCCACGAAGTAGCCACGCCCCTGGCTGGAGGTGAGCAGGTTGCGCCCGCGCAGGCGGTCGAGGGCTTCGTTGAGGGTGAACTTGCTGACGCCCAGGGTCTGAGTCAACTCACGCACCGACGGCAACTTGCTGCCGGGTGCCCATTCGCCGCTCTCGATGAACTGGCTGAACGCCTCGACGATCTGCTGCACCTTGGGCGTGCCGTCCACAAAGGCGATGGCGGATACAAGCATGAATCTTCCTTGTGTTTGCCGGTGATTTTACCGGTGAAGTTCGGCCGGATTAGGCCTGACTTTACCTGCCTTATGCAACGTCGCTTGCCTACACTGCAGGCCTTCTCACCCTGGGTCCAAGGCCATGACCAGCGCACTGACGCTCTCTTCGTTTCTCTACTTCCTGCTGTTTTGCGCCACCATGACCTTCAGCCCCGGCCCCATGACCCTTCTGTTGTTGAGCCTGGGCTTGAAGAGCGGCTTGCGCAGTTCGATTCCGGCGCAACTCGGTGCCAGTGTGTCGTACCTGATTTCGATCCTGATCTTTGCCGTGGGTTTTTCGGAACTGATCAAGGGCAATCTCGCCATTACCCAGGCCATTCAGTGTGTCGGCGTGGCCTACATCCTTTACCTGGCCTACAAGCAGTGGACCAGCAGCGGCGCGTCGATCGGCAAGGCGGCTGCCGTGGAGGGCACACGGAGCCTGTTCGGCAAAGGGCTGCTCACCGGGTTTTCCAATCCCAAGACCCTCATCATGTTCAGCGCCGTTTTCCCACAGTTCACCGGGGCAGGGGAGCACAGTTCGGCGGCGGATATCACCATCCTCGGGGCGACCTTCCTGGTGCTGCAATTTGCCAGCGGTTGCCTGTATTGCTACTTCGGCCAGCGCATCAAGCAAGTGCTGGAAAACCCCAGGCGCCGCGTGTTGTTGCAGCGGGTCATGGCGGTGCTGTTGCTGGGGGTGGCGTGGATGCTGGCCCGGGGCTTTCCAGCTTGAGCATCGGCTTGGCGCCGTATCAACCGGGACACGCCGATTCCACCCGTTGGCTCAACGATGCAGACCTGGCGCTGTATGAAGCCAAGAGCAGCGGGCCCAACCGGGTCAGTTCGGTGCAAGGCACTTGGTTGCGATCGGTTCAGTGGGGTAGGGTGAGGCCGCACCCCAACAAACAACAAGGATCGGTTCATGCTCTTCACGTTCCCGCGTTCCCTCCTGGCCGCCACGCTGGCCTTGTCCTTCGCACTCCCGGCCTACAGCGCTGAACCCCACAAGCAGATCCAGGCGGACGCCGAGCAGTACAAGGCCCCGGCCCTGAAACTGCTGGAGCGCCTGGTGAATATCGACTCGGGTTCCGGCTACGGGCCAGGCCTGACCCAGGTGAGTGACATCGCCGTCGATGAACTCAAACAGTTGGGCTTCACCATTGAACGGGTGCCGGATGCCGCCGCCAACAGCAGCCATGTGATCGCCACCCTCAAGGGCAACGGCAAGGCCAAAATCCTGCTGATGGCCCACATGGACACGGTCTTCAAGGAAGGCTCTGCTGCCGAACGTCCGTTTCACATCAAGGATGGCCGCGCCTATGGCCCCGGCGTGATGGATGACAAAGGTGGCATCGTCGCCGGGATCTACGCGCTCAAAGTCCTGAAGAACCAAGGGTTCAAGGATTACGCACAGATTACCTTCCTGCTCGATGCCAGCGAAGAAACCGGCACGGACATCGCCTCTGACTTGATCCGCAACACCGCCAAGGCCCACGACGTCACCCTGAACCTCGAACCCGGCCGCCCCGCCGACGGCCTGGTGGTGTGGCGCAAAGGCAGTGCCACCGCCGTGGTCGAAGTCAAAGGCAAAGCCGCCCACGCCGGCGTCGCCCCGGAACTGGGGCGCAACGCCGCCATGGAAGCCGCGCACCAGATTCTGCAACTGGGCAAACTCGGCGATGAAGAAAAGAAAACCACGATTAACTTCACCGTGATCAACGCGGGCGACCGCACCAACGTCATCCCCGACCAAGCCACCGCCAAAGCCGACGTGCGTGCAGCGTTGCCGGAAGAGTTCGATCGGATCGAGAAGGACTTGGTGCGGGTCTCCGCCAACAAATTGATCCCGGAAACCGAAGTGACCACCACCCTCAAACGCGGCCTGCCGCCCATGCCGCAGACGCCGGAGTCGGACAAGCTGGTGGCGATTGCCCAGGGCATTTATGGGGAGCTGGGTAAAAAGTTAACCATTGAAGGCAGCGGCGGCGCGGCGGATGCCAGTTTGTCAGCCGGGGTGGGCACGCCGACGTTGGATGGGTTTGGGATTGTAGGGGGGAATATTCATACGGCGCAGGAGTATGCGGAGGTGGAGAGCGTGGCGCCACGGATCTACTTGCTGAGTCGGATGATTATGGAGCTGAGTAAACGCTGATCAGCCTGGGAGGCTCACCCATTCAACTTGGCTGAGCCTTCATTCCTTGTGGTGAGCAGGCTTGCCCTGCGTGGACTGCGCAGCAGGCCAAAATATTAATAGCAAAGATCGTTATACGGCTGATTTTTAAGTTGAATATTGGTTTTTTTGTAGGTGTTCATCAAACTTTCGAACTATGTGATTTAGCCATAACGGGCCTGAGGCCCATTGGTATGGATAGTAGTAATAGCAATGCTGTATATGCAGTAAATTTTCTTGAAGGTCTGGCTCGTTGGTATACGAACTTATCAGCTCTAAAATTTCCTGTTTTACTGTCATGATTATTTCTCTAGGCGAGTCTAGTAGAAATGTATCGATGACATCATCGGCCGATGAATGATCTTCCGCCCAATCCTGATTAAAGTAAGCACCAAAAAATTGTTGTAGCTCTGTTAATGGTTCATTCATTTTTCTGGGTATCCTGTTAGCAATAGATAGCCATCTGGCATTTTAGGATCTCGTTTTATGACTAATAGGAACTTATAAACAGGTACGGATTTTGTTGCTCCATTTAGAATGCTTACCCCTACGGGTTGACTTGAGCTGTCTTTAATTAGGAGTTTTTCCTTGTTTCCACTTAAAAATGTAGTTATTTCTTGCTGGTGTGCAGTCAAGCTTTTGGACACTATAGCCTCAGCCTCTTCTAGAGTTTTGAAGGTGGATGAGGCTGGAATGTGCGGTTCAGATTCAAATCTTGCCGCTAACTGTTCGTCTGTTCGACCGACATGTTTTTCAATCAGGTGTCCTCCAGCCTTCTCGTGAGTAGTTAATACTCCAGGAGGTGCTTTTTTTGTTAAATCGTTTTTTGAATCCGGGCAATTTCCAATCTTACAGCTTAACCCTAACGGATCCACCCACCCCGTCGGATTGGGCACGTACTGGTACGTGTTGATCCCACCTGCCAACTTCACCGGATCAGGCGTCAGATAGCGACCAATATCCGGATTGTAGTAGCGATGGCGGTTGTAGTGCAGTCCGCTTTCCTGATCAAAGTACTGGCCCTGAAAACGCAGCGGGTTGTCGATTTTGCCTTTGTCGAGACGGCTGATCTGGCCGTAGGCGCGGTAGTGCGCGGACCAGACGATTTCGCCGTCGGGGTCGGTCAGTTCCTGCGGCGTGCCGAGGTGGTCGAGTTGGTAGTGGTAGGGCTTGGTGTCTTTTGGGCCGAAGCCTTCCAACAGGACCAGCGGCCTGAAACTGTTCGGTTCGTAGAGATAGCTGCGATGG